>DASVWS010000099.1:0-12332 GCA_036393095.1 Gemmatimonadaceae bacterium | reverse complement strand
GTGCCCACCGGCTTCTCGGGCGTACCGCCGTCCGGGCCGGCGATGCCGGTGATGCCGACGCCGATGTCGGCGCCGGTGCGCGCACGCGCGCCGGTGGCCATGGCGCGGGCCACTTCCTCGCTCACGGCGCCGTGCGCGTCGATCAGCGCCGCGGGAACGCCCAACAGCGCCGTCTTCAACCGGTTGGAATAGGCGATCACTCCGCCCACGAACACGTCGCTCGCCCCCGGGATCCGCGTGAGCCGTTCGCCGAGCATGCCGCCGGTGCAGCTCTCGGCGACGGCGAAGGTGAGCGCGCGCGCCTTGCACGCCTCCAGCACGACGGCGGCGAGATCAGCGTCGTCCTCGCCATAGATGTCGCGCGCGAACACGCGCCGCAGCCGCTGCGCCGCGGCGTCGAGGCGCCGGTCGGCTTCGACAGACGCCACGCCGCGAACGGTGAGGCGCAGATCGACGCCGTCGACGTTGGGGAGGTAGGCGAGCGCGGCTTCCGGCACGCTGCCGCCGATGGCCGCCACGCGTTCGGCGATCAGCGACTCGGGGAGCCCGGTTGTGCGCAGGGTGCGCGAGCGCACGACGCGATCGCCGGTGACGCGATCGCGGAGCATCGGGACGAGCGTATCAGCGAGCATCCCCCGCATCTCGCGCGGGACGCCGGGCAGCATGGCCACCCAGCGGCCCTGATCGTCCTCCAGCCAGATGCCGGGCGCCGAGCCGTGGTTGTTGCGGAGCTTGACGGCGCGCTCGGGAATCATGGCCTGCTGGCGGTTCGCTTCGGGGATCTCGCGGCCGAACCGGGTGCGCCAGCGTTCGGCCATCCATGCGAAGTGTTCTTCGTCGAAGCGCATCTCGCGCCCGAAGAGCGCGGCGATGGAGGGTTTCGTGAGATCGTCGCTGGTGGGGCCGAGGCCGCCGGTGGTGATCACGGCGCCGGTGCGCGCGAGCGCGTCGCGAACCGCGGCGGCGATCCCGGCCGCTTCGTCGCCGACGGTCGTGCGCCGGTCGATCTCGACGCCGATCGCGGCCAACTGGCGCGCGATGTGGGCGGCGTTCGTGTCGATCGTGAAGCCGAGCAGCAGCTCGTCGCCGATCGTGACGAGTTCGACCTTCATCTACCGGGCGGCGCGGAGGAGTTTCCCGTAGCGGCTCATGTAGAGCCAGAGCGAGTAGACGGTGAGCGCCGTGGCGCCGATCATCATGAATACGCCGACGATGCCGTTGAAATAGGCGAAGTAGCGCCACGCGTCGGTGGCCCACCCGCGGTTCATGGCCACCGTGGCGATGAAGAACCAGAAGAAAGCCGATCCGACCCAGAAGAGCTGCATCGCGGTCTTCCACTTGGCCGGTCCGATGGCGCTGATGACCACGCCGCGGCGCCGCGCGATCTGCCGGAAGACGGACATGTACACCTCACGCCCGAGGATGAGCGTGGGAATCCACCACGGGAGGCCGATGAGGCCGAGCGGCGTCACGAACGGGAAGGCCGCGAGCCCGCTGCTCTTCATGACCGGGCCGATCGAGCCGGGGATCATCGACGCGTGCAGCGGCGAAAAGATCGACGCCGAAGTGCCGGAGCCGGTGAGCACGAACATCGGGATCAGCGTGGCCACGATGAGGAGCTTGTCGGCGAAGGGATCGAGCAGCCGGCCGAGATCGGTTTCCTGCGCGCGCGAGCGGGCGAGGTAGCCGTCCACGTAGTCGGTGACGGCCGCGAGCGCGAACAGTGCCCAGGCGATGAACCGATACGTGGACGATCCGGAGAACGGGAGCCAGGCAATGAACGGCGCCGCGACGATGCGTCCCGCGGTCAACCAGTTCGGCAGATTCACCGAGTGCCCCGGCGGCTCAGGCCAGCGATTTGAGGACGAGCTTGCTGACGGCGCGCAGCGTCTCGAACACGCCGTCGCCGGTGACCGCCACGGCCTCGAAGTACTGGGCGCGCTCGACCCACTCGCCGGTGGGCAGCTGCTCGACCAGGTTCTCGCCGGCATGATAGGGATCGGGCGTCACGCGCTGGCGGGCCGCGTCGGCCACCTCCCACCCGGGGTTGAGCGCCGTCTGCAGCTCGGCGACGGGCGCGGCGTTGGGGAGATCCCGTTTGTTGTACTGGATCACGAACGGCATCTTCGTGAGGTCGTAGCCGTACTCGGCCATGTTGTCATACAGGTTCTGCATGGCTTCCTGATTCGCTTCCATGCGTTCCATCTGCGAATCCCCGACGAAGACGATGCCGTCCACGCCCTTGAGGATGAGCTTGCGGCTGGCGTTGTAGTACACCTGGCCCGGCACGGTGTACAGGTGGAAGCGCGTCTTGAACCCGCGGATGGTGCCGAGGTCGACCGGCAGGAAATCGAAGAACAGCGTTCGCTCGGTTTCGGTGGCGAGCGAGATCAGCTTGCCGCGCGTATCGGGCTGCACCTTGCCATACACGTGCTCGAGGTTGGTCGTCTTGCCGCCCAATCCCGGGCCGTAATAGACGATCTTGCAGTTGATCTCGCGGGACGCGTAGTTGATCATCGACATGCCGTCGGTCTCCCTACTGGAACAGCTTGTCGATCTCGTCGTCCGCGCCGGCGAGAATATTGGGGGCGGCGGGCTGCCCGGAGGCGCCGCGCGAGAACACCGAATCGAAGAGCCGGGTGAGTTCCTCGACGGCTTGCTTCATCTTGAGTCGAACCAGGCCAAGGGTGGTGCGGTTGTCGAACAGGACGACGAGGATGACCCGCCGCGCGACGTCCGCCAGATACATCGATTCCTTGTCGCCCTGATGGAACAGCGTATTGAAATCGGACTCGCCGATCAGGCGGGCCAGCTGATCGTTGGCGCTGAAATCGGCGGCGGTGAGCGTGGCGAACGTGGTCGGATCGAACCGCGGCTGCTCGCCGACGGTCGCCACCAGCTGCCCCGTTCGATCGACCAGCAGCGCGCATCGCGCGCTGCTGTCCACGAGAAAGTGCTGCAACGCGTGCGTGATGGCGTTGTAGTCGTCTTCCGTGAAGGACCAACTCGCTGCACCGACGGGCATGAGTTCTCGCCTGCCTATTCGAGGTACGCCTGCATCCGCTGCAACATCCGCCGGCCGCGCCGCCGGAGCAGGGGCAACGGCTCCCAATCCACGTACTCGGCGAGCAACCGGGCCGTCTGCAGCCCCGGCCGGCCCGCCAGGTATCCGAGGGCCGCCACCCGCCGCACCGCACTCTCGCTGAACAGATCGCGGCGGGAGCGCTTAATCTGGGCGTTCCACGCTACGAGGCCAACCAGCAATCCGCCGGCGAATCCCGCGGCCATCGCCGTCCGGTCCCGCCGGCCCATCACATCGCCCTCCGCGCCGACAGCGCGCGGGCGATCGTCACGCCGTCCGCATACTCGAGATCGCCGCCCACGGGCAGTCCCAACGCAATCCGCGTGACCGTCACGTCCGACGCACCGGCTGCCGCCAACTCGCGCCGCACCAGCAGCGCCGTGGCCTCGCCTTCGAGGCTGGGGTTGGTCGCCACGATCACTTCGCGCACGGCACCGCCGGGCGCCGCACGTTCGACGAGCCGGGCGACGGTGAGGTCGTCCGGTCCCACGCCCTCGAGGGGCGAGAGCCGTCCCCCCAGCACGTGGTACACCCCGCGATACTCCCCTGCCCGTTCGATGGCACCGATGTCCGACGCCTCCTCCACCACGCACACCACCGACTGATCGCGCCGCGGATCGCGGCACACTTCACACAACCGCTCTTCCGTCAGGTTGAAGCAGCGCTCGCACTGCCGCACCCGTTCGCCCAGTGTCAGCAGCGACTGCGCCAACCGGCGGCTCTGGTCGGCCGGCTGCTTGAGCAGATGGTAGGTGAGCCGGAGAGCGGTCTTGCGTCCGATCCCCGGCAGCCTTGCGAACTCGGTGGCCAGCTCGTCGATCGCCGACACGCTAGAAGGGCAGCTTGAACGGGAGTTGAAGCCCGCCAGTCAGGGCCCCCATCTGCTCCTGGGCCTGTGCCTGGGCCTTCTTCTGTGCTTCCGTAACCGCCACCACCACAAGGTCTTCGAGCATCTCGACGTCGGCAGGATTGACCACCGACGGGTCGATCTTCACGCGTCGGACCGCACCGGTCCCGTTGACGTCCACACTCACCAGACCGCCGCCGGCCGTACCCGTAACGACCATCTGCTCCAGCTCGGCCTGCACCTGCTGAACCTTGCCCTGCATCTCCTGCGCCTGCTGCAGGATCTTCATGAAGTCTCGCATCGAATCCACAACCGGGGTGAAGAGTTAAACTACCCCGCGGCGACGGGGCGAAGCAAGCACGAAGCCGGTCAGTCCACGACGTCCAGGTCGAGGACGTCGATTGCCGCGCCGAGCACCGGATTCTGCTGGCGCAGCCGGGCCAGCCGCTCGCTCCGGATCATCGCGTCGGTCAACCGCTTGGGCGCCTCGGCGGGCGCGTCCGACGAGACGGTGATACGGCTCACCCCGGTGAACCAGTGCCGGAGCGCGGCGACGATCTCGGCGTGCTTCTCCTCGATCACCTGGGCGTGGAAGGGGTTCGGCGAGTCCTGCTGGATGGTGACCTCGCCGCCGCCACGCGCGGAGACGGCCGTCGGCACTCCGTTCTGCAGGGCGTCGGCGAGAACCGGCTTCCCTTCCGCGCGGATGCGCTGGACCAGGTCGTCCCACCGCTCGGCGACGAGGTGCAATGCGAGTGGGACCGGCTTCGGAGCCTCGGTGGGAGCCGAGTCCGCCAGCACGCGGGCCGGGGCGGCCAGCGGCGCCGGCGCGTCGGCGATCACCGGGCGCGGCGGCGCGGCCGGAGCCGGAGGCACGGGAGCTTCGCGCTCGGCGACCGCGAGCGCACAGGGGGCCGGAGCGGCCGCGTCCCGCCGGGGAGCTGCCGGACGTGCAGCGGCCGCGGGCGAGCGAGTGGCGCGCGCCGCGTCGGACGCTCCGCCGCCACCCTCGCCGCCACCCATGGCCCGCAGGACGTCCTCGATCTCGACGGTCCGATCCATGAGGGCGAAGCGCACGAGCAGCATCTCGACGAGCATCTGCTGCTGGCCGCTCTTCCGGAAGTGAGGCTCGAGGTCGGCCAGGGCATTCAGCATGCGAAGAAGGTCGCCCGCCGAAAGCTTGTTGACGCGCTCGGAGAGGGCGCGCCGGGCCGCGTCCGAGAGTTCGGGCGCGGTGCCGCCGAGCGTGAGCGCCAACTGCGCGCGCATGATATCGGCGAGGCCGGTGAGGAAGATGCCGAAGTCCACGCCCGCGTCGGCCATCCGTCCGACGAAGGCGAAGACGTCGCCGGCGCGCCGGTCGGCGATGATGTCGAGCAGGGCGATGAACTCGTCCTCGGCGACGAGCCCGAGCGCTTCGCGGACGCGGGCCGCGGTGAGCGCGCCTTCGTCCATGGACAGGACCTGATCGGTGAGGCTCAGCGCATCGCGCATGGATCCGTCGGCGGCGCGCGCGATCATGAGCAGCGCTTCCGGCTCGGCCGACACCTTCTCCGACGCGAGGATCGTCTCGAGGCGCTGCCGGATGTCGCCGGCGCCGAGGCGCTTGAAGTCGAAGCGCTGGAGGCGGCTGAGCACGGGAGCGGCGGACTGGGCGATCTTCTGCGGCTCGGTGGTCGCGAAGACGAAGACGACGCGCGGGGGCGGCTCCTCCAGGATCTTGAGGAGCGCATTCCATGCCTCGCGCGTGAGCATGTGCGCTTCGTCCACGATGTAGACTTTGTAGCCGCGTTCTCCCGAGGGAGCATACATGGCCCGTTCGCGCAGCTCGCGGGCGTCGTCCACGCCGCGATTGCTGGCGGCGTCGATCTCCACGACGTCGAGCGACGCACCGCCGCTCCAGATGCGCCGGCAACTGTCGCACGTGCCGCACGGCTCGCCGTCGGCCTGCTTGTGCTCGCAATTCAGCGCCATGGCCAGCACGCGGGCGAGCGTCGTCTTGCCGACGCCGCGGGGACCGCAGAGCAGGTACCCGTGGGCCACGCGCCCGCGCGCAATCGCACCCTTGAGGGTGTTCGCGACGTGCGACTGCACGGCGACGTCGGCGAAGGTTTTGGGACGATACTGGCGAGCGAGGGCGACGGACATGACTACAGTCGGCAGTGAGCAGTCGGCAGCGAACAGTCGGCAGTGAGCAGGATCGAGCACGCAGTCACTGCGAACTGCGGACGGCCGAGATCGGGGGGCCACGCTCAATCTACACCGGGTGGCTATGCCCGTAAGTGACGCGCGGCCGAGGGCGAAATGAAGGCGCGGGCGGCATGTCCCCGGAGGGGAAATGGACCGCCCGCGCAGTGTCCCAGGCCTGACGAAGCGACGTCAGACACCTCATGCCGCTGCTGCCTGCGGGGCCCTGACGGAGTTAGAAGGCTGTCGCCCTCCGGGGCCTGGAACGACCGTAAGTTAGCCTCGCCGGGGGAGCGGCTCAAGTGAACGAGGCGCCGCGGGCCAGCCGGTAAACGCCTCGCGCGCCGCCACGGGCCGCTACACCGCCTCGAGAGCGCGGGCGAGCACCTCACCCGCCGTCTTCGCCTGATCGGCGCTCACATCGAGATGGGTGACGGCGCGGATGCGCGACAGCGACCACGCCGAGAACAGCACACCCTCGGATGCGCAGGCCTTGACGACGGGCGCAGCGGTGCGGCCCGGCGGGAGGTCCACCATCACGATGTTCGTATCCGGCGCCACGACTTTCGCGCCGCCGGCGCCGTCGGCGATGGCGGCGAACGCGCGCGCGTTGGCGTGGTCGTCGGCAAGGCGCGTCATGTTGTGCTCGAGGCCGTAGAGCGCACCGGCGGCGATGATCCCGGACTGCCGCATGGCGCCGCCGAAGCGCTTGCGGATGCGCCAGAGCTCGTCGGCCATCGCGGCGGTCGTGGCGACGGCGGCGCCGATCGGCGCGCCGAGTCCCTTGGAGAACGCCACCATGACGGTGTCGGCCGTAGCGGCGAAATCCTCGAGCGGGACGCCGGCGGCGAGCGATGCGTTCCAGAGGCGCGCCCCGTCGAGGTGCACCGGCACGCCGAGCTCGTTGGCGAAGCTGCGGATGGCGCGCATGTCGCCGAGCGAGAGCACCTTGCCGCCGGCGCCGTTGTGGGTGTTCTCCACGCAGACGAGGCTCGGGCTCGTCATGTGGCGCGCGCGGGGCCGCACGTAGCGGCGCATGTCGTCGGCGGTGGCGACGATGCCCGTGGGCAGGACCGGCCGGATCTGCGCGCCGCTCAGCCCGGCGACGCCGGCCATCTCCCAGTGGATGATGTGGGCATCGTGGTCGAGGATGACCTCGGTGCCGGGTCTGGTGTGCAGGTTCACGGCGGCCTGGTTGGCCATCACGCCGCTGGGAAAGAACAGCGCCCGCTCCTTGCCCAGCAGCTCGGCCACGCGCCGTTCCAGCCGGAGGGTGGTCGGGTCGCCGTCGCGCTCGTCGTCCCCCACTTCGGCGTCGGCCATGGCGCGGCGCATTTCGGGCGAGGGCCGCGTCACGGTATCGCTGCGCAAGTCGATCGGAGTCATGCCGTCCAATCCGGAATCATTCGGTGAACACCTCGCGCTGGCGCCGCCGCGTGCGGCGGAGCTCGAACACCTGCCCCACCTCGCCGCCGAGGATGAAGACGATCGCCGAGTAGTAGACCCAGACGACCAGGATGACGATGGCAGCGAGCGCGCCCGTGTAGACCGACGCGGTGTCGAGGTGGTGCACGACGACCGAGAACAGCTGCTTGGCGATCTCGAACAGCGCGCTGGTGAAGAGCGACGCCACGAGGGCGGTCTGCCAGCGCACGCGCCGCGCCGGAAGATAGCGGTAGATGGCGAAGAACATCAGGAGGAGGAACACGTATGCCACGAGCCGCCCGACGAGGTATTCCAGCGAGCCCATGACGTCCCGCCGCAGCCCGATGTCCACCAGAATCTGCACCCCACGCGAGCGCGCAAGCACGAGGTACGCCGACAGGACCGTGTTGGCGGCGAACAGCAGCGTCGCCAGGAGGGTCATCTTCACGTCGAAGATCTTGCCGGCGATGATGCCGCGCGTGGCCTCGATGTCGAACACTTCGGCGAGCACGGTGCGCAGCGACGCGAAGAGCCGCGTCGAGAGGAACAGGAAGATCAGCGCGCTCCACACGCCGAGGGCGTGATGCGCCTGCAGGGCCTCGTCGACGACGTGGTGCACCGGGAACCCCATCGCATCGCTGTGCGGCGGCAGCATGCGATCGATGATGTCGGTGATCTGCGCGCTGGACGCGGCCGGCGACAGGTTGAGCACGAACGTCACGCCCGACACGAGCGTGATCACGAACGGGATGGACGCGAGCAGGACGTCGAAGGCGATCCCGCTCGCCAGAAAGAGCACGTTGTCCTCGTACGCATTGTCCCACATGCGCACGAGGTAGTCCCGCGCCGCCCACCGCAGGTCGGAGAAGCCTGGCCGCGTGGTCATGCCTCGTGCGACGGTGGGCGGGCGCGAGGTCGGCTATGCGTCGCCGTCGCCGTTCTCGGGCGACGCCAGGCCGGCCTTGTACGCCGACTTGGCCGCCGACAACCGGCGCTCCAGATCCTCACGGGCGTGCGAGGCCGCGTCGCGGCCGCTGTCGACGGCGCGCGTCACCTTGCGCCGCCCGCGGTCGACGGCGCCCCGCGCGGAGTCCAGCCCGTCCTCCACCCGCGCGCGCGCATCCTGATACGCGTCTTCCGCGCGATCGCGGATGTCTTCGGCCATCTCGCGCGCCCGCAGGCGCGCGCGGCGGCCGGTGCGCACGATGTCGCGGCGCGTCTGCTCGCCCGACTGCGGCGCGAAGAGCAGCGCCGCACCGGCGCCGATCGCGAGACCGACGAGGAACGGCACCACTCCGCCACCGGACTTCTCGACCACGATGGTGCGATCGTCTTCGCGTGTGTTGTCCGCCATGTTCCCTCCCTGCTGAGAAATGACCCCCGCCGCGCTACTCGCCCGCGTCGGGGTCATCAGGCGCCGCCGCCACCGCCGCCGCCGCGCCCTCGGGCGCCGGGCGGTGCATGAGCGGCGGTGTGATGTACTTGGCGACCATCGACGCCGTGTTGCCGATGGCCAGCTGTTCGAACAGGAACCCGAATTTCTGGTCGTACACGCGGGCCAGCGTCGCCTTCGTCGCGTCGTCGAGGTCCCAGAATTTCCGCTTGAACGGTCCGAGTGCCTTCTTGCGCGTCTTGTAGAAGAACTGCTCGTCCGAGTCGCTCGGCTTGCGCTCGTCCTTCGCGTGCTCCGACAACCAGGCGTAGATCTCGTCGCGGAGCGCCGAGGGCACATGGTCGTAGAGCATGTTCTGGAAGTTGGTGGCGAGGTGGATCTCCGCCGTTTCGCGCTTCGGAAAGTGGTGGAACGCGGCGTCGGGAAGCGTGGACGCGCCGTGCTGCACGGCGCCGGAGAGTCCGTACTCGTCCCGCGCCACGCGGGAGAGGCGCTCCAGCGTATCGAGGTCGAGCTTCACGTCGGCGATCGAGCCGTCGGGAAGCACGACGCCGCCGTGCGACGTGCCGGACTGCACGCTGATCTTGGAAACGCCGACCATGCCCCTCGGCGCGGCGCGCAGGAACCCGTCCATGTAGGCGCGCAACTCCTCGACGGTGCTGTTGGCCGTGCCGACTTCGCCGATCTCGCCGCCGACGGATATCGTGACGCCGTCGGGTTCGAGCGACCGCACGTGGCGCAGGATGTCGACGCCCACGTCGTAGTTCAGGCGCTGCTGCGCGTCGAGCGTGGGCTTGCCGATGTCCACGAGCGTCGACGTGTCGATGTCGATGTTGAAGAAGCCGGCGTGCACCGCTTCGGTGGCGAGCTGCTTGACTCCGTTCACCTCGCCCACCGGATCGGCGGCGTACTTCTTCGCATTCACCTGGAAGTGGTCGCCCTGGATGAACACGGGCCCGCGATATCCCTCGCGCAGCGCCGCGGCCAGCATGACGGCGACGTACTCCGCGGGGCGCTGGTCGGTGTACGCGATTTCGGAGCGCGCGATTTCGAGAATGAAAGCCCCGGCCTTCATGCGATTGGCCGTGCGGAAGATCGACCGCGCGGTGTCGTACGCCATCCCGCGGACGTTGATGGCGGGCACCGTGAACCCGTGCACCTCGCCGCGCCCGCGCGCCATGTAGAGATCCTGAATCGACGCCGGGCGCACGCCCACCGCCTGCCCGGTCTCCCAGATGAGCCAGCGCGCATGCGCCTGCACGGCGCCCTCGCCGAAGACCGCGGCGCGCACCAGCCGGTCCATGCTCGCGCCGGCCAGCGGGGCCGGATCGATCACCTTCACGCGGCCGTCCGAGACTTCAACCGCCGCGCCAAACAGGCCGTTCAACGACTTAATGGTATCGGGCATCGATTCCTCATGACCGGACCGGCCGCGCGCCCTCGCGCTGCCGATGCCCGGAAGTCAGTCTGTTCATTCAACTTGACCGAAGTCCCGATCGGGATCAAGCGGCGATTACACCGATGCGTCGGGGTCAGGTTTCGGAAGCGTCTCCCATTCCCGCCGCGCGGCTTCGGCGTCGGCTCGCCCGAGCATGGCGTACGTGAACTGCTTGCCCAGTTCCACGCCCGGCTGGTTGAGCGGGTTCACGCGGTAGAGCTCGCCGGCGTAGACGGTCGCCACCTCGAGCAGCATGAACAGGGCGCCGACGTGCCATTCGTCGGCGTGATCGGCGTGGATGGTGAGGTTGGGGCGTCCGCGGCGCGCCAGCGCGCCCGCCGTGGCCCGGCGCTCGATGTCGATGAGCTCGCCAAGGTGGTGTCCGCCCAGGTAGGCGAGCTCCGGCACGTCCTGGTGGAGCTTCGGAATCGGGACGTCCACCGGATGCTCGCCGAGCTGGATGAAGCTCACCGTCTTGTTGGGCGTGCCCTCCATGAACAACTGCACCTGGCTGTGCTGGTCGGTGGCGCCGTGCGCGGCAAGCGGCGTGGGGCCGAAGCCCGCGTCGCCGGGCTGGCGGTGCTTGCCGAGGCTCTCGGCCCAGAGCTGCACAAACCAGTTGGCGATGTCCCGCAGCGTATCGGAGTACGGCATCAGCACGTGCGTGCCGCGGCCGAGCTGGGTGTCGGCCAGCCACTGCAGCGTGCCGAACACCGCGCCGGGATTCTCGCGCAGCGACGCCGCGCGGCAGCGTTTCTCCATGTCGGCGGCGCCGGCGAGGAGCTGCGTGGTCTTCATGCCGAGCAGGGCCGCGGGCAGGATGCCGACGGGGGTGAGCACGCTGAACCGGCCGCCGACGTTGGGCGGGATGTCCAGCGCGGGGACGCCTTCGTGACGCGCGATGTCGCGGAGGGCGCCCTTTTCCGGATCGGTGACGAACACCAGATGCTCGCGCGCCGCGCCGGCGAAGCGCTCGTTCAGGGCGCCGCGCACGATCAGGTATTGGGCCATCGTCTCGGCGGTGCCGCCCGATTTCGAGATGACGATGAAGAGCGTGCGATCGAGGTCCAGGCGCGCGAGGAGATGGGCGATGGTGCCGGGATCCACGTTGTCGAGCACGTGAAAGCGCGGCCGTCCGTTCCGCTCCTTCTTGGTGAGCGTGTTCCAGTCGCGCTTGCTGAGCGCCGTGTGCAGGGCGATGGGCCCGAGGGCCGAACCGCCGATGCCGAGCAGCACGACGTCGTCGAACCTGCCGCGGGTTTGCTTCGCGAAGTCGCGCGACTGGTCGTGCAGCGCGCGATCGCGCGGCAGGTCGAGGAATCCGAGGGCGCCGCTGTCGCGGAGCGCCTTCACGGCGGCGTGCGTGGCGGGGAAGCCCTGCTGGGCCGCGCGCCAGGCGTCGGCCGGGATGCCGCCCGACACCGCGCCGGCGAGCATGTTCGTGTAGTCGATGCGAATGGTCATGGTCCGTCGATCCTCACCGTGAGACCGTCGAAGGCGGGGCTGACGCCGCGCGGAAGCTCGGCCTCGAGGTCGGCGTGCAGGTTGTCGTGGGTGAGATGGATAAGGTACGTGCGTTCGGCGCCCACCTGCGCGGCCACGCGCAGCGCCTCGGGAATGCTCAGGTGCGTGGGGTGCTCGGTGCGGAACAGCGCATTCAGCACGAGGACTTTCGCCCCGGCGATCACCGTCATGACGGCGTCGGGAACGTTCTTGGCATCGGTGATGTACGCGAGATCGCCGATGCGAAAGCCCGTGACCGTGGCGCGGCCGTGCGGCAGCGCGAAGGGCAGCACCGAGACGCCCGCGACGTCGAAGCGCACGCCGTGGGTGAACGCGACGGCGCGTCCTTCGGGCTTGGAGGTGCCGGGGAGCGGGCGCACGGTCTCGTCGAAGATGTAGCCGAACCTGGCGCGCAGGCTGGCCAGCGTGTCTTCCGAGCCGTAGAACGGCAGGGGCC
>DASVWS010000098.1:0-3406 GCA_036393095.1 Gemmatimonadaceae bacterium | reverse complement strand
GGCTCGCGCTGGGACTGACCGCGGCCGTCGCCTCTGCTCGGGTGTTCGGCGGCTTGCTCTACGGCGTGGCACCCTGGGACCCGACGAGCTACGGTGGGACCGCCCTCATTCTCGGCGGGGTCTCGATGATCGGCGGCTGGGTTCCCGCGCGCCGTGCGGCGGCGGTAGATCCAGCGGTCGCGTTGAGGGCGGACTGAGCGTATGGAGGGGGCCGCGCCCTACGGCTTGGCGGAGACAGCGCCTCCGGATCGACCGGGATAGATCCATCGAAAAGGGGACCAGTCCTGGGACCAGTTCTCCCGTAATTCAGCAGATTTTTGGTGGAATCGAGTATGATTGGAGCGGCGTAAGTCGTTGCAATTTCTATTCGATCTTATTCGGCTGAGGCATGCCCCGTTGATGGGGTTCAGGGGGTCGCGGGTTCGAATCCCGCCGTCCCGATAGGGGTAACTCCAAGGGGCCGTAAGCGTTCACTCGCTTGCGGCCCCTTTTCTGTTGCCCGGGATTGCTGACCGATCACGAGTCGGAGCATGAGTTTGACCTTCCCCCTGCGCTGAGTACCGAACCTTCCGTGGGGACCCGCCCCCACTAGCCGCCACATCAGGGCTCGATGCCACCGCCGCTGCGGGGCCCCCGGGGCGGCGGTGTTCGCTCGGGGGCCGGCGTGAAACCTCCCGGCGGCGGCGCCCGTATGATCATTCCGATCATAATCACCGCCCCCCCGACCCATGCCTCCCGATCCCCGCTCACGACTTCCGCTCAAGCCCGTCGAGTTCGTCCTGTTGCTCGCGCTCTCCGAGGGCGAGTGCCACGGGTACGGTCTCGTGCACGAGATCGAAGAGCGCACCGATGGCGCGATTCGCCTGGAACCGGGCAATCTGTACCGCGTGATCCGGCGCCTGATGGACGGCGGATTGGTGGCCGAGTCGGCGCGCCAGCGCGCCCCCGACCTCGACCATGAGCGGCGCCGCTACTACAGGATCACCGCCCTGGGTTCGCGAGTGGCCTCGGCCGAAGCACGGCGCCTGCGCGCCCTCCTGGCCACACCCACCGCGCGCAACCTTGCGGAGGAGCGCGCATGAACGCCCGCACGACGGCGAGTGAGCGCGTCTACGCCGTGCTCCTGTACGCCTATCCGGCCGAGTTCCGCCGTCGCTTCGCCCGTGATCAGCGCGAGCTGTTCCGCGACCTGGTGCACGGCGCATCGTCCGCGCCGGCGCTCGGGCGGCTCTGGGCCCGCGTCCTGCTCGACCTCATTCGCACCGCCCTCATCGAACGCGCGGCCGCTCTACGCACCGCGCTCATCCGCGGCGCGACCACGTCCGCCCCTCACCCCGCGCGTTCAGGAGACGGCATGTTCACCACGCTGATGCAGGACCTTCGCTACTCCGTCCGCGTGCTCCGCAAGAGTCCACTGTTCACGGCCACCGCAGTGCTGATGATCGCGCTCGGCTCCGGTGCGGTCACCACCATCTACAGTGCGGCGAACGCCATCCTGCTACGACCGATCCCCGGCGTGGAGCGTCAGGCGGAGCTCGTCGATATCGAGCGCCCGAACGCCGACGGCCAGGAGTCGTCCGTCTCGTACCCCTACGTGCAGGCCATGCGTGACAATGTCCGATCACTCTCCGGACTGGTGGGTTGGACCGTCGCGCAGCTGACGATGGGGATCGGCGGCGCGCACGTGCCGGCCGGCGGATACATCGTGACGGCGAACTACTTCGACGTGCTCGGGGTGAAGCCGTACATGGGACGGTACTTCGTCCCCGCGGAAGACAGTGCCGCCGGCGCGCACCCGGTGGTCGTGGTCAGCTACGGATTTTGGCAGCGGCAGCTTGGCGCCGATCCACACGTCGTGGGCCGCGTCATCTCGATCGGCGCGGCACCGTTCACGGTCATTGGCGTCACACCGCCGAATTTTGAGGGCACGCTCCCGATCGTGCGCATGGACGCCTGGGTGCCGATGACCATGCAGGCGGTCGTTCGCCCCGGCGAGGATCTGTTGACGAATCACAACGCCGGTTGGCTTCAGATGTTCGGCCGCCTCCGCCCGGGGGTGTCGCGAGGCGCGGCCCAGGAGGAGATGGCAGCGGTCAGCCGGCGCGTGGCCGGAGCGTTGGGCGACCTCCGCGATTCGACGCGGACGGCAGAGGTGCAGTTGTACGCGCTCACGGTCATGCCGCCCGAGATCCGCTCGGCCGTGCTCGCGTTCTTCGGCGTGCTGCTGGCGATCGCGGTGCTGGTACTCCTGATCGCGAGTCTCGATGTGGCCGGCATCATGCTGGTGCGTGGAATGGCCCGGCGCCGGGAGATGGCGGTACGCGCGGCACTCGGAGCCCGCCGTCGACGGTTGGTCGCGCAACTACTCGTCGAGACGTTGCTCGCCTTCGGCCTCGGCGCGGCGGGCGGCTTGATCATTGCCTATTGGGGAACGCGCCTGCTCGAACGGATTCAGCTGCCGGCCGAAGTCCCGTTGAACCTGCACCTGACGCCCGACGCACGCGTCCTGGCGTTCGCGCTTTCGACCGCGCTGGCCACGGGACTGGTGTTCGGCCTCGCGCCGGCGATGCGCGCCACCCGCACTGATCTGGCGACCGTGTTACGGGGAGACGGCGCGCGCTCGGGGAGCCGTCGGTCGCGCGCCCGCGCGCTGCTGGTGGTGGGGCAGATGGCAATGTCGATGTTGCTGCTCGTGGCCGCCGGGTTATTCGCGCGTGCGCTCGCCCGCGGCGAGCATGTGGACCCCGGACTGGACGTGACCGGCGTGACCACCGCGGCGCTCAACGTGCGGATTGCCGGATACGATTCGGCCGCCGGGGCTGGCGTCTTCGCGCGGATCAAGGACGGGCTCCGCGCGGCGCCCGGCGTGTCGGCCGTCGCGTACGCCGAGATCCTGCCGCTGTCGATGAGTGCGATCACGCAAGGGATAACGGTCGACGGGTACACGCCGCCGGGCGGGCGAGCGGAGTCGAGCATTCAGGTGTCGATGAACGTGGTCGATTCGGGCTATTTCGCGGCGGTCGGCACGCCGATCCTGCGTGGGCGCAACTTCACGGCGACGGATGGGCCGTCCTCGCCGCGCGTGGCCATCGTGAACGAGACCTTCCAGCGCCGCTACTGGCCGGGGCGCGATGCCGTCGGGCAGACCTTCAGATCCGACGGCGCGGTGTTCACGGTCGTCGGCGTCATGCGCGACTTCAAGTACCGCTCGCTCAACGAAGGGCCGACGCCGGTCATGTTCTTCCCCTTCTCGCAACGGTGGAATGCCGAGCGCGAGCTGCTCGTGCGGAGCGCCGGGCCTCCGGCTGCCGTCGCCCAGAGCATCCTGCACGCCGTGCGCGCGGCGGGGCCGAATCTGCCCGCGCCCGACGTCATCAGCTTCAGGACGATCACGGGCATCGTTCTC
>DASVWS010000097.1:0-25754 GCA_036393095.1 Gemmatimonadaceae bacterium | reverse complement strand
TTTGCGGCCTTGCGGGTGTGGTGCTTGGCCGTCTTCGCGACGGGCTTCGCGCCTTCCTTGCCCTTCTCCTCTGCCTTGGAGCTCTTCGTTTCCGCCTTCGCGCTCTTGTGCTCCATCGACATCTTCGTGCCTTCCGCCTTGTGCGCACGGGCCATGTGCGAGCTGGCCTTGTGCGTGTCGGCCTTCGTCATGGCCGACTTGGCCTTGGCGGTGTCCTGAGTCGTCTGCGCGTGGACCGTCGTTCCCAGGCAGCAGACGAGCGCCAGCGCGAGCCAACGCATGCGAACCATTCCAGCCTCCTCGATCTGTGACCGTTTCAGCGCCAGCCCGGATCGGGCGGGCCGCTGCCCTTCCGTGGAGCGGGGTGCATCCGCGGGGGTGGGCGCCGTCAATGACCCGTCGCGCGGGCGCAGCGTCACTAAGGTCATCAACAACATCTTGGTATGAAGAAATCGCTAAGACGCTAGCGCTCCACGGCCGACAACCGGCGTAGGGCGACCTGAATGGGGACCAAAGTGCACCCCACGCAGAGGAGGCCTGCGGCGCCGAAGCCCAACCACATCTCGACCGGGCTCGAGGCCGTGTGGTACATCCGCGCCGACAGGTACATGTACACCGGCCGGGCTTCGAGAATCACCACGCCCCCGATCATCGCCACCGAGGTCATCATGAACAGCAGGCCGCCGAACGAGGTCGGAATCTGGGCGGCGTTCTCCGTCTCGAACTGGGGGAACAGCGTGCCGAACCCCAGCGCCAGCCCGGCGACGGCAAACGTCATCAGCGCGATCGTCAGCACCGAGACGGTGAACATGAACGCGCTCACGTCGAGCAGGTAGTCGGTCACCGCCACGATGGCCAGCGCGAGCACCAGCAGTGGAAGCGTGCCCACCCAGAACTTGGCCCACAGCAGATCCCGCACCTCCATGGGGCTCGAACGCAGCAGCCAGAGCGTGCGCCCCTCGAGGCTCACCGCCGGAAAGATGAACCGCGCCGCAATCGACGCCAGCACGAAGCCTGCGAGCACGAGATTCAGGAAGGGGACGATGTTGATGAGGAAGAACGTCATCCCGTCGCCGTGCAGCGGCAGGTACTTGATGTTGAACACGTACACGACCACGAGCACGCCGAGCAGGATGAGCTGCGACCACTGGGTCGTGTCGCGAAAGAACAGCCGCAACTCCTTGAACACGAGTTCGCGCTTGAGCACCGACAGTGGGCGGAACACGAACGTGCCGATGCGGCGCCAGGCGCGTCCGCGTGCCCACTGTACGCCGCTCTCCTGCGCCTTGCTGAATCCCTGGAGATAGAGCGCGCGGTGCAGCACCGCGCCGAGCACGATCGCCGCCGCCGCCGACGTCCACAGGAGGTAGAAGGGCAGGTAGTCCAGGCGGTACTGGAGCCAGCTCATCACGCCGTGCGCGGCCCACTCGCTCGGCAGCATCGGCGACGTCGGCGTCCGGAGCACCGTCACGAAGTCCACCAGCGAGCGGAATCCCTCGGGGCGCGCCAGCCGCTCCGGCCGCACGAGCCGGAACAGCAGCACGATGCCGCCGGCCGCCAGCACGGCGATCACGCTGAGGATGTCGCGGGTGCGCCGGGCGGGGAAGATGTTCACCAGCAGGAGCGTGAGCGCCGAGCCGATCACCGCCGGAATGACGAGGAACGGGAGGAACACCGACGCGCTCACGATGGGGAACCACCACCCGCCCTCGTACACCCGGCCGTACGCGGCGAACATCGGAATCGCCAGCAGCGTGACCATCCAGCTCGAGTGCACCGTGGTTTCGAGCAGCTTCGCCAGGTACAACTTGAGCCAGTCCACCGGCCCCGAGACCAGCAGGTCGAGGTCGCGTGCCAGGAAGAAGCTCGACAGCGCCGTGATGACGTTGGAGAGCACGAGAATCGAGAAGAAGCCGAGCAGGATCAGCCCCAGCAGCTTGCCGGCCAGCAGCGGACCGATCTCCTCGACGCCGCGGAAGTAGTGCAGCAGGCGGTACAGCACGAGATACACGAACGACCAGAACAGCGCGCCGAATACCGCGAGCACCGTGAACCGCGCGCCGCGGCCGCGCTCGCCCGCCAGCATGCGGGCCCGGGCCGTCAGCCACTTGGGCTCCAGCAGGTGGAACAGCGACGGGTCGGCGACCGGGCGCGGCGCCGGACGGGCGGCCGCCAGCTCAGGCATTCAACACCTCGATCAACTCCCGCGCCGCGTTCTCGCCGGTGAGCCTGAGGAAGATCTCCTCGAGTCCCGCGGCGCCGCCCTCCGCGCTGTGCCGCAGCTCGGCCATCGTGCCGCACGCCCGGATCTTTCCCGCCTGGATGATCGCGATCCGGTCGCACATCGCCTCCGCCACCTCCAGCGTGTGCGTGGACATCATGATCGTGTTGCCGCGGTTCACGTACTCGCGGAACAGGTCCTTCAGGATGCGCGCCGCCTTCGGATCGAGCCCCACCATCGGTTCGTCGACGACGATCACTTCGGCGCGATGCACGAATGCGCTCGAGATGATGAGCTTCTGTCGCATGCCGTGGCTGTAGCTCTCCACCAGCTCGTCCTGCCACTCCTCGAGATCGAACAGCGCCAGCAACTCGCGGGCCCGGTGCTCGACCTCCGGGCCTTCCTGATCGTACAGGCCGGCCACGAACCGCATGAACTCGGCGCCCGTGAGCTTCTCGTAGATGAACGGCCGGTCGGGGATGAAGCCGAGCTTCATCTTGGCGGCGACGGGATCCCTCGCGATGTCCACCCCTCCGATCTCCACCCGGCCGGCGGTGGGGCGCAGGATCCCGGCGATCATGCGCAGCGTCGTCGTCTTGCCGGCGCCGTTGGGGCCCAGGAATCCGAACAGCTCGCCGCGCGGGACGTCGAGATCGATGGCGTTGACCGCGGTGAAGCTGCCGTAGCGTTTCGTGAGGGACTGCAGTCGAATCATGAGAGAAACGTGATGTGAGGACGCCCGGCCGGCGCCGCGTCAGCGGACGCCGGCCACGGGTGCGGACGAGAGGACGTCGATGCGCAGATTCCCGATCAGCGCCATCAGCGACGCCTGCCGCGTCAATCCGCCGACCACGAACCGCAGGTGCCCCGCATCGGCCGGGAATTCGCCGAACGTCGGATCCACCGCCACCCACCTCCCGAGATAGACTTCGGGCCAGGCGTGGTAGTAAAACTTGCCGTTCACGAGCGCCAATCCGGCCGCCGCGCGGGCCGGAATGCCGGTCGCCCGCGCGAGCGCCACGTAGAGCTGCGTGTGCTCGTTGCAGTCGCCGCTCCGTGCGTGCAGGACCTCCAGCGCATCGGGAATGCCGAAGGTGATGCGTTGCTTCAGCGAGTCGTGCACCCAGCGGTTGATCCGTTCGGCCACATCGCGCGGGTCGCGCGACCCCCCGCGGATCCGGCCGGCGAGCGCACGAATTTCGCGATTGCCCGATTCCACCAGCGGTTCCGCCTCGAGCGCCTGCAGCACCTCGGGCGGACGCCGCACGCCCATGAAGAAACGTGGCGCCAGGCTGTCGCGCGATTCGCGCACCACGGTCAGCGTGTCGCCGTGGAGCGACTGGCGCCCGCCGTCGAGCGCGAATCCGGAGAGCCCGGCGCGGCGCAACACCACCTGCAGCCGCGCGAGTTGCGCCGCCGGCATGACGCCGGCGGCCACGGCCGTCGTCTCCAGGACGTCACCGCCCGCATCCCCGGTCGACACGCTGTCCTGCGCGTTGTCCATCCGCCAGTTTTCGTAGGCCACCTCGTACGGCCGGCGCTCGAGACGCAGCCCCATCTGCGTCGTCGCCACCACGCGTCCCTGGCTGTCGATCCACCCGCCGATGGCGCGGTCCGCCGGTGCATCGAGCCGCCAGGCCCGCATCGTGTCGGGTTGAACGCCGCGCCAGCGCTTCGTCGCCGGGTCGAGCACCGAGCTGTCGTTCACCACGAACGTCGTCTCGGCGGCCACCCGGATGCGGGCGTCCCTGGGCGCCATCGTGGCGGGATCGAACACCGGCAGCACGTACGACTTCCCGACCTTCGGCTCCTCGCCGAGGGCGATGGCCAGCGGCACCAGCGTGGGCAGCAGCACCGGACCGCCGATGCGCACGCGCTGGGAGTCGGGCGTGGCGCCGGGACCGCGCGAAATCAGGTAGACGACCACCGAGTCGCCCTCCACGCGTCCCGCGGCGAGGAAGGGCGCCGAGTCCGATTCGACGTCCACCTCGAACCGGCGCACCGCCAGCGCGCGCGAGACGTCCACGGTCGTGCGCGCCTGCAGCCGGTGCACGGCGCCCCCGGACTCGACGTCGGCCACGAGATAGTCGGTGGAGGTGATGCCGCCGGTGACCGTGTCGATGGTGGACGACGCGAAGCCGACCTGACGGCTCCCCTGCAGCACCGCATAGAACACCGCGCCCGGCGTCACCTGCGTGCCCGCCTCGGCCAGGCGTTCGACATTGGGCTGGAAGTACTGGCGGCGAATCAGCGCCGCCATCCCCGCCGCCCACAACGCCAGGACCACCGCCGCCGTCCACCCGCGGCGGCTCATGCCCCCGGGCGCTCCAGCGCGGCTGCCCACACCGTTCGTTCCATCTCGGTCTCCACGATGACCACGATCGACCGCGGGTGCGCGCTGCGTCCCTGATGCTGCCGCATCACGTCGATCATCACCTCGGCGCTCTCCTCGACGTCCAGGTTCCCGGCGCCGATCCCGAACGGCGCGACGGCCAGCTCGTCGATCCGGAAGTCCGTCGCGCGCTGCAGCGCGCTCGTCAACGCCCGCCGCACCGCGTCGCGCGAGGCGCGTTCCTCCCGACTCATGATGACGGCGTGAATCAGCAATTCGACACCGAGGTCGCCGGCCCCCGTCACCACGGCCGCGCCCACCGGCAGCGGCTCGTTGAGCGGCGGGCGCTCCGTGAGTCTGGGGCCGGCCGCCGCTTCGACCCGCCGGAGCAGGGGCGTCGTAGCACCGAGCGTGGCGTCCACCGGCCAGGCGATCGCCTCCCCGCGGTAGAACGCCAGATCGTCGATGCGGACCTCGATCACCGCTCAGGCCAGGGCCAGCGTCGTCTCGCCGCTGATCCACTCCAGGTACTTCGGCAGCCCCGCCGACACCGGAAGCGCCAGCAGTTCGGGCACCTTGTACGGATGCAGCTCGCCGAACGCGGCCTGCAGCGTCTCCAACCGCGCCGACCGCGTCTTCAGCACGAGCATGACCTCGCGCTCGTCGGCGATCTTGCCCTGCCACCGGTACAGCGACCGCGCCCCGGGCACCAGCGTGCCGCAGGCGATGAGGCGCCGTTCGAGGAGCGCGCGCACCAGCCGGACCCCCTCCTCGTCGGAGGCGACCGTGGTGAGAACGACAATGGCATCGGTGTGGGGCATGGCGGGACGTCGGAAAGGTTCCCCTAACATAACGACGCACCCCCCCGGCTTGTCTCCCCCCGCCGGACCGGCCAGCTTTCCCTGGCTATGGCTGAAGATGCTCTGATCATCCGCGGCGCGCGCGAACACAACCTCAAGAATCTCGACGTTTCCATCCCGCGCGACCGGCTCACCGTGATCACCGGCCTGTCGGGTTCCGGCAAGTCGTCCCTCGCGTTCGACACCATCTACGCGGAAGGTCAGCGCCGCTACGTCGAGTCGCTGTCCGCCTACGCGCGCCAGTTCCTCGGGCTGATGGAGAAGCCCGACGTCGACTCCATCGAAGGACTGTCGCCCGCGATCTCGATCGAGCAGAAGAGCGCCGGACACAACCCGCGCTCCACGATCGGTACGGTTACCGAGATCTACGACTACTTGCGTTTGCTGTTCGCGCGTGCCGGCACGCCGCACTGTCCCAACTGCGGACGCCCCGTCCAGCGGCAGAGCGCCGCGCAGATCACCGACGTCGTCCTCACCTGGCCCGCCGACGCACGCATCGAGATCCGCGCCCCGCTCGTGCAGGGGAGAAAGGGCGAGTTCCGCGAACTCTTCGAGAATGCCCGCAAGCAGGGGTTCATGCGCGCCATCGTCGACGGGGAACTCATCGAGCTGGCCGCGCCGCCCAGGCTGAACCGCCGCCAGAACCATACGGTATCGGTAATCGTCGACCGTACGACGATTCGCGCCGACGACCGCGCGCGGCTCACCGATTCCATCGAAACCGCGCTCAAGCTCGCCGACGGGCTCGTCGAGGTGTTCGACGCCGGGCGGCAGACCACGGAGCTCTTCTCCGAACGGTACGGCTGCCCCGCCTGCGGCATCTCGCTCCCCGATCTCGAGCCGCGCCAGTTCTCGTTCAACTCGCCCTTCGGCGCCTGTCCCGCCTGCGGAGGGCTCGGCACGCGCCGCCGCGTGGCCGAAGCGCTCGTCCTCGGCGATCCGCGCATCTCGATCCTCGAAGGCGTCGTGCTGCCGTGGGGCGAGCCGACGGGCCAGCTGCGGCGCGTCATCCTGCCGGCGCTCGCACGCCAGTACCGGTTCGACCTCAACACGCCGTGGGGCGACCTGCCCGCCGACGTGCAGCAGGTGATTCTGCACGGCGACAGCGCCGCGAAGGGCAGCCGCAAGGCCGCGGGGGCGTGGGAGGGCGTGATCGCCAACGTCGAGCGCCGCTACGACGACACCGGATCCGACGCCATTCGTCTCGAGCTCCAGGAGTACATGATCGAGGTGCCCTGCGAAGCGTGCCGCGGCTACCGGCTCAAGCCCGAGTCGCTGGCCGTCTCCATCGAGGGGCGGAACATCGGCGAGATTTCCGAGCTGCCCATCGCCGCCGCCCGTGATTTCATCGGCGGCCTGCGCCTGCGCGAGAAGGGACGGCCCGGCCTCGACCCCGAGATCGCGGGCCCGATCCTCAAGGAAGTGCGCGAGCGTCTGCGCTTCCTGGTGGACGTCGGCCTCGACTATCTCACGCTCAGCCGCTCGGCGGAGTCCCTCTCCGGCGGCGAGGCGCAGCGCATCCGCCTCGCCACGCAGATCGGCTCCCGGCTCGTGGGCGTGCTCTACATCCTCGACGAGCCGAGCATCGGCCTGCACCAGCGCGACAACGCGCGGCTGCTCGCCACGCTGGAGCAGCTCCGCGACCTGGGGAACACGGTGATCGTGGTCGAGCACGACGAGGAGACGATGCGCGCCGCCGACCACATCATCGACCTGGGGCCGGGCGCCGGCCGCCACGGCGGCGAGGTGATCGCCGAGGGCACGGTGGACGAGATCGTGCGCACGCCGGGCTCGCTCACCGGACAGTACCTGTCGGGGCGGCTCGCCATCGCCGTGCCTGCCGCGCGGCGTCCGTTCGACGCCGGGCGCGTGATCCGCATCGAGGACGCCGAGGAGCACAACCTGCGCGGCGTGACGGTCGACCTGCCGCTCGGACTCTTCGTCGCCGTGACCGGCGTGTCGGGCTCCGGAAAGTCCACACTCGTCGAGGACATCCTGCACCGCGCGCTGGCGCGCCACTTCTACCGGGCGCGAACCATTCCCGGCCGGCACGCGCGCATCACCGGGCTCGAGCACATCGACAAGGTCATCGACATCGATCAGAGCCCCATCGGCCGAACGCCGCGGTCGAATCCGGCCACGTACACGGGTCTCTTCACGCCGATCCGCGAGCTGTTCGCCGAGATGCCCGAAGCGAAGATCCGCGGCTACGGACCCGGCCGCTTCTCGTTCAACGTGAAGGGCGGACGGTGTGAAGCCTGCCAGGGCGACGGCCTGGTGAAGATCGAGATGCACTTCCTGCCCGACGTCTACGTGCCCTGCGAGGTCTGCAAGGGACGCCGCTACAACCGCGAGACGCTCGAGGTGCGCTTCCGCGGCAAGAGCATCGCCGACGTGCTGGAGCTGACGGTGGAGGACGCGCTCGCCTTCTTCGAGAACCAGCCGCGCATTCATCAGAAGCTCGAGACGCTGCACGACGTCGGACTCGGCTACGTGCACCTCGGGCAGAGCGCCACGACGCTGTCCGGCGGCGAGGCGCAGCGCGTGAAGCTCGCGACCGAACTCTCCAAGCGCGATACCGGACGCACGCTGTACATCCTCGACGAGCCCACCACCGGGCTGCACTTCGAGGACGTGCGCATGCTGCTCGACGTGCTGCACCGCCTCGTGGATCGCGGGAATACGGTGCTCGTCATCGAGCACAACCTCGACGTAATCAAGACCGCCGACTGGATCGTGGATCTCGGACCGGAGGGCGGCACACGCGGCGGACGCATCGTCGCCGCCGGCACTCCGGAACAGGTGGCCGCCGTGGAGGCGTCCTACACGGGGCAGGTCCTGCGCCCGCTCGTCGCCGGCCCCAAACCTCCAGCCCGCGCCCGCAAGGCCGGGTGATCGCATGGTTTCGCTCCTCGACATCATCGGCCCCGTCATGGTGGGCCCGTCGTCCTCGCACACCGCCGGAGCCTGCAAGCTCGGACTCATTGCACGGTGCCTGGTGGGCGGCACGCCGGATCGCGCGCGCATCGAGCTGCACGGCTCCTTCGCCCGTACTGGCGAAGGGCACGGCACCGACAAGGCGATCGCCGGCGGGCTGCTCGGTTTCCGCCCCGACGACGAACGGCTGCGCGAGGCCGTCGAGATCGCCGAGCGCGAGGGGGTCGAATACCGGTTCGAGAAGACGACGCTCTCCGACGATGCGCATCCGAACTCCGTGCGGATCACGGTGGAGCGCGGCGACCGCCGGCACGTGATGCTCGGCGCGTCGCTCGGCGCCGGGCGCATCCACGTGAGCGAGATCGACGGCTTTCCCGTGGAAGTGCTCGGCAACCACTACACGATCGTGCTCGTCGCCGAGGACGTGAAGGGTTCCGTCGCGCGCATCACGGCGCGGCTCGCCGAGGCCGGGCTCAACATCGCGACGCTGAAGCTCAGTCGGAAGCACAAGGGCGGCGACGCCCTGATGGTGATCGAAGTGGATGAGCCGCCCGACGTCGCCGTGCGCGATCAACTCCGCGCGTTCCCCTGGGTGCGCTGGGCGCACCGCCTCGAGAAGGTCAGCGGCTGACATGTATCGCTCCCTCGCCGAAGCCATTCGCGACGCCGAAGCGCAGGGCATTACGCTCGCGCGGCTCGCCCTCGCTGCCGAAGCCCTCGATCAGGGCCGGCCGGTGGAGGAGATTCGCGCCGCGCTGCGCCGCGCCCTCGACGTCATGCGGCATGCCGCCGACCGCGGACTGGCCGGCGACCTGCGGTCCGTCTCAGGACTGGTCGGCGGCGACGCCGCCAAGTTGCGCTTCGGGCCGCCCGGTCCGCTCGCCGGCACCCTGTTCCGCGACGTCCTGGCCCGCGCGCTCGCCGTGCAGGAGGTGAACGCCGCCATGGGCGTGATCGTCGCCGCGCCCACGGCCGGCGGCGCCGGCGTGCTGCCCGCCGTGCTCACCGGGCTCGCCGCCGACCGCCGGATCGATGACGACCGGCTGGTGGACGCGCTCGCCACGGCGGGCCTCATCGGCGCCGTCGTGGCGGAGCGCGCTTCGCTCTCGGGCGCCGAGGGCGGATGCCAGGCCGAGACCGGCGCCGCGGCGGGCATGGCGGCGGGCGCTGCCACCGAGATGCTCGGCGGTACGCCGACTCAGGTGGGCCATGCGGTGGCGCTGGCCCAGCAGGCGACGCTCGGCCTCATCTGCGATCCGCTGGGAGGACTCGTCGAGTTGCCGTGCGTGTTCCGGAACGCGACCGGCTCGGCGATCGCGCTGGCCGCCGTGGAGATGGCGCTCGCCGGCATCGAGTTCGCGATTCCGTGTGACGAGGTGATCGACGTGATGGGGGAGATCGGGCGGGAAATGGACGTACGCTATCGAGAGACTGCCGGCGGCGGGCTCGCCGCGACGCCGACCGGACGCCGCCTGGCTCGCGAGCGGCTCGTTCAGTTGAAGCGCGCGGGAGCGTGAGGGGTCCCGGACGGCGCAGCGGAACCATGCGCATACTATTGTAGGGCTGACCGTTCGGCCCGTTGCCCGTCTCTGAGAGCGGCGGTAGCTTGCCCGCAGGCCGTTGAAACGCCGGTCCGGGCCGTCCGTAGGTTCTTCCAGTCGTGTCACCGGGATGATGACCATGGTTACCAAGGAAGAAATCGAAGGCTTTCTCGATCGACTGAGCGTGGATGGGGCCTCCCATTCCGAAGTCGAACCGGGGCTCTGGGTGGTCAAGCCGGGCGGTGCGCAGGACTTCGACGTCGTGGTGCACTATTCCCCGCCGGTCGTGCTGCTCCGCGTGAAGGTGATGACGCTGCCCAGGCAGAACGGCGCCCTGGCCACGCTGAGCCGCCGGCTGCTCGAGCTCAATGCGAGCGACCTCCTGCACGGATCGTACGGCATCCAGGGTGATTCCGTCGTCCTCACCGAAGCGCTCGAGCTCGAACACCTTGACTACGACGAGTTCCTGGCGAGTTATGAGAGCATGACCCTGGCCCTGGCGTCGCACATGCGCGAGTTGGGCTCGTTCCGCGAGGCACACTGACCCATGGGCATATTCGATCGGCTGTCCCAGATGCTGCGGTCCAACATCAATGACCTGATCTCGCGGGCCGAAGATCCGGAAAAGATGCTCACGCAGATCCTCGCCGATATGCGTTCGCAGCTCGCCAAGGCCAAGCAGCAGGTGGCGAGCGCGATCGCCGACGAGAAGCGCCTGCGCGACCAGGCGGATACGGAATACAAGCAGGCCCAGGACTGGGAGCGGCGCGCGATGCTCGCCGTCCAGGAGAATCGCGACGACCTGGCCAAGCAGGCGCTGGTGCGGCAGAGCGAGCACCTGACCCACGGCCAGCAGCTCCAGCAGACCTGGGAAGCGCACCGGCTCGAAACCGAAAAGCTCAAGAATTCGCTGCGCGACCTCAACGACAAGATCGAAGAGGCGAAGCGCAAGAAGAACCTGCTCGTGGCGCGCCAACGCCGCGCCCAGGCGCAGCAGCGCATTGCCGAAACGATGTCGTCGCTCTCCGAGAAGTCGGCGTTCGAAGCGTTCGCCCGCATGGAGGAACGCATCGAGACCAACGAGCGCCAGCTCAAGGCGGCCAGCGAGATCGACGAGGAATTCTCCGGCGACACGCTGCAGCGGGAGTTCAAGCAGCTGGAGCAGGGCGCGGTGGCCGGCGGCGTGGATCAGCGCCTGCTCGCGCTGAAGCAGAAGATGGGTGTGCTCCCGGCAGGCACGTCGCAGCCCGCCAAACAGCTCGGCAGCGGCGACGATGAGACCGTCGCCGCGGAGATCGAGGATGCGCCGGACGAGAAGAAGACGAATTGAGCGCTGATCCACCCCGCTTCAAATACGCGCCGGCTCTCACGGCGACGGTTCTGGTCGTCCTGTTCCTCTGGCTGATCGGATCCGTCGCCGATGTGTTGATGCTGCTGTTCCTCGGCATCCTCATCGCCGTCTATCTCTCCGCCCTCGCCGCCGGCCTCCAGCGCCGGCTCCGCGTGCCCCCGCGCCTCGCCTTCCCGGCGGCCCTGCTTTCCAGCCTCGCCGGCCTCGCGTTGCTCGTCGCGATTCTCGTGCCGCCCGTGGTCACCCAGACGCAGGAGCTGATCAAGGTCCTGCCGCAGTACCTCGACCTCTGGCAACGCAGCTTCCAGACCACGATCGCCCGCATCCCGGCGCTCGCCGACGTCATGCCGCCCGGGCAGAGCAACCTCATCCTCGCCATCTACGACCAGCTCAGCGGCGCGATGCGAAACGTCGGGCCCAAGCTCTTCGCGGGCGTGCACGCGCTGATCAACGTGTTCTCCGTGGGCGTGATGGCGATCTACCTGTCGCTCAATCCGGGCACGTATACCGAGATCGTCGAGTCGCTCTTCCCGCCCGCCCGGCGGCCCTTCGTGCACCACCTGCTGCGCGAACTTGGCGACACCCTCCGCGCGTTCGTCGTCGGCCAGCTGTTCACGATGACGGTGCTCGGTCTGCTCACCGCCCTCGGTCTGTACCTCCTCGGCGTTCCCTACGCGCTCACCTTCGGCGTGATGTCCGGCATCGCCGCGATCGTGCCGTTCTTCGGCACCCTCGTCTCGACGACCCTGCCCGCGCTGTTCGTCCTCAACACGCCGAACGGCGGCACCCGCGCGCTCTTCGTGCTCGGCCTGGGCGTCGTCATCCACCTGATCGAAGGCAACGTCGTGGCGCCGCTCGTGATGTCGGAAAAGGTGGACCTGCCCCCGGTGCTGAGCATCCTCGGCGTGCTGATCATCGGCGAGCTGCTCGGGGCCCTCGGCCTCCTCATCGCCGTCCCCACGCTCGCCATCATCATGGTGCTCGTGCGGCGCATCGTCGTGCACGGCATCTACGACGGCGGCATCACCGTCGAGCCCGCCATCGCCCGCGCGTCGCCTCCGGAACCCGCGTCCCCATCGTCCAACACTTCGTCCGCCGACTGATCGGCCCGCCCAGACATGAGCTCCGCCCCTCGTTTCCTCATCCTCGCCGAGGGATCGTTCAACCCCATTCGCTCCAAAACCGCCAACGCCTGCCTCCGCTACACGCCCGAGCGCGCCGCCGCGGTGCTCGACTCGACGCAGCGGGGGAAGACCGCGCAGCAGGTGCTCGGCTTCGGCGGCAGCGTCCCGGTGGTGGGTTCCGTGGACGAGGGGCTCGCCCATCGCCCCAACGCGCTGCTCATCGGCATCGCCCCGCAGGGCGGCCAGCTCCCGCCCGCATGGCGGTCCATCATCCTTCGTGTCCTCGACGACGGACTCGACGTGTGGAGCGGACTGCACACGATGCTCGGCGACGATCTGGAGTTCGCCGCCCACGCCGCCGCCACGAACGCCCGCATCTACGACCTGCGCCGGCCGCCGCGCGATCTCGACGTCGCCCGCGGCCGCGTGCGCGACGTCGCGGCGACGGTCGTGCTGACCGTCGGCACCGACTGCAACATCGGTAAGATGACCGCCGCGCTCCAACTGCTCGACGGACTCCGCGCCAGGGGGCACCGCGTTGCGTTCGCCGGCACCGGGCAGACCGGGATTCTCATCGACGGCAAGGGAATTTCCGTGGACGCGGTGATCGCCGACTTCATCGCCGGCGCCGCCGAGCGCCTCGTGCTCGACGCCGCGCGCGATGCCGACATCGTCCTCGTCGAGGGGCAGGGCTCGATCATCCATCCCAGTTATTCCGGCGTCACCTACGGCCTGCTGCACGGCTCGCTGCCCCATGCGCAGGTGATGTGCGCGCAGCCCTCGCGCACCGCGATCCGGCACAACGAGTGGGTGTCCATTCCCCCGCTCCCGGAGTTCATTGCGCTGCACGAACGCGTGGCCCTGCGCCCGGCGCCGGTGATTGCCGTGGCGCTGAACACGCTCGACATGACCGATGTCGAGGCGGCGGCGGCCGTGAAGCAAGTTGGCGCGGAGACCCGGTTGCCGACCACCGATCCCGTGCGGTTCGATCCCGCCCCGGTCGTCGACGCGATCGACGCGTTCCACCGCGCTCGCGTGCGCTGAGCGCCCGCCGCCGGACCGGGGGGCGCCGTCCGGCGCCCCTCGCCGTGTCGTGTTTGGACCCGCCCTGCCGAGATTCGATTGCGGCGCACGGGCCGGGAGGCCCCAGACTGCGGATGTTCTCCGCACCTCGCGCCCCCCCCCGCCTCCGGAGTCGGCCCATGCTGTTCAGTGCTCACCACGTTTCCAAGTGCTACCTCGCGGGCGCGCCCGGCTGCTCGGCCGCGGCGCGCGTGCTGTCGCGCGTGAACCTCGAACTCGACGCCGGCGCGGTTACCGGTGTCGTCGGCGCCCGCCGGTGTGGGAAGACCACGCTTGTGCGGTGCGTCGCCGGTCTGGCGAGGCCGGATGCCGGCGCGCTCCGCTGGGCGCCGGGCGCGGAGCGCCCCCGCATCGTATCGCTCGGGCCGGCCGCGCTTCCCCTCGAATCCGTACAGGAGGTGGTGGCGCGCGCCTGCGCCGATCCACTGGTGGATTCCGATCGCCTCGACGCGGTCCTCTCGCGGCTCGGGCTCGATGGGCTAGTCGGCCGCTCTCAGGCCGCGCTCACTACCGACGAGCGGGCCCGGCTCGCGCTGGCGATTGGCATCGCCACGCGGCACCCACTCCTCCTGCTCGACGGGACGGCCGACGCCATCGCCGCCCGTGCACGCGCCGTCGTGCGCGAATCCCTCCGCCGGTACGCCGCCGAGGGGGGCGCGGTGCTCCTGACCGGTCGCGACGGCGACGCCGTGGCCGCCCTCTCCACCGTTACGTTCCGGCTGTGCGACGGCCGCCTGATGTCTCCCCCCGGCGAGGCCGAACGCGGCCACGCCGCGCGCGTGGCCGAGCGGACGCCGGTGCCCGCGCCGCCGTCGCCGCCCGCCGTGCGTTGACCGTCCCTGCGGGCGACGTCTAGCTTCTGCGGATGCGTACGCGTCCGCCGCTCGCGCCGATGAGGTGCCGGTGGTGACGAGCCTCGTCGTTGCGCCCGCTACATTGTGAGCACGCCCATGTCCGCGCCCGAATTCCGCCTGTACAACACGCTCACCCGCCGCGTGGAGCCGTTCGCGCCCGCGGACGGCGAGACGGTCCGCTTCTACAGCTGCGGGCCCACCGTATACAACCCCGCCCATCTGGGGAACTTTCGGACTTTCCTGTTCAACGACCTGCTGCGTCGTGCCGTGCGATTGCGTGGCTGGAAGGTCCGCCAGGTCATGAACCTCACGGACGTCGACGACAAGATCATCAAGCGGGCGGTCGAGCAGGGAAAGAAGATCCGAGAGATCACCGAGCCGGTGACCGAGGTGTTCGACACCGACCGGCGGTACCTGCGGATCGAGCCGGCCGAAGTGTATCCGAAGGCCACGGAGTACATCCCGAAAATGATCGCGCTCGTCGAGCGGCTGGTGAAGGCGGGCGTTGCCTACCAGGCCGAGGACGGGTCGGTGTACTTCGCGATCGCACGCTTTCCGCAGTACGGTCGGCTCTCGCGCCTCGACACGCGGGAAATCCGGTCGGGCGCTCGAGTGGCGCAGGACGACTACGCCAAGGAGAACGCGCAGGACTTCGCGCTCTGGAAGGCGGCGAAGCCAGAGGACGAACAGGTGGGCGCCGCCTGGGATTCGCCGTGGGGACGCGGCCGCCCGGGCTGGCACCTCGAGTGCTCGGCGATGGCCATGGACCTGCTCGGGGAGACGCTCGACATCCACACCGGCGGAATCGACCTCGTCTTTCCGCATCATGAGGACGAGATCGCGCAGTCGGAGGCGGCCACCGGCGTGCCGTTCGCGCGCTTCTGGTGCCACGGCGCCTTTCTGCTCACCGACGGCACGAAGATGGCCAAGCGGGTGGGCAACGTGAGCACGGTGCAGGGGCTGCGCGAGGCGCACGTCTCCGCAGCGGCCATCCGGCACTTCGTGTTCAGCGCCCACTACCGGAAGGAATTGAACCTGTCGGAGGAGGCGCTGGACGCGAGCGCGGAGGCCGTCCGCCGGGTGGGCGACTTCGCGGAGCGGCTGGCCCGGGCCAAGGGGGGCACGCCGGGGCTGGCCCTGGCGGCGCGCGAGGCCGAGTCGGCGTTCGCGGCGGCGCTCTTCGACGACCTCAACGCGCCGAAGGCGATGGCAGTGTTGTTCACGTTCATCAACGCGGCGAATGCCGAGCTGGACCGCGGGGAGGAGGACGCGGCGGGGCTGCACGCAGCGCGGGCCGCCTTCGAGCAGATGAACGGGGTGCTGGATCTCATTCCGGACCGGACGGTGGTGGATCCGGAGCTGGCCAAGTGGGTGGAGGAGCAGTTGGAGGCGCGTCGGGCGGCTCGGGGCCGGCGGGACTTCGCCGAAGCGGACCGGATCCGCGCGGAGCTGACGGGCCGGGGCATTGCGATCGAAGACTCGGCGGCGGGTACGAAGTGGAAGGTGGTGGGGTAGGAAAAAACGTTTGATCTTGCTCGCGGTCGCATGTTTCGGGGACCGGATTCCGGGGCCGGGGAGCGGACTGTCGTAAGTGGGCGTGGGAGCGCGGCTTGACACTTGAAATGCGCTCTGGTATTCTACGAGTCTCGCGCAAAACTGCCCGGTTGCTGACGTAGCTCAATTGGCAGAGCACCTGATTTGTAATCAGGCGGTTGCGAGTTCGATTCTCGCCGTCAGCTCTGAGTCGAACGTGCGCGCGAGGTCTGGTGCGCGGGCGAGTGGTGGGCGCGTACGACGGTGGGGTACCCAAGCGGCCAACGGGAGCAGACTGTAAATCTGCCGGCTTATGCCTTCGAAGGTTCGAATCCTTCCCCCACCATCGGTGTGTGTGGTGCACATCCATTGCAGCACGGGGGAAGGGAATCGCGGGAGTAGCTCAGCTGGTAGAGCGCAAGCCTTCCAAGCTTGATGTCGCGGGTTCGAGCCCCGTCTCCCGCTCTGGATCAGGGCCGCAGGGCACAATGGCCGGTGCAGGAGATCCGCTCGGCGGGCCGCCGCAGCACTCGTGGCGGCTCGTGGTTTCGGTGGGACCCGCGTCGGCGGGGTAGGGAGGTCGTTGCTCGCGTAGCTCAGTTGGTAGAGCACACCCTTGGTAAGGGTGAGGTCATCGGTTCAATCCCGATCGCGAGCTCTGGACGATGGACGGCAGGAAGCGGAACCCGCGCCACGCCGGGCGCGGACAACACGAGAACTTGAAATGCCTCGCGAAAAAATCATCCTCGCGTGCAGCGAGTGCAAGAATCGGAACTACTTCACCATGAAGAACCGCCGCGTCCATCCGGAGCGCGTGGAGTGGAAGAAGTATTGTCCGCGCTGCAACAAGCACCAGGTGCACAAGGAAACCAAGTAATCATGGCCGACGTGACCACCTCGGGGGGGGAGCCGAAGACCGGGCTCGTCCGCGGGAGCATCGCGTACTACCACTCCGTCATGGCTGAGATGCGCAAGGTGACGTGGCCGGATTTCCCGCAAGTGCGGTCGGCCACGATCGCGATCATCATCTTCGTGCTGCTCATCGGCATGGCGATCACGATCATGGATTTCGTCCTGCAGGGGGTGCTCGTGAATCTCCTGCCGCGCCTGTTCCTCGGGTAGGCGGCATGGAGCATCACTGGTACGCCATCCAGACGACGTCCGGACACGAGAACAAGGTCCGGTCGCTCGTGCAGCGGAAGATCGATCAGGATCCACGCGAGCCGGCGGTGCGCCCGATCCGGCAGGCGCTGGTGCCGACGCAGGAAGTGGTCGAGATCAAGAACGGGAAGAAGGTGAACGTGGAGCGGAAGCTGTTCCCCGGATACGTGCTGGTCGAGATGGACATGAATCAGGAGACCCTGCATGTCATCAACTCGATTCAGGGCGTGATCAAGTTCGTGGGGCAGGACCGGCTGCCACAGCCGCTGCGGCCGGATGAAGTGAACCGGCTGCTCGGCATCGCCGAGGAAGTCGAGACGCAGGAGCCGGTGGAGGAGATTCCGTTCCTCGTGGGCCAGGCGGTGGCGATCACCGAAGGGCCGTTCACCGACTTCAACGGCACGGTGGAAGAAGTGATGCCCGACAAGGGCAAGGTGCGGGTGTCGGTCTCGCTGTTCGGAAGGCCGACGTCGGTGGAGTTGGATTATCTGCAACTGAAGGCGTACTGACCGACTGGCCGACTGTCGGACAGTCAGTCAGTCGGACGGTCGCTGGATGCGGGACGTCGGCCACCACTCCGACGGTTCAAACAACAGTGGGAGTTTGCCGCGCACTGAGTCGCGGCCAACGTGACAGGAGTCTTATGGCCAAGAAAGTCACCGGGTTCGTCAAGCTGCAGATCCCGGCCGGGCGCGCCAATCCCGCGCCTCCGGTCGGCACGGCGCTCGGTCCGCAGGGCATCAACATCATGGCCTTCTGCAAGGAGTTCAACTCCCGCACGCAGAGCCAGGATGGCATCATCCTGCCGGTCGAGGTCACGATCTACGCCGACAAGTCGTTCACGTTCATCCTGAAGACGCCGCCCGCGGCGGTGCTCCTCAAGAAGGAAGCGGGAATCGAGAAGGGATCTGGTCAGCCCAATCGGAACAAGGTGGGAAGCGTGACCCGGGCGCAGCTGCGCAAAATCGCCGAGATCAAGATGCCCGATCTCAATTGTGACTCCATCGAATCGGCCATGGCCATGGTGGCCGGCGCGGCCCGTTCGATGGGGCTCGAGGTGGCGGACTGATGCGCACCCACGGCAAGAAGTACGAGGCGTCCGCCAAGCGGCGCGGGCTCAAGACGGCGTACCAGCCGCGGCAGGCGCTGGAGCTGGTGAAGACGGGCGCATTCGCGAAGTTCGATGAGACGGTCGAGGTGGCGGTGCGCCTCGGCATCGATCCGCGGCACGCCGACCAGGTCGTGCGCGGCACCGTCGTCCTCCCGGCGGGTACGGGAAAGTCGGTGCGCGTGCTCGTGATCGCCGTCGGCGACAAACTGAAGGAAGCCCAGGATGCCGGCGCCGACTACGCCGGCGTCGAGTTCATCCAGAAGATCAAGGACGGCTGGCTCGACTTCGACGTCCTCATCGCGACGCCCGACCAGATGGGGCAGTTGGGCGCGCTCGGCCGGATTCTCGGCCCGCGCGGCCTGATGCCCAATCCGAAGGCGGGCACGGTGACGTTCAACATCGGCGCCGCGGTGAAGGAGACCAAGGCGGGCAAGATCGAGTTCCGCGTCGACAAGGCGGGCAACCTCCACGCCGCCATCGGCAAGGTCTCGTTCCCGCTCGACGCCCTGGAGCAGAACTTCGCGGCGTTCATGGATCAGGTCGTGCGTGCCAGGCCGACGGCGGCCAAGGGCGTGTACGTGCGCAACCTCGCGGTGTCCAGCACGATGGGGCCCGGCGTCACGGTCGACACCACCCCCTACCGGTAACGAGCGATGAAACGATCCGACAAGGAACAGCTCGTCACCGAGCTGCGCGAGAAGATGGCGGGGGCCAGCACCCTGTACTACACCGATTTCACGGGCCTGAACGTGAAGCGCATGACGGAGCTCCGGCGCCGGCTGCGCAAGGCGAAGGTGGAGTACGTGGTCATCAAGAACACGCTGGCCCTGCGCGCGGTGCAGGAAGCCGGGTTGCTGAGTCAGCCGTTGAAGGGCCCGACGGGTCTCGTCGTGTCCCGCGACCCGCTGGCGGCGGCCAAAGTGCTGGCCGACTTCGCCAAGGAGAACGACCAGAAGCCCGTGGTGAAGGGCGGCCTGATGGACGGCCGCGTCCTGGAGCCCGAGCAGATCCGGAAGCTGGCGGCCATGCCGTCGCGCGAGCAGATGCTCGCCGAGCTGGGCGCCGGATTGCAGTCCCCACTGGCCGCCTTCGTCGGCGCCATGAACGGCCTGCTGTACATGTTTGCTGGAGCGCTCGACGCGCTGAAGACGCAGCGCGAGGGCGCGTGACCATTCCCAGGCGTATCGCCTGACCAACGCCCCAGGGGACCCTGGGAACGACGAGGAGAGAACGACAATGGCTAATGCGACGCTGAGCAAGGACGAGATTCTCGAAGCAATCGGCAACATGTCGGTGTTCGAGCTGTCCGAGCTGATTGAAGCCTTCAAGGCGAAGTTCAACGTCACGATCGCGGCGGCGCCGGTGGGTGGCGCGCCGGCGGCCGGCGGCGCCGGCGGCGCTGCGGCGCCCGCGGCCGAGGAGCAGACCGAATTCGACGTCGTCCTCAAGGACGCCGGCAGCAAGAAGATCCAGGTCATCAAGGTGGTCCGCGAACTCACCGGCCTCGGCCTCAAGGAGGCGAAGGACATGGTGGATGGCGCGCCGCAGACCGTGAAGTCCGGCGTGTCCAAGGACGAAGCGGCCACGGTGAAGGCCAAGCTGGAAGAGCAGGGCGCAGTCGTCGAAGTGAAGTGAGCCGGTTCCGGTGGGACCGCGGCGCTGCCGCGGTCCCACCCCGTCTCTCTTTCCCTTCGCCGGTCTGCCATTAGTGATATCGCATCCCAGCACCACAACCGTCGGTTTCGTGGCAACACGGCCAGCCCCGCGCGCCCGTTGGCGCTCCCGGGGCTCCGGTCGTTTTTTCGCTTGCGCGGGTGAGCCATGCCTGAATTGATCAAGCAGATTTCGTTTGCAAAACTCGAGCAGGGGATGGATATGCCCCATCTCCTCGACATCCAGACGCGGGCGTTCGACGCCCTGCTGCAGCTGGATGCCGCCTCGCATGACCGCGAGGACATCGGCCTCGAACGGGTCTTCAAGGACCTGTTCCCGATCTCCGATGTACACGAGAACTTCTCCCTCGACTTCGTGCGGTATAACCTCGGCGAGCCGAAATACTCGGTCGAGGAATGCATCGAACGCGACATGACCTACTCGGCGCCCCTCAAGGCGACGCTGCAGCTGGTCATCAACGAGACGCTCCCGGACAACACGAAGCGCCCGCGCAACATCATCGAGAAGGAGGTCTATCTCGGTGAGCTGCCCCTGCTCACGCCCCTCGGCACTTTCGTCATCAACGGCGCCGAGCGGGTGATCGTCAGCCAGCTCCACCGGTCGCCCGGCGTGGTGTTCGAGGAGAACACGCACCCCAACGGCCAGCGGCTCATCTCGGCGCGCATCATCCCGTTCCGAGGGTCGTGGGTCGAATTCACGGTCGATATCCACGACGTCATCTACGTCCACATCGACAAGAAGAAGAAATTCCCGGCCACCGCGCTCCTGCGCGCATTCGGGTACGGCTCGAATTCCGACATCCTCCGCCTGTTCTTCGCCGTCCGCGACCTCGACCTCACGAAGAAGCGGGAGAGCCGCACCGACGTGCGCGAGGTCATCGGCGCGATCATCGCCGAAGACATCGAGTTGCCCGGCGAGGCGACGGCCGAGGACGCCCCGAAGGCCCGCACGAAGAAGGCGCGGGCCGAGCGCGAGCGCGCCGAGAACGTGCTGCTCGTCCGGGAAGGCGACGAGCTCACGGAGGAGGTGTACAACCGCCTCCGCCGGCAGAACATCAAGAAGGTCAAGGTGTTCGCGTCGTACATGGCGATCGACCTGCGCGACGAGCTCGAAGCCATCGAGCGCGGCGAGCGCCCCGTGCGTCGCGTCCTCGCCGTGGACGTCGTGGATGGCGACGGCGAGGTGATCGCCGAAGCCGGCCAGTCGCTGAGCGACACGCTCATCAAGAAGATCCGCCGCGCCGAGATCACCAAGGTGCAGGTCTTCGTGCCCTCGGGGCGCGCCGAGTCGACGCTCATCAAGAACACGCTCGCCAAGGATCCGACGCACAGCGAGGAAGAGGCGCTCTCGCAGATCTATTCCCTGCTCCGGCCCGGCGACGCGCCCGACCAGGAAACGGCCAAGCAGGCGCTCGAGCGGCTGTTCTTCTCGCCCAAGCGCTACGACCTGGGCCGCGTGGGCCGCTACAAGATCAACCAGCGGCTCGGCCTCAACACGCCCGCCAGCCACACCGTGCTCACCACCGAGGACTTCATCGCCATCGTGCGATACCTCGTGGAGCTGCACGAGGGGCGCGGCCACGTGGACGACATCGACCACCTCGGCAACCGCCGCATCCGGTCGGTGGGGGAGCTCATCGCCAACCAGTTCTCGGTCGGCCTCTCCCGCATGGCGCGCCTCGTCAAGGAGCGCATGTCGATCAACACCGATCCCGAGAAGATCTCGCTCGACGATCTCGTCAACGCGCGGACCGTCTCGGCGGTGATCCAGGCGTTCTTCGGATCGTCGCAGCTCTCGCAGTTCATGGACCAGACCAACCCGCTGGCCGAACTGACCCACAAGCGCCGCCTGTCGGCGCTCGGGCCGGGCGGTCTGACGCGCGAGCGCGCCGGGTTCGAGGTCCGCGACGTGCACTACTCCCAGTACGGGCGCATGTGCCCGATCGAGACGCCGGAAGGTCCGAACATCGGCCTCATCACGTCGCTTGCCTGCTACGCCCGCGTCAACGACCTCGGGTTCGTCGAGACGCCGTACCTCGTGGTCAAGAACGGCAAGGTGACGGGCGAGATCGCGTGGCTCGACGCCAACAAGGAGGAGGACGCGGTCATCGCGCAGGCGAACGCGCGCCTCAATCCCGACGGCTCGTTCGTCGACGCGTTCGTGCTCTGCCGGCTGCAGGCCGACGTGCCGCTCACGCCGCCCGATCGCATCGAGTACATGGACGTGGCGCCGGAGCAGGTGGTCTCCATCGCCGCGGCCCTCATTCCGTTCCTCGAGCACGACGACGCCAACCGCGCGCTGATGGGCTCGAACATGCAGCGCCAGGCGGTCCCGCTGCTCAACCCGCGTACGCCGTTCGTCGGCACCGGGCTCGAGGAGAAGGTGGCCGTCGATTCCGGCGCCGTGGTCATCGCCCGGCGCGCCGGCGTCGTCACCCGCGTGACGGCCGACGAGATCATCGTCGACGCCGGATCGGGCGAGCGCAAGAAGGCGGAGGAGGAGGGGCGTCCGCTGGCCCGGCTCACGCAGTACGACCGCTACCGGATCAAGAAGTACTGGCGCACCAACCAGGACACCGCCATCAACCAGCGCCCGCTCGTCAAGCTCGGGCAGAAGGTGAAGGTGGGCGACGTCCTGGCCGACGGCGCCGGCACGGAGAAGGGACAGCTGGCGCTCGGGTCCAACGTGACCGTGGCGTTCATGCCCTTCTATGGGCACAACTTCGAGGACGCCATCGTGCTCTCCGAGCGCGTGGTGAAGGACGACGTCTACTCGTCGATCCACATCTCGGAGCTCGAGCTCCACGTCCGCGACACGAAGCGCGGGCAGGAAGAGATCACGCGGGAAATCCCGAACGTGGCCGAGGAGGCGCTCACGGATCTCGATGAGCGCGGCATCGTCCGCATCGGCGCCCACGTGAAGCCGGGCGACATCCTCGTCGGCAAGATCACGCCCAAGGGCGAGACCGAGCTGAGCCCGGAAGAGAAGCTGCTGACGGCGATCTTCGGCGAGAAGGCGAAGGACGTGAAGGACTCGTCGCTCAAGGTGCCGCCCGGCATGGAAGGCGTGGTCATCGACGTGAAGATCTTCTCGCGGATCGAGGACCAGGTGGTAGAGAAGGACCGCGGCGAGCGGATCGGCGAGGTGCGCCGGCTCGAGGCCGAGGAGAAGCTGCGCGTGAACGAGGTGCGCGACGCCGAACTGATCGAGCTGCTCGACGGGCAGACGGTGGCGCTCGCGCTCAACGCGGGCACGGTGGAGGAGGCGATTCCGGCCGGCACCAGGCTGACGGCCGACCGGCTCCGCGAGACCAAGATCTCGTCGCTCGACCTCAAGACGTTCCGCGTCGAGAACAAGAAGATCAACGAGCGCGTGCGCGCGGTGATCGACCTGTCCAACGACGAGAAGGCGAAGATCGAGGAGCGCGCCGAGGAGCGCATCGACCGCATCCTCCAGCCGGACGAACTGCCGCCGGGCGTCATCCAGCTCGTGAAGGTCTACCTGGCCGAGAAGCGCAAGGTCTCGGTGGGCGACAAGATGGCGGGCCGACACGGCAACAAGGGCATCGTGGCGCGCATCGTGCCCGAGGAGGACATGCCATTCCTCCCCGACGGCCGTCCCGTGGACATCGTGCTCAATCCGCTCGGCGTGCCGAGCCGCATGAACGTGGGGCAGATCCTGGAGACGCACCTCGGGTGGGCGGCCCGCATCCTGGGCTTCTACGCCAAGACCCCGGTGTTCCAGGGCACGAACGAGCGCGAGATCGGCCTCCTGCTGAAGCTGGCGGGCGTGACGTGGGCGCGTGAAGCGCTGTCGCTGCGGGCGCCGGCGCCGGAGATCTCCGACGGCGACGTGAAGACGATCCTGGCCGACATCAAGCCGGATCGCACGAAGGCCGAGGAGCACTTCGAGCTGCTGCAGGAAGCGTCGATCAACGACCTGGGCGGTCGAGGCATGTCGCAGGGGACGCGCGACGTGTTCCATCGGGTGCGCGACTTCCTCGCGGCGGCGGCGGGCGAACTGGCCCAGCGCGAAGCGACGGAGATCGAGAACGAGATCGCGTTCCACCAGGCCGAGTCGGAAGAGCTGACCGCGCAGGGCCGGACGGCCTACAAGGCCGCGCTGAAGGATCTGGACAAGCGGAAGGCGATGGAGTCGGGCGCGATGCTCAACGAGCAGGAACTGCCGGCACTGGCGGCCATGCTCGGCAGGAAATCGGAAGCCGACGTCGACGCGGCCGCCGTGGAGCTGATGCGGCTGGCCGGGCTGACGCCGTTCGGCAAGGTGCGGCTGCGCGACGGCCGCAGCGGCGAGACGTTCGCGTCGCCGGTGACGGTGGGCGAGATCTACATGCTGAAGTTGTCGCACCTCGTGGACGACAAGATCCACGCGCGGAGCATCGGCCCGTACTCGCTGGTCACGCAGCAGCCGCTGGCCGGCAAGGCGCAGTTCGGCGGCCAGCGCTTCGGCGAGATGGAAGTGTGGGCCCTGGAGGCCTACGGCGCCGCGCACGTGCTGCAGGAGATCCTGACCGTAAAGTCGGACGACGTGAACGGCCGCAGCCGCGTGTACGAAGCGATCGTGAAGGGGCAGAACCTGCCGGAACCCGGCACGCCGGAGTCGTTCAACGTGCTGGTGAAGGAATTGCAGGCCCTCGGCATCAAGGTGACGATGGGCCAGAGTGTGGATGCCTTCGCCGAGAACGGCGGCGGGTCCAACGACGGGAACGAGGAGTAAGCGATGATTGATTTCCGGAGCGTGCGCGAGACCCGCGCATCGGCGTTCGATTTCATCCACGTCCGCATTGCCTCGCCCGAGGAGATTCGCGGTCCCAAGGATCCCAAGGAGCGCGAGCGCCTCGAGATGCAGGGGCTGCGCACGTGGTGGTCGTGGGGCGAAGTGACCAAGCCCGAAACGATCAACTACCGGTCGTTCAAGCCCGAGAAGGACGGCCTCTTCTGCGAGCGCATCTTCGGTCCCGTCAAGGACTGGGAGTGCCATTGCGGCAAGTACAAGCGCATCCGCTACCGCGGCGTCATCTGCGACCGCTGCGGCGTGGAAGTCACGCTCAGCAAGGTGCGGCGCGAACGCATGGGCCACATCGAGTTGGCCGTGCCCGTCGCGCACATCTGGTTCTTCAAGACGCTGCCGAGCCCGATGGGGAATCTCCTCGACATCACCCTGCGTGATCTCGAGAAGATCATCTACTACTCGAACTACGTCGTCATCGAGCCGGGCAACCAGGAAGTCCAGGTCAACCAGCTGCTCGACGAAGAGGAGTACCTGACCCTCCGGCAGAAAGCCAAGGAGGAGAAGGACGCGGCATTCCTGGCCGACATCGGCGCCCCCGCGGTGCGTGAGCTGCTGCGCCGGCTGGACGTCGACAAGCTGGCCGAGACGCTGCGCGTCCAGGTGCTCGAAGAGTCGTCGCAGCACCGGAAGAAGATGCTGCTCAAACGGCTCAAGATCGTGGATGCGTTCCGCAACTCGGGCGATGCCGGGGACACCCGGAACAAGCCGGAGTGGATGATCCTCGACGTGGTGCCGGTGATCCCGCCCGACCTGCGGCCGCTCGTGCCGCTCGACGGCGGACGCTTCGCCACGTCGGATCTCAACGATCTGTACCGGCGCGTCATCAATCGCAACAACCGCCTGCAGAAGCTGATCTCGCACCGCGCGCCGGAAGTCATTCTGCGCAACGAGAAGCGCATGCTGCAGGAGGCCGTGGACGCGCTGTTCGACAACGGCCGCCGGTCCAAGGCCATTCGCGGCCGCGGCAAGCGTCCGCTCAAGTCGCTGTCCGACATGCTCAAGGGCAAGCAGGGGCGGTTCCGCCAGAACCTGCTCGGCAAGCGCGTGGACTACTCGGGCCGGTCGGTCATCGTGGTCGGTCCCGAGCTCCGGCTCCATCAATGCGGTCTGCCCAAGCTGATGGCGCTGGAGCTGTTCAAGCCGTTCATCATCCACAAGCT
>DASVWS010000096.1:0-2485 GCA_036393095.1 Gemmatimonadaceae bacterium | reverse complement strand
CAGGTGGCCGCCCGGCGCCCGCTCAGCCACTGCACCCACGCGTGCAGTCCGGCGGCCAGGCCCGCGGTCGTGAATGCGGCCACGGAGATGAGCCGGGGTGCGCGCCGCCCGCGCGATTCCTGCCACCACGCGAACGCGGTGGCGCCGGCCCCGGCAGCCGTGCCGGCGAGTACGATGCGGGCGAGCCAGGACTCGCGCGCCGTCACCGCGGCCGTCGCGACTACGGCGGCCACCGTCCAGGGCAGCAGCCAGCGGCACAGCTTGTGGCTGGCGAGCGTCCAGGAAAAGGAGCCGTAACGCGCCGGATTCAGCAGCTGGCGCGCGTTCCAAAGCGTCGCCAACCCGCGGGCCATCGTGCGCACCTTTCGCCGGTATTCGCGGCGCAGCGACGTGCTCTGCGGCACGTAACACAGGGCGTCGGGCACGGAGACGGCGCGCAGGCCGTTTCGCCGGGCGATGAGCGCCGCGTCGAAATCGCGGCTCAGGTGCTCCGGGAGGGGCTGGCGGTGCAGGGCCGTCCGGATCCCGAACAGACACCCCGACGCACCGACGATCCCATCGACGCGCGTCTCGAGATCGCGCACCCACATCTCGTATCCGACGTACGCGGATTCTCCGGGACTCGTGGGCACCTCCGCCCGGCTCATGCTCACGTCGCGGCCCGAGGCCACGCCGACCGTGGGATCTTCGAAGGCGCGCACCAGATGACGCACGGCTTCCCGATGCACGCGTACTGAAGCATCGGTGTTGATGACGATGTCGCCGTGGGCTGCGGCGCCGGCGGCGTTCTCCGCCGCCGTCTTGCCACGCCGCTCGGGCATCCGCATCAGCTCGACGCCGCGGTCGGCGAAGGAACGTACGACGTCGTCGGTGCCGTCGGTGGACGCGTCGGAGATTACGAGGATCTGGCGGAGCTGGGCGGGATAGTCCATCGAAACCAGCCGCTCGAGCGTGTCGCCGATCGTCGCCATTTCATTGTAGGCCGGAACGGTGATGGTGACGAAGGGGAGCTGCGCCGGTTCGGCCGGCAGGTGCCGCGGACGCCGGGCCGCAAGCCCCATTAGCACCAGCGGGTACCCGACGTAGGCGTAGCCCCAGACCCCGAAAGCCACGAGCAGGACGATCGTCATGGCCGACAGTGCTCTACGCGAGCGCGGCCGCCGGGAGCGGCGGTGCGCCCGTCGTGATGCGTTCGTACCGGATCACCGCGTCGACGAAGAACTTGGTGGCCCAACTCAGGACTTCGTACTGGCCGTACTCGCCGTTCAGCGGCGAGGACCCTTTGATACCGCCGCGGAGTCCGGCGTTCGTGCTCGTGCGGTTCTGCGTCGTTTCCAGGAAGCGGAGCGCGCGGTGCGCCGGTTCCAGCCAGCCGCGGTCGCCGGTCATCTGCGCCAGCCGCATCCAGACGTTCGCGATCTGGGCCGTTCCGGTCAGGCAGCTGAAGTCTGCCGCCGGCTCCCACCCCTCGGACCAACGGCCCGCAAGCCATCCGTCGGTGCGCATGCGGTCGCGGATCGCGGTCGCAGCGACGACCGCTGGGCGGATCAGGCGGTCGTCGCCGAGCAACCAGCCGCCTTCCAGCAAACCGCGAATCGTGTAGACCAGGGCATGCAGGAGCGGACGTTCGGGATCGAGCATGCAGCAGTTCGGAATCCAGCCGTCCGCGTGCTGAAGGTTGGCCGCGGCCAGGAACGCCTGTCGGGCCGCGTCGATGAACGCCGGGACGCCGAACCGCTTGCCGAGTTCGGCCAGGGCCCACGCCGTGCGGGTGTTGTACAGGGTCGCATCTTCGTGGGCCAGGTACGAGGTGTCGCGGCGCCAGATGCCATCGTCGTCGATGCGCTCAGCGAGAAACTTTCCGGCACGCATCGCCGATTCGACGAATCGCTGTTCACCCGTGCGTTCGAACGCCGCGAGCCATCCGAAGATCACCTGTCCCGTGTTGAACGCCGACGGCAGGGGTGGCTGCCCCATCACTCCGGCTCGAACGCCGCCATCCCGCAGTTGAACATCGCATTCCCAGTGTGCGGCATGCTCTGCTCGGTCTGCGAACTCCGGCCGGTCGAGGTGGTCGGCGATCATGTACAGCGTCGGGATGATGTAACCCGTCGTCTCAGGGTAGTCCGGCTCCCAACCACGGAGGCGGAAGTACGGGTTCCAGGTGATGCTGTAGCCGCGTGCAATGCCCCCGCTCTGCGTGACGTCCTGGGCGCGCGCCAGCCATTCGCTCGCGGCCTCGAGGTGCGGCCGGTGCGTATCCGCAGGTTCATGGCCTCCGGCGTGCTCGTGTCTGAGTTCCCGCCATGCCGTAGTCCAGACCAGCGCCCGGCGCCGGTGAAGGGTCAACCGCGAGAGGATTGACGCCGACCGGCTCGTCACTGTCGGCCGCTCCTAATGCCGCGGAGCAACTCGTGACCACGCAAATGAAATGGACGCAGACGCCAACACGCTGCCGAACTCTCCCGCATGGACGTCCCGAAAC
>DASVWS010000095.1:0-5679 GCA_036393095.1 Gemmatimonadaceae bacterium | reverse complement strand
GGGGCGAAGTTCTACTCGTGTTCGCGGACGGGAATACCGCGAACAGAGCCAACTCGCGGGATACCGTCGGTTGGCCGTGCAGCGGGAGTTCGACCCCGGCTGCGCAGGTTGTGAGGTCGCTGGACACAACTGAAGTCTCGATAGCCAAGGGGCACCTGAATCGGTCCCGTCCGATGAGGGCAAGATTGCTGGTCTGATCACCCGCTCGAATGTCTTGAGTGCCATCGCTCGGGTGATGCCGAAACGACCGACCGGCAGTCGCCAGCGGGTCTGAACCCTCGCCGGAGGCAGAGATGCCGACGACGAGGGTTCGCCACATTCAGGGTTCGAGTACTGAGCAGGCGTCACTCTGCCGTCCCCCACGCGGAGGCGTACGATGATCTTCAGTCTCACGATGTTCCCGGTGGGCGACGGCGCATCGCTCCACAAACCGGTGGCCGAGGTCGTCGAGATGCTCGACCGCGCCGCCCTCCACTACCAGGTCAATGCGTCGGATACGGTGATCGAGGGCGACTGGGACACGGTCCTGCCCGCCATCCGCGCCGCCGAGGAGCGGCTGCGCGCCACGCACCGGCGCGTGTTCATGCTGCTCTCGGTGGACGACTACGCCGGCGCCGAGAACCGGCTGCACGGCGCAGTGGAGGAAGTGGAGCGCGAACTGCACCACGCGGTGCGGCACTAGCCATGACGGCGCCCGCCCGCACCATCAGACGGAGCAGCCGCGTTCACGCGCACGCGCGCACGCTCCCGCATGTCGGCGAGTGGCGCGTGGAACTGCGCGACGACACACGCAGCGAAGTGTTTCGCCGCGTCGCGACGCTGATCGCGCTGGCGTCGGGCCGCGCCGAGGGCCCGTTCGGCGCCTGGGAGCACGTGGAACTCTCGGCGCGCGACGACGTCGCCCTGCTCGTCGACTGGGCCAACGAGCTCATCGGCCGCGGCGAAGCGTCGGGCGCGGCGTATGCCGACGCGCGCGACATCGAGCTCACACCTCCGGCCGGACGGGCCGCGCCGCAGTGGCGCCTCACGGCGCAGGTGCGCGGCCGCGCCGTTCGCGACTGGCGCTCGCCCCTCAAGGCGGCCACCTACCACGGTGCCCGCCTCGAACGGCGCGACGGCCGGTGGTACGCCACGCTATTGTTCGATATCTGAACGGGCGGGCGCGGGAGGTGGCATGCGCCGCGAGGATCTGCGGCCGATCGGCGAGTACGCGTTCGAGCTTCCGACGTCGTGGCGCGCGGACATGCGCGTGCCGGCGCGCGTGTACGCGGACGCCGAGCTGATCGGGCCGATGCTCGACGGCGACGCGATGACGCAGCTCGTCAACGTCGCCACGCTCCCCGGCGTCGTGGACCGCGTGTACGGCATGCCCGACATGCACGACGGCTACGGATTTCCCGTGGGCGGCGTCGCCGCCACGCTGCTCCCCGACGGCATCGTTTCGCCGGGCGGCGTCGGATTCGACATCAACTGCGGCGTCCGCCTGCTCACGCTTCCGCTCACGCGGCGCGAGCTCGGGTCGCGGCTCGAGCCGTTCGTGCACGAGCTGTCGCGGTCCATTCCCTCGGGTACGGGGCGCGGCGTGCCCTGGCGGCTGACCGACGCCGAACTGGACGGCGTGCTCGCGGGCGGCTCCGCGCACCTGGTGCGGACCTGGGGATTCGGGCTCGACTCCGACATCGCGAATACCGAATCGTGCGGGCGCCTCGACGGCGCCGACCCGTCAACGGTCTCGGCGCGCGCGAAGGACCGCGGGCGCGGCCAGCTCGGCTCCATCGGCGCCGGCAACCACTTCGTGGAGGTCCAGGAAGTAGAAGCGGTGCATGCCGCGGAAGCCGCCGCCGCGTTCGGACTCGCCGCGGGCGGCATCACGGTGCTCATTCACACCGGGTCGCGCGGGCTGGGGCACCAGGTGTGCACCGACTACGTCAAGCGCATGGATGCGCAGATGCCCCACCAGGCATTCGTGCTTCCCGACCGGCAGCTCTCCTGCGCTCCCGCGAGCTCGCCCGAGGGGCGCGCCTACCTGTCCGCCATGGCGTGCGCCGCGAACTATGCCTGGGCCAACCGGCAGCGCGTCACGCACACCGTGCGCGAAGTCGCGGTCCGCCAGCTCGGCGTCGATCCGGCGTCCGTGCGCGTGGTGTACGACGTGGCGCACAACATCGCCAAGCGCGAGACGCACGGCGGCCGCCTGCTCTGCGTGCACCGCAAGGGCGCCACGCGCGCGTTCGGCCCCGGCCATCCGGAGCTGCCCGCACCCTATCGCGCCGTCGGACAGCCGGTGTTCATTCCAGGGAGCATGGGCACCGGATCGTGGGTCATGGCGGGCGCGGCGGATGCGGAGGATCGCGGCTGGAGCAGCGCCTGCCACGGCGCTGGCCGCGCGCTCAGCCGGCATGCGGCCGCACGGCAGGTCACCGGCAGCGCGCTGCGGAAGGAGCTGGAATCGCGCGGCATCGTCGTGCGCGGCGCCAGCAGCCGCGGGCTCGCCGAGGAAGCGCCGTTCGCCTACAAGGACGTGGAGCGCGTGGCGGCCGTCGTCGAGGGCGCGCGCCTCGCCCGGCGCGTCGCGCGGCTGCGCCCACTGGGAGTGATCAAGGGATGAACGGCGAGGAGCGCGTCGTGGGCGTGGTGCGCGACCTGGCGCGCGAGCTGCGCGGCGACCGGGCCGCCCGCGCCGTCTCGCCCACCGCGTCGCTGGAACGCGACGTCGGGCTGGGCAGCCTCGAGCGCGCCGAGTTGCTCACGCGTCTCGAAGCCGCGCTCGGCCGCGAGCTCGACGACCACTTCCTGCTCCTCGACACGGCGCGCGAGATCGCCGAGGACGCCAGCCGCGCGCCGCGCGCCGCGGTGCGCGCGTCGGTCGCCCGCGAGGAAGCGGTCGCCGCCAGCGCGCTGCCGGTCGACCGCATCGCGACGCTGGTGGAAGCGCTCCGCGAGCATGCGCGCGCCGAGCCCGCCCGCGTGCACGTGCGGCTGCATGAGAGCGACCGCGTGCAGCCCGTCACCTACGGCGAGCTCTGGCGGGGCGCCGAGCGGATCGGCACCGCGCTCGTCGCACACGGCGTGCGGCCCGGCGACCCGATCGGGCTCATGCTCCCCACGAGCTTCGACTACCTGCAGGCGTTCATGGGCGTGCTCGCCGCGGGGGGCGTGGCCGTGCCGCTGTATCCGCCGGCGCGGCTCGACCGGCTGGGCGAGTATCTCCAGCGCCAGTCGCGCATCCTGGCCAACGCGGAATCGCGCGTGCTGATCGCGATGCCCGAAGCGGCGCCCGTCGCGCGCGCACTTCGCGCCGATGCGCCGGCGCTCGCGCGTCCGCTCACGGTGCAGGCGCTGCTCGCCGAAGCGGACGCGCTGCCCGATGCGGCGAGGACGTTGCCCGGCGTCGACGCCGGCGCCGCGGCGCTCGTGCAGTACACGTCGGGGAGCACGGGCGACCCCAAGGGCGTACTGCTCACGCACGCCAATCTGCTGGCCAACATCCGTGCCATTGCGGCGGGCGTGGACATGCGGCCCACCGATGTCGCCGTGAGCTGGCTGCCGCTGTATCACGACATGGGCCTCATCGGTACGTGGCTCTGCTCCCTGGTGCAGGGCATCCCGCTCGCGCTGATGTCGCCGCTGTCGTTCCTGGCCCGCCCGGAGCGCTGGCTGTGGGCCGTGCACCAGGAGCGCGCCACGCTCAGCGCGGCGCCGAACTTCGCGTACGAGCTCTGTGTGCGGAAGGTGCGCGACGACGCCATCGACGGACTCGACCTCTCGTCGTTGCGCTGCGCCCTCAACGGCTCCGAACCGGTGAGCGCCGCGACGCTCGATCGGTTTGCGGAGCGCTTCGCCCGCTACGGCTTCCGGCGTGAGGCCCTCATGCCCGTATACGGACTCGCCGAGACTTCAGTCGCGCTCACCTTTCCGCCGCCGGAGCGCGAGCCGCGCGTGGACGTCGTGGCCCGCGACGCCTTCGCGCGCGACGCGCGCGCCGCGCCGGCGCCGGCCTCCGACGAGTCGGCGCTGCGCTTCGTGTCCGTGGGACGCGCACTGCCCGGGCACGAGGTGCGCGTGGTGAACGAGCGCGACGAAACCGCGGGCGAGCGGGCGGTGGGGCGCGTCATCTTCCGCGGCCCGTCGTGCATGAGCGGCTACTACCACAACCCGGCGGCAACAGCCCGGGCCGTGCGCGCCGACGGATGGATCGAGAGCGGCGATCTCGGCTACGTGAGCGACGGCGAGCTCTACATCACCGGCCGCGCCAAGGATCTCATCATCAAGAGCGGACGCAACCTGGTGCCGCAGGAAGTGGAGGAGGTCGCCGGCACGGTGGACGGCGTGCGCAAGGGCTGCGTTGCCGCGTTCGGCGTGCCCGACCCGGCGACGGGCACCGAGCAGCTCGTGGTGATCGCGGAAACGCACGCCGCCGAGCCGGGCGAGCGCGAGCGCATCGAGCGCGGCGTGGTCGAAGCGGTATCGGCGCAGGTGGGCGTGCCGCCCGATGTGGTGCGCGTGGCAGGTCCGGGCACCGTTCCCAAGACGCCCAGCGGAAAGATCCGCCGCTCCGCCACGCGCGACGCGTACATGGCAGGTGAACTCGGCGCGACGCGCGGCATTCCGTGGCGCGTACGGGTGGGGCTCGCCGCGAAAGCCGCCGGCGACCGCGCCATGCGGGGGGCGCGGCGCGCGGGCCGCGCGTTGTACCTGGGGTATCTCGCGGTTGCCGGCGTCGTGGTCGCCGTCGTCGTGGTGCCGCTCGCGTGGGTGCTCGTGCACACGCTGCCGGCCGGCCGCCCCGTGCGCCTGCTCGGCCGGTGGGTGAGCCGCGTGCTGCTCGCGTGGGCCGGATGTCCGATCCGCGTGACCGGCGCCGAGCGCCTGCCGCGCGACCGGGCGTGCGTGCTGGTGGTGAACCACACGTCGTACGCCGATACGCCGGCGCTGCTGGCCGCGCTGCCGATTGACTTTCGGTTCGTGGCGATGACCGAGATCATGAGCTGGCGCCTCGTGTCCGTGTTCGTCCGCCGCGGCGGCCATCCGACCGTGGACCGGTGGCACGTGCAGCAGAGCCTGGCCGACGCGGCGGCGCTGGAGGAGCGGTTGCGGCGCGGCGAGTCGGTGCTCTTCTTCGCCGAGGGCGGATTCACGGGATCGCACGGATTGCGCCCGTTCCGGCTGGGCGCGTTCACCGCCGCCGCGGCGGCGGGCGTGCCGGTGGTTCCGGTGGCGATTCGCGGAACCCGGCAGGCGCTTCCTGCCGACGCGCACCTGCCGCATCCGTCGTACATCCGGATCTGGATCGGCGATCCGATCCCGCCGCGCGGCGCGGACCTCGCCGCGGCGGTCGAGTTGCGCGACCGCGCCGCCGACGCGATCGCGCCGCACTGCGGCGAGCCGCGGATCATCGTGGGCTGACCGTGCGTGACGCTCGATCCCTCAGTGGACCGGTTGCGCTTGCGCGCCGGGGAATCGAACGACGCGACTGTGCGGGGAGCGCCCCGGAAATTCAGGAATTCCCTGAATTGGCGAAACCCGCGCGCATGGTGATTCTCTCAAGGCGCGCACGGACGGGAATCCCCCAAGCGGAGGCGTCCGCCGGATGTCGCCGGGTGGCCCACACCGCCGCGTGACATCCACGAGCGGGCCGGAACCCTCGCCGGAGGCGATGATGCCACCGGCGGGGGTTCT
>DASVWS010000094.1:0-10843 GCA_036393095.1 Gemmatimonadaceae bacterium | reverse complement strand
CTCGTAGCCGCTGGCGTCGGACGAGGTCGCGGAGCCGTAGTACCCGGCGCCGAGGAAGGCGGCGATGCCGGCCGTCAGCCCCGAGAGCACGAACACGCCGAGGGTGACACGCTTGACGCTGAGCCCGGCGTACCGGCTCGCTTCCGGGTTGCCGCCCACGGCGAAGACGTGCCGGCCCATCACCGTTCGCGAGAGATAGACCGCGCCAAGCGCCGTGACCGCGAACATCACCAGCATCGGCACCGGATAGAGCCCCTCGGCCATGCCGAGCGGCGCACGCACGACGTTCGTGAGCCGGCTCGGCAGCAGGATGCTCTCGGCGTGGCTGGTGACGAACGCGAGCCCGCGCAGGATCCACATCGTGCCGAGCGTGATGATGAAGGAGTGGACGTCGAGTCCGATCACCATCAGTCCGTTGGCGAGCCCGCAGAGCAGGCTGACGGCGAGACAGGTGCCAAGGCCGAGGAGCAGCGTCGGCACCGGCCCCATCGGGCCGGCGGCGCGCAGCACCATCGCCATCGTCACGCCCGAAAGCGCGTAAATCGCGCCCACCGACAGGTCGATGCCGCCGGCGATGATGACGATCGTCGAGCCGACGGCCATGATCGCGAAGCCGCTCGCGTCGGTGGCCATCTGCAGGAACGTGTACTTGTTGAGAAAGTTGTTGACCGTCTGCCCGGAGAGCGGATCGACGTGCGAGCCCGCCGTGAGCGTGAGGACGATGCCGAGGCCGAGGAGGACGCCGACGAGACCGACTTGGGGCGAACGGAGCACGGCGCGCACCCACGGCCGTCCGACCCTCGGCGAGGCCGGCGCGGGCGGAGCGGCGGAATTCGGTGCAGCGGGTGCCGGCGCGGCGGGGGAGCTGTCGGCGGTCAGTTGGCGATCGGGCGGCACTTCCGGAGTAGTGAGGGACTGCGGGTGCAAACGCGTGCAACGTTACGCCCCGCGTAGAGGGGTGTCAACGCGATCCGCGTCCGCTCTTCCGGGGGCGGAGCGCCGCCCGTAATCTCTACTCGCATTCCCCACTTCCAGAGCCCGTCATGCCTCTCCATCAGATCCAGACGAAAACGACCGTCCGCAAGGTCGCCGAGCGCGTCGACGCCGCGCGCCGCGCCGCGGCCCGGCGCACCGCGCCCCGCCCCAGACCGCTCACGGTCGGGTTGCTCGTCGGGAACCGCGGCTTCTTTCCCGGCCACCTGGCGCGCGAGGGGCGCGATCAGATGCTCGCCGTGCTCAAGGAGGAAGGGTTCAACGTCGTCGCGCTGGGCGCGAACGCCAGCCGTTACGGCGCGGTGGAGAGCCGCGACGAAGCCAAGGCCTGCGCCGACCTGTTCCGGAAGCACCGCGACACGATCGCCGGCGTGATCGTCACGCTCCCCAATTTCGGCGACGAACGCGGCGTGGCGGAAACGCTGCGGCTGGCGGGGCTCGACGTGCCGGTGCTGATCCACGCCGCCGCGGACGATCCCAAGCGGATGCTCATCGACAACCGGCGCGACGCGTTCTGCGGCAAGATGTCGGTGTGCAACGTCCTCACCCAGTACGGGATCCCGTATTCACTGACGACCCTGCACACCGTGGCGCCCGGGGCGGAGAGCTTTCGCCGGGACCTGCGCCGCTTCGCCGGCGTCTGCCGCGTCGTCAGGGGGCTGCGCACGGCGCGCATCGGCGCCATCGGCGCCCGCCCCGCCGCCTTCAAGACCGTGCGCTACAGCGAGAAGATCCTCGAGGCGCAGGGCATCGCCGTCGAACCGATCGACCTCTCGGAGATCCTGGGTCGCGTGCAGCGGCTGCGCGACGCCGACCGCGCCGTGAAGCGCAAGCTGCAGCAGATGCATGCTTACGTGGAGACGGCGGGCGTTCCCGACGCCGCGCTGCTCAAGATGGCCAAGCTCGGCGCCGTGGTGGACGCGTGGATGAAGGAGGCGGACGTCACGGTGAGCGCCGTGCAGTGCTGGACGTCGCTCGAGGAATTCTTCGGCGTGGTGCCGTGCACGCTCATGAGCATGATGAGCGACGAGCTCATGCCGAGCGCGTGCGAGGTGGACGTCTGCGGCACGGTCAGCATGTACGCGCTCGCCCTCGCGTCGCAGACGCCGGCCGCCCTGCTCGACTGGAACAACAACTACGGCGACGACCCCGACAAGGCCGTGTGCTTCCATTGCAGCAACCTGCCGAAGTCGTTCTTCGAGAGCGAGCGCATGGACTATCAGGAGATCATCGCCGGCACCGTGGGACGGGAGAATACCTACGGCACGATCGTCGGGAAGGTGAAGGCCGGGCCGATGACGTTCGCACGCTTCTCCACCGACGACCGCAGCGGCCGCATGCGCGGCTACGTGGGCGAGGGACGGTTCACGAAGGACCCGCTCAAGACCTTCGGCGGTGCGGGCGTGGTGGAAATTCCGAACCTGCAGCCGCTCCTCCGCTACATCTGCGAGCAGGGATTCGAGCACCACGTGGCCTCGACGCTCGACACGGTGGCGGACGTGCTGCACGAAGCGACCACCTGCTACCTCGGGTGGGACACGCTCCGCCACCGGTAGGCGGCATGGCACTCGTCGCCGGCGTCGACTTCGGCACGCAGAGCGTGCGCGTGTCGATCGTCGACAGCGCGCGGGGCCCCGTGGGCACGGGCGTGGCCGAATATCCGGTCACCCGCAACGCCGCCGACCCCGACTTCGCCGCGCAGTCGCACGCGGCGCACATGGAGGCGCTGGCCGCGGCGACGCGCGTCGCGCTGGCCGTGGCGGGAGCGTCGGGCGAAGCGATTCTCGCCATCGCGCTCGATACCACCGGCTCCACCGTGATCCCGGTGGACGACCGCCTGCAGCCGCTGGACGACTACTACCTCTGGTGCGACCACCGTGCCAAGGACGAGGCCGCGCGGATCACCGAGGTCGCGCACCGCATGCGGTTGCCGGCCATCGAGTACTGCGGCGGCGTCTATTCCTCGGAGTGGGGGTTCGCCAAGCTGCTGCACTGGCTGCGCCACAACCCCGACAAGCGCGCGCGGTTCGCGACGGCGCTCGAGCACTGCGACATGCTGGCGGCCACGCTCTGCGGCGAGACGGACCCGCACCGCGTGGCCCGCAGCGTGTGCGCCATGGGGCACAAGTGGCTCTGGAACGCCGAGCTGGGCGGACTGCCGAGCGAGGAATTCCTGGTCGAAGTCGATCCGCTGCTCGCCGGCGTGCGCGACAAGCTCGGCGGCCGCTATCTCACGTCAGACCGGATCGCCGGGCATCTCTCGCCGGAGTGGGCGGCGAAGCTCGGCCTCCGCGCCGGCATCCCCATCCCCGTCGGCGCCTTCGACGCGCACTGGGACGCGCTGGGCGCCGGCGTCGCGGAAGGCGACGTCGTGAACGTCGTCGGCACCTCCACGTGCATCGTCGCCGTGGGCCGCGAGACCGGCTGTATTCCCGGGCTCTGCGGCGTCGTACGCGGCTCGGTGGATCCGAAGATGATCGGCATCGAAGCCGGGCTGTCGGCGGTGGGCGATGTATTCGAGGCGATCGCCCGCCGCGCCGGGACCACGGTGGCCGCGCTCTCGGCGGGGCTCGACGCGTACCGCGCCGGCCAGACCGGGCTGCTCCGTCTGGTCTGGGACAACGGCGACCGCACCGTGCTCGTCAACGCGCGGCTGGGCGGCGTGACGCTGGGCTGGAACCTGCAGCACACGGCGGCCGACGAGCTGTTCGCCGCCATCGAGGGCACGGCGTTCCACACGCGCATCGTGCTGGAGCGCATGGCGGAATTCGGCACGCCGATCGAGCGCGTGATCCAGGCCGGCGGCATTCCGCAGAAGAATCCCGTGCTCAACCAGGTCTACGCGAACGTGATGAACAAGCCGATGCTCGTGCCCGAGCGGCCGATCACGAGCCTCGGCTCGGCGCTGTTCGCGTTCCTCGCCGCCGGGGTATTCTCGACCATCGCCGAGGCGCAGCGGGCGCTCTGCCCGCCCTACCGCGAGGTGAAGCCCGACCCCGCCGCGCGGGAGACATATGAGCGCCTGTATGCCATGTACCGGGCACTCTACTTCGGGCTCGGCGCGCCGGACTCGGCGCCGGTCGCCATCGGCCCGATTCTCCCCGCACTCCGCGAGATCGCGGCGCGGGCGCGGAGGTGACTCCTCCTCAGCGCTGTCCGTAGTACGCGTCGGGGCCGTGCTTGCGCAGGAAGTGCTTGTCGTGCAGCACCTGGTCGATGGCCTCGGCGTCGGCCTCGATGGCCAGCGTGTGATAGGCCATGCGCGCCACCTCTTCGAGCACCTCGGCCGTGTGCACCGCCGAGTTCACCGTCGGGCCCCAGCAGAAGCTCGCATGGCTCGCCACCAGCACCGCGGGCATCACGGCAGGATCGAGCCCGCGGAAGCGGCGCACGATCGCCTCGCCGGTGTTCGCTTCGTAGTCCACGGCGATCTCGTGCGCCGTGAGCGGCGCGGTCACGGGAATCGGCCCGTGGAAGTAGTCGGCGTGCGTGGTGCCGAAGCAGGGGATCTCGCGCCGGGCCTGCGCCCACGCCGTGGCGAAGTGCGAATGCGTGTGCACGACGCCGCCGACGGCGTGAAACGCGCGGTACAGCACGAGGTGCGTCGGCAGATCGGACGACGGGCGCAGCGCCCCCTCCACGATCTTCCCCTCGAGATCGGTGATCACCAGGTCGCCGGCGCGCATCGCGTCGTACGCGACGCCGCTCGGCTTGATCACCACCAGCCCACGCGCCCGGTCGATGCCGCTCGCATTGCCGAACGTGAACGGCGCGAGTCCCCGCGCGCCGAGGGCGCGGTTGGCTTCGAGAACGGCGGTGCGCAGGGAGTCGAGCATCATCCGGCCGGGTGAGAGTCGCCGGCGCCGGCGGCCGACGACCGGCCGCCCGAGCGCGCGAAGAAATTGACACCGCGCGCTTCGCCTTGGCCAGAGCGGGATGCACCCGACACCGCTGCCCTCGAACCGTCAGCGGTCGCGCGTCCACCGCGCGATCACGGTGGCCACGGCGAGATCCACGGAGACGTTGGTCACCGTGCGCAGGGCGTCGGGAATGGCATCGACGGCGAGGAGGATCCCGATCCCTTCGGCGGGGATCCCCGCCGCGAGGAAGACGGGGAGCTGCGTCCAGGCGCCGTTGGGCACGCCCGGCACGCCGAAGCTCGTCAGCACCGAAATCGCGATCACCGGCAGCATGCGCGCGGCGCCGAGGTGGATGCCGTATACGCGGGCGATGAAGATCGCCCCCGTAACGGAAGCGATCGGCGCCGCGACCTTGAGCATCGCGGTCGCGAGCGGCAGCACGAGGCCGCTCACCTCGCCGGGCAGGTCCAGGTCCTCCTCGGCGGCGCGCATGAGCGAGGGAAGCGTCGCGAGCGACGACCGCGAGCCGAAGGCGATGGCCTGCGGCGCGGCCAGCGCGCGCGCGAAGCGGCGGAGTGGCGTGCCGCCGAGCACGACGGCGAGCACGTAGGCGCCGCCGGTCACCACGAGGCACAGCAGCACGACCACGAGCATGTATCCGGCAAGCGACCGGAGCACGTCGATGCCGATGCGCGTGGCCACGGGCAGGATGAGCGCGAACACGCCGATCGGCCCGACCTTGAGCACCCACGCGACGATCACGAGCAGCGCATCGGAGACGGCACGGCAAAACGCCACGATCGACGACCGCTGGGCGGGCTCGATGCGCGTGGCGGCGAATCCGAACAGCAGCGAGAACACGATGAGCCCGAGCATCGCGCCGTCGGCCGCGGCCTTGACCGGATTCTGCGGGACGATGCTGACGACGAGCGACGTCAGCGATGGCTGCTGCGCCGCGGCCGCCGCGGCCGCCGGCGGGACGGGGATTCCACCCTTCGACACGATGAGGGCGAGCAGGCCGGGACTGAGCAGCGCACAGAGGACGGCGCTCGCCGTCACCACGCTGACGAACATGCCGAAGGTGCCGGTGGCGCCGCGCACCGCGTTCCGCTGCTCCGCCGACGACGCCGCAGCCACGATCACGTTGACGACCACGAGCGGCACCACGGTCATCAGGATGGCGTTCACCCAGATCGTGCCGAGCGGCGCAATGATCGAGACGGCGCGATCGGCCGCCGGATTGCGCGTGGCGGCAACGATCAGTCCGGCGATCGTGCCCAGGAGGACCGCGATCACCATCTGGACGGGCAGCTTCTTCATGCGCGGGAAGGTCAGAAGGTGGCGCCGAAGTTGATCTCGATCACGGGGCGCTGGGTGAGCGATCGCGAGCCGAAGGTAATCGACACGGGCCCGGGCGCCAGCATCGTGCCGATCGTGAGGCCCCCGCCCCGCAGGTACGAGCGCCAGCCGACGGGCGCCGGCCACGTATCGAAGACGTTCCCCACGTTCCCGCGCAGGGTGACGAACACGTTGTCGCGCATCTCCGCCTGCACCGCCGCTTCGGCGGCGTGCACCACCGTCCCCTGCAGCGACTGCGCGTCCAGCCCCAGGAACGGGACGAACGTCGACGGCCACACCGCCGAGGGAACGCTCCCGCCGAGGAAGAACCGGTCGTGGAATGGCAGGTTGGTTCCCGAGGCGTAGCCCACGTCCATCCGTCCGAGGAGCGACACGTGGTGCCCCACCGGAAGCGCGCCCTGCAGGTCCGCGAACCGGCGCCCGAACGAGCGGCCGTGTCCGAGATCGCCGTTCCAGATCATCAGCGTCGAACCGCCCGTCGTGGGGGCGAACGCCCGGTCATACGTGTCGAGCGACAGCACGCCGCCCAGCGTCGTGTAGCTCTGCGAGTGCCGCGCGAGCACGCTGTCGCCGCCGGGCACGCCGTCGCTCGATCGCGCATGCGTCACCTCCGCCCCGAGGTAGCCCGCGTGGCCGAGCACCCGCGCGAGCTGCAGCGACACCTCGCGCACGTCCAGCACGGGCGCCGAGGCGACGCCGGCCGGACGCACGTGCGGCAGCGTCGTCCGGGTGAAGGTGGCGCGCACCGTCTCCAGAAAGCCGGCGTCGGGGCCGGCGCCCAGCAGGTACCGGCCGTCGAACTGCAACTCGTCTCCCAGCCGGGCGCTGAGCGCCACGCGGGAACCGGGCGTGATCCAGTCGTTCACCGTCGCGCCCACGAGTAGCGAGGCACCGCGCGGCGTGCCGTAGCGAACGCCCACGCCGACCACGTCCCGGTCGCCTTCCGTGAGATCGAGCAGCAGATTGTCGCCGCCCGCGCGAGGTTCGACGCGGAAGCTGACCTGGTCGAAGCGGCCCGTGGAGTAGATGCGGTCCACGGCCTCCGCGACCTCGGACTCGGTGACCCACGTGCTGTCCCGCAGTCCGACCGCGCCGTGCACGATCGCGTCGGCGCCCGGACTGACGTTCGTCCAGCTCACCTGCAGCAGGAAGATCGAGTCGTTGGGCGGAAGCGGCGGCCGGGGCGGGATGTCGCCCCGCGCCGCGTGCTCCGAATCGGCGATCGCCAGGAGCGCCTTGCGCTGCGCGAGCGCGGCGGTGCGTCCGCGGTTGATCCAGACCTGGGCGCGACTGAAGTCGAGCGATGGAATGCCGTTGACGTCGGGATCGATCACCACATTGCAGAGCGGACGTTCGATCTGGTTGGACGCCTGCACGCGGAAGGAAACCGTCTGCTGCATGACGTCGATGAGCGTGTGCAGACTGTCGGCCGGCGAGGGGCGCTCGGAGACGTCCACGCAGATCACGAGGTCGGCGCCCATGGCGCGCGCGTCCTCTGCGGGGAGGTTGCGGACCACGGCGCCGTCCACGACGCGCTTGCCGTCGGGGAGCGTCACGGGAGCGAACGCGCCGGGCACGGCGGCGCTCGCCTCGATGGCCTGCGCCAGCGATCCGTGCTGCAGCAGGATCGGGTTCCCCGTATCGAGGTCGGTCACGAGTGCGCCGAACGCCGTGGGGAGCTTGTTGAAGTCGGTGACGTTCCGGACCGGCCACGTATACCGTTCCAGATGCTCGGCGATCGCCTGGCGCGGCACGACCGCCTCCGGCAGCGCGATGCGCGCGTGCTCGAGCGGGAACGTGATCATGTACCGGTCGCTCGCCGCCTTCTGCGTGGGGCTCTGCTTGCGGCGGTCGGTCGGCCGGCGGAAGAGGTTCCCCCAGTCTTCACGCGTGACCAGCGTGTCGAGCTGCTCCGGGGTGTAGCCCGCCGAGTACAGGCCGCCGATGATCGCCCCCATGCTCGTGCCCGTAACGAGGTCCACGTGGATGCCGAGTTGCTGCAGGACCTGGAGCACGCCGATGTGGGCGAAGCCCTTGGCGCTTCCCCCGCTGAGCACGAGGCCGACGCGCGGGTGCGGGACGCCGGTGACGGGGACGGCGGTGGCGGCCTGCGCGGCGGCCCGCGTTGCCGGACACGGCAGCAGCGCGAATGCCACGAGGAGTCGGCGGACGGAGCGGAAGTTCACGTATGAAGAGTACCGGGCCCGGCGCGATTTGTCCCTCTCTGCAACCCCTCAATGCACGCTTTGGTCACCGGGCAGGCGCCGGGCGCGTCACGTCGCGCGGAGGAGATCCACCGGATCCGCCCGCGTCGCCTTGCGCGCCGGACCGAGCGCCGCGGCGAGGGACACCGCAATCAGGATCCCTTCCGCCGACACCAGCGACAGCGCGTCCATCGGGTCGACGCTGTACAGCAGCCGCTTGATGATCTGCGTGCTGAGCATGGCGACGAACCCGCCCACCGCCGTGCCCCCGAGCACGAGCACCAGCGCGTCGCGCAGCACGAGCCGGACCACGTCGCGCGCCTGCGCGCCGAGCGCGATGCGCATGGCGAACTCACGCGTGCGCTGCGCCCCGGCATATGCGAGCATGCCGTAGAGGCCCACCGTGGAGAGCAGCAGAGCGAAGGCGCCCACCAACTCGAAGACGTACGCCGTGGACTGGCGTTCCTGGATCTCGGCGCGGAACTGCGACATCCACGACTGGAAGCTCACATACCCCGAACGACCGAGTCTCCCGCTCACGTACCGCTGCAACCCGAGCACCGTCGGCGCTTCGTCATTCGCGGTCCGCACGACGAGACTGCGATAACCGCCGCCCATCCCCGGGCCGACCACGTAGATCTCGGGGAGCGGCACGAGATCCGGATCCTGTTCGAAATGGAGCTGCACCGGATGCACGACGCCGATCACGCGCACCCACGGGGCGCTCGACGAATCGGTGCCCAGCTTCAGCAGCCGCCCCACGGGCGACATGTGCGGCCAGAGCGCCGCGGCGACGCTGTCATCGACGACGGCCACGCCCTGCGAACCCGCGTCGCCGGCCTCGAAGTCCCGCCCCTGTACCACCCGAACGCCCAGCAGGTCGAGCAGCCCGGGCGACGTCGTGATGACGCTGCGCATGAACAGTTGCCTCGGCGCGTGCCCGCCGAGGTCCGAAGTCACCAGGCTGCCCGTCACCGCGGCGCGGCTCATCCATTCCGCGCCGCGCACGCCCGGCAACGCCCGTGCACCGGCCGTCACGTCCGTGAACACTCGGCTGACGCTGTCCGCCTTCGCGGCGCTGCGGAACGGCACGTACAGATTCGCGAATACCACGTGCCGCGGATCGTACCCAAAGTCGAACTCGCGGACCGCCTGTGTGGCCCGCACCAGCAACGCGGCGCCCATGAGCACGATGAGCGACATGGCGAGCTCGGCCACCACGAGCCAGCGGTACGTGCTTCCGCTCCGATGCGTGGTCGTTCCGGCCCCGTCCTTCATCGCGTCGTTGACGTTCGTGGAGCGCGCCCGCACGACCGCGGCCGACGCGATCAGCGCCATCGTCGCCGCGGTCGCAGCGAACGCGAACGCGACCACCCGCCAGCTCAGGTGCGGCGCCAGTCCCCCGAGGCCCTGCACGGCGCCGCCCCCCAGCCGGTACTCGACGAGGTGCATCCCCCAGAGAGAGAGCACGATGCCGCCCGCGCCGCCGATCGCGGCGAGCACAACCGCCTCGCCGACCACGAAGCGGGCGACGTCCGTGCGCGACGCGCCGAGCGCCATGCGGACGGCGATGTCCCGCCGCCGGGTGATCGTGCGCGCGAGCAGCAGGTTAGCCACGTTCGCGCAGGCGATGAGGAGCACGGCGATCGCCGCCGCACCGAGCGCCTTGTGCACGTCCGTCAATTGTCCCTGGGGGGGTTGGAACGAGCGGTGGTAGTACTCGAGTGGCTGATCGCTCCGTCCATATTCGGCGATGAATCGCGCCTCCAACGTGTGCAGATCACGCTTGAACACGTCCGGCGTCACGCCCGGCCTGACGCGGATGACCGCCGTAGGAATGCGGTTCGGGTCCAGCCCCTCTTCGAGAGTCCGAGCCATCGGGAGCATGAATTCCTCACCGGGCATGGTCGGCGGCAGGACACCGATCACCGGATAGGTCTGCTCATCCACCGTCACGTGCAGCTTCGAGAGCGGCGTCCGCCCATTGAACACCGACTGCCAGACGCTGAACCCGATGACGATCCCCTCGTCGTCCGGATGGTCGCGGGCGGTGCGGCGGAAGAATCTCCCGGCAAATGGCTTCACGCCGAGCACATCCAGGTAGTTCGTGCTCACCACCTCGGCGCCGCGCGACAAGACCCGGTCGCCGGCGACGATGGGGCCGCCCCGGTAGCTCGTTGCCGCCATCCCCGCATAGAGCCCGAGGTCGTTCCGCAGCGCGAGATACATCTCGTGCCGGTGGTGGTCCCGGTGCGCCCCATCCCCGGTCGGGAACCCCCAGTAGACGTCCCCCGCGTCCTTCACCGCCGTGACCGGATGCCGCACGGCATCCACGATCCCGTATGTCGTCGTGGTCAGCCCGATGGCCAGCGCCAGCGACGACACGGCGACGGCCGTGAACCCGGGGCTCTTGAGCAGTGCGCGGTA
>DASVWS010000093.1:0-15681 GCA_036393095.1 Gemmatimonadaceae bacterium | reverse complement strand
GATGGTGGGCGCGGGTCGGCCGTAGCTCCTCCGCTCGCCTCGTATCCTACGCGCGGTCCCGGTGTTCGCCGGGACCGCGCGGTGCGTTCAGACCCGGCTTCGCGCGTCCCAGACGGTCACGGGCTCGCCGCCGAATCCGCGCTTGAACCGAGACGGGCCGTAGTGAAGTGCCTCGGAATGGAATCGCACGGTGCAGCCGGACTCAGTGGATCAGCACCGCGCCCCATTGCGGAACCTTCCACGGATTGGCGCGCGTCGCCAGCGGGCCGGTGCCGGGCAGAAAGTACTCGGTGTACACGCTGTCGGGAGGCGTCAGCATCGTGGCCGGCTGGCCGCTGGCGCGATCGTATTCGCCGAACACCAGGTCGGACGCGGGCGGGAAGCTGCCGGCGCTGCGCCCCGAATAGTAGGCGCTCACCATCTCACCCCAGACCGGCGCAGCCAGCGAACCGCCGGCCACGCCCAACGCGATCGGCTCCGGACGATCGAACCCGAGCCAGACGCCCGCCACGAGGTGCGGCGTCATGCCCACGAACCAGACGTCGACGTTGTCGTTCGTCGTGCCGGTCTTGCCCGCGATCGGGATGTCGTCGGGGACCATGGCGCGCGCGACGCGTCCCGTGCCCCGATCGGCCGCGTCCTTCATCATGTCGCGGACGATGTAGGCGACCGCCGGGTCGAGCACGCGCCGCGGGGTGTTGTCGGGCGCCGTGTAGACCGTGCGCCCGTAGCGATCGTCGATGCGCGTGATGAGGCGCGGGGACACCGCGAGCCCGTTGTTGGCAAACGCAGCGTACGCGGTCACGAAGTCGAGGGGCTTCACCACCGAAGCGCCGATGGCGCTGGACGGCACGGGGTCGATGGGCGTCTCGATGCCCATGCGTTGCGCGAGCGCGGCCACCGAGTCCATCCCGACCATCTGCCCCAGCTGTATGGCCACGGCGTTCCGTGAATGGATGAGCCCTTCGCGAATCGTCATCGGCCCGAGGAAGCGTCCGTCGTCGTCGCGTGGCTGGTACAGGTCGCCGTTGGGCAGCACGATGGAGAGCGCCGTGTCCGGCACGATCGTATTGGCGGTGATGCCGTCTTCCAGCGCCTTGGCATACACGAACGGCTTGAACGACGACCCGGGCTGCCGGGTCCCGTTCACGGCGCGGTCGAAGGGCGAGGCCTCGTAGTCGCGTCCGCCGACCAGTGCGCGCACGTCGCCGGTGTACGGATCGACGGCCACCACCATTCCCTGCAGGTAGTTGGTGCGCGACGGATGCGCGGGATCGAACTTCGGGTGGCGGTACCCGGGGCGCGCTTCCACCTTCGCGATGCCGTCCACCAGCGACCGCGCCGCCTCGCGCTGCAGCGCCGGATCGTCGGTGGTGTAGATGCGGAATCCGCCGCGGTCGAGCGGCACGCCGTCCGTTTCGGCCGCCTGCTTGACGGCGTCCACGAAATACGGCGCGCGCACCGCGAATCCCGCGTCCGGTACGGTGACCACGGGCTGGGCGCGGGCCGCGTCGGCCTGCTGGCGCGTGATGTATCCCTGATCGGCCATGAGCGCGAGGATCAGATCGCGCCGCTCCTTGTTGCGGTCGGGGTGGCGCGCCGGATCGTATCCGGCCGGCGACTTGGGCAGCGCGGCCAGCGACGCCGCCTCACTGAGCGTGAGCTGCGAGGCATGCTTGCCGAAGTAGTGGCGGGCCGCCTCCTCGATGCCGCACCACCGGTGCCCGAAGTTGATCGCATTCAGGAAGGCCTCGAGGATCTGGGCCTTGTTGTAATGCTTCTCCATCTCGCGGGCCGCCGCCTGCTCGTGGAGCTTGCGCGAGATGCTGCGGTCGCGGCGATTGATCAGGTCCGGATGGAGATTGCCGACGACGAGCTGCGTGATGGTGCTCGCGCCGCGCACGTCGCCCGTGACCGCGTCCTTGAGAGCGCCGGCGATGCCGACGAGGTCCACGCCGTCGTGCTCGTAGAAGCGCTTGTCCTCGACCGCGATGAACGCCTCGGGCACGTACCTGGGCAGCGTGGACAGCGAGATGCTCGTGCGCCAATCGGTACCGATCTCCCCGATCAGCGACCCGTCCCGCGCGAACACCTGCGACGACTGCGGCAGCGGCACGATCTGCCAGGCTTCGGTGGGCGTGCCGCCGAGCTGAGGCGCGCAGGCGATCCCCGCCACGTCCTGCGCCCCAAGCCCCGAGGCCGCAAGCCACAGGCTGGCGGCCAGCGCCAGCATCCGGCCGGTACGAACTCCCGAATTCACCATGTCTTCCACCTAAGATACCCAAAGAGGGGTCGACGGTTGCCGCGCGACCGGCGCCCCGCGATGCTTATACCCGGTATGAGCCAATCCGTGCATCTGGCGATCGCCCAGTTCCGGCCGCGCAAGGGCGACTACAGCGGGAACCTCGCCCGCCTCGGCCCGCTGTTCGCGCAGGTCGACGCGCAGCAGCCGCGCCCCCACGTGCTGGTCTTCCCCGAGTCGGCGCTCACCGGGTACTTCCTCGAGGGCGGCGTCCGCGAACACGCGGTGACGGCCGGAACGCTGGCCGCGGACCTTCAAGCGGCATACCGGCGGGCGGTCCCGGGCGAAAGCACGCTGGATGTGGTGATCGGGTTTTACGAATCGTGGAACGGGAAGCTGTACAACAGCGGACTGTACGTCACGCTCGGCGGCGCCGAGCCGGTGATCCGGCACGTGCATCGGAAGATGTTTCTCCCAACCTACGGGCTGTTTGACGAGGAACGGTTCGTGGAGCGCGGTCGGGAGATACGGGCGTTCGACACCGCGTGGGGCCGTGCGGCGATTCTCATTTGCGAGGACGCCTGGCACAGCATGACGGCAACCGTGGCCGCGCTCGACGGAGCGCAGGTGGTATTCATCCCCACGGCGCCGCCGGCTCGCGGGCCCTGGCGCGACGCCGACTCACCGGGGGTGCCGTCGAGCGTGAGCCGGTGGGAGCGGCTGGCCCGCGACATGGCCGACGAGCACGGCGTGTTCGTCGTGCTCGCGAACCTGGCCGGCAGCGAGGGGGGACGCCTCTTCCCGGGCGCCGCGATGGTGGCCGGTCCCAAGGGTGAGGTGCAGACGCGCGGCCCGCTCTGGACCGAGGCGCTCGTCGTCCACGCGCTCGACTTCTCCGACGTGTCGCGCGCCCGCGCCGACCAGCCGCTGCTCGCCGATCTCGAGGTGATGGCACCGCATCTGCGGGTGGCGATGGAGCGTGTGGAGCGGCACGAGCCGTCAGTGCTCGCGTACGACCCGCCGGCGCGACGGGCGAGCGGCGCAGGGGCCGGCGCGGGCGCCGCGGCGCCCGGCACGACGTCACCGCTGCCCGTGGTCACCGGCGACCGCGCCGACAAGCCGCCGGTGCCGCTCGACATCGATCCGGAGCTCACGGAGCGGTGGCTGGTCGAGTTCCTGCGCGAGGAGGTTCGCCAGCGCGGGTATACCAAGGCGCTCGTCGGCGTGTCGGGCGGGGTCGACTCGGCGGTCACGGCGTTTCTCGCCGCGCGCGCGCTCGGCCCCGAGAACGTGATCGGCGTGCGCATGCCGTATCGCACCTCGAGCCCCGAGAGCAGCGCCCACGGCCAGCTGGTGATCGACACGCTGGGCATCGAGGGACGCACGGTCGACATCAGCGCCGCCGTGGATGGGTATCTCCAGACGGCGCCCGATGCCGACGATACCCGGCGCGGCAACGTCATGGCCCGGATGCGCATGATCGTGCTCTTCGATCTCTCGGCCCGAGACGCCGCCATTCCGCTGGGCACCGGGAACAAGACCGAGCGCATGTTCGGCTACTTCACCTGGCACGCCGACGACGCGCCGCCGGTGAATCCGCTGGGGGACCTGTTCAAGACGCAGGTGTGGGCGCTGGCGCGGCACCTGGGCGTTCCCGACGCGATCGTGCGCAAACCACCGACGGCGGATCTCGTGGTGGGCCAAACCGACGAGGGGGATTTCGGGATCAGCTACGCCAAGGCCGATCAGATCCTCAACTGGCTCCTGTCGGGCTACACGGCGGCGGATCTCGTGCAGCGGGGGTTCGACGCCGCCGAGGTGGCGCTGGTGCAGAAGCGCGTGGCGCGCACGCACTGGAAGCGCAAGCTCCCGACGGTCGCGATGCTCACGCCGACGGCGATCGGGGAGAGTTATCTGCGACCGGTGGATTACTGAACGGCAGTCGAGAGTGGACAGTCGACAGTCAACAGTCGACAGTGAACTGCCGACTGCATACTGCGAACTGCCGACTGCGTACTGCCCACTACCCACTGCGTTTCCAGTTTACGCCGCTTCCGCATAGGCCAGACTCACCGCCCGCCGGGCGCAGCGCTTGAGCGCGCGATGGACGGCGCGGGCGTAGTGAATGAAGTTCATGCCCGCCCAGGGAAAGCGCGCGAAGAACTCACTCGGCAGCAGGTCGGCTTTCAGGCGATTGCAGCGGCAACAGGCGAGGACGAGGTTGCCGGGATTGTGGGTGCCCCCTTTGGCGAGCGGAAAGACGTGATCCAGCGTGGCGTTCTCGAGATCGAGATTCGCCCCGCAGTACACGCAGCGGCGGCCGCAGTCACGCATGGCCGCACGCTTGAGCGCGCGCTTCTGGTTGGCGGGAGGAGTCCGGCGGGCGCGGCGTGGCGCGCGCGGGACGCGGGGGAGGGAGACGTGGTGATAGTGCCGACGGCCGGACATTTCACCTCGCGGAAAAAGAAGACACCCCGCGACGGGACCATGGTCCCATCGCGGGGTGTCGCGCCGGCCCGCACGGGCCGGGTTCGGAAGACGAAGCACACGCGCCGCTCGCGCAGACGCATCGGACAGGCGACTCGTCGCTGTCGGACCGGTGTGTGCATTCGCCTCCGGTTGGCGGGAGACGGGCCCCGTGCCCGTCCGGCCCATAAATGTGAGATCGAGCGCGATCGCGCAAGAGTTTTCTGGGGCGATCAGACCACGGGACCGGTCACAGGTGGGTCACGGCCGGCCCGAGGGCCGGTCAGGCCAGGCGACCGCCGCTGATTCGCAGCAGCGCGCCACGCGCATCGACCACCGCGACGCCCGACGGCGCGAGTTTCCGCAGCTCGGCGCTGGATCCGGCGGCGACCACGCGATCGCCGGCCAGCGCGACCGCGTCCGCCCAGGGGCGGCGCGCGTCGCCCGTCTCGACGCGCGCGTTGACGATCAGGCGGGTGATGGCGGTGCGGTCGGGAGCGTGCGTCATGGCGGGCGGTGAGTGCGGGGCGGTCCGATAGGGCGACGTTAGCTTACAGGGATTCCGCGCACCAGCCGCCATGCATTCGATCGCCACCAACATGTGGTTCTGGGTAGGGTTCATCGCGTTCGTGCTCGCGATGCTGGCCCTGGACCTGGGCATCTTCCACCGCGAGGCGCACGAAGTGCGCCCGCGCGAGGCGGCAATGTGGACGCTCGTCTGGGTGTCGCTGGCGCTGGCGTTCGCCGGCGTGCTGCGCGCGTTCGAGCCGCCGGGGACGGCGATGACCTTCCTCACCGGCTATCTGCTCGAAGAATCGCTGAGCGCCGACAACATCTTCGTCATCGCGCTCATCTTCGCGTACTTCGGCGTGCCCAAGCGGTCGCATCACCGCGTGCTGTTCTACGGAATCCTCGGCGCGCTGATCCTGCGCGGCGCGTTCATCGCCATCGGCGCGCTGTTGCTGGCGCGTTTCCACTGGGTGCTCTACCTGTTCGGCGTGCTCCTGGTGGTCACGGGCGCGCGCATGGCGTTCCACGACGATGCGGCCGAGTTCGACGGCGAGAAGCACCGGGTGGTGCGGCTGGTCCGCCGGTTCGTGCCGATGAGCCCGCACTACGACGGGACCCGCTTCTTCACGCAGGACGGCGTGCGCCGCGTGGCGACTCCGCTGCTGCTGGTGCTCGTGCTCGTGGAGGTGACCGACCTGGCGTTCGCGATCGATTCGATCCCGGCGATCTTCGGCGTGACCCGGGATCCCTTCCTCGTGTTCACCTCGAACATCTTCGCCGTGCTCGGCCTGCGCTCGCTGTTCTTCCTGCTCGTGAGCGTCATCGACCGGTTCTACCTGCTCAAGTACGGGCTGTCGGTGATCCTGACGTTCATCGGGGTCAAGATGCTCGTCGATCACTGGATCCAGCTGCCGATCAGCGTGTCGCTGGCCGTGGTCGTCGCCGTGCTGGCTGCCGCCGTGGGCGCGTCGCTGCTGTGGCCGAAGAACCCGCTGCCTGCCGGTGATTGACGGCCGCTGACCCGCGGCCGCCGACCGTCGTTCCGCTACCGCCGCTCCATCGCGTCGCGGATGTCGAGCAGGATTTCCAGATAGAGCTGCTCGCGGCGGTACGCGAAGTCGAGCGTCGTCATCTGCGTCGGGTCGTCGGACGCCTTGGCGCGCTCGAACGCCTCACGGTACATGTCGTCCAGATTGTTCAGGATGCGGTCGCGGGAGCGGGACATACGGATCTTCTCGAGGGCGCTGAGGGTCAGTCGGGGAATGTCGTTGGCGAGGTCCGCCCGGCTCGCATCGCTGCGCGTGGCGAGCAGGCGCTTGGCGGCGCTCACCATCATGCGGCGGGATTGCAGCGGTTCGTCGGGCATCGGTTCGGGGCCGGAATCGGGCTGGGCCGCAACTTAGCCGCCCGCCGTCGGGGGAGCAATCACGGACGCCGCCGGCGCCGTGCCCTCAGCGCAGCTGCTTCTCGTGCATCAACTGCGCAATCAACCGGTCGTCCCTGGCCGTGGGTTCCAGCAGGGCCAGTACCTCGGCTTCCGATGCACCCTCGCAGCGCATCAGCGCCGGCGATGCCCCGGCGGTCGCGCGCGGCGTGCCGGCGCGGCGATCGACTTCGAGCACCGCCGTCACGGGCGCGACGCCGGCGTCGCTGGTGCGGCGGATCCGGACGGCGGGCCCATGGGAGAGGAATCGTTGGTAGAGAATCGCGTCTGCCATCGCAAAGAATTCAAAAAGGCCGGGAGCGGAAGCTGTGCGGGCTGGGGACGGGCCGCAAGCGGGCCGCTCACCCCGGCGCCAGACGGTGAAAGACCGCCTCGTCCACCACGCGTCCGTCGCGCAGGTGTTCGACCACGATCCGTTCGAGCAGCCCCGGCGTCACGCCGGCATACCAGATGCCCTCCGGGTACACGACCACGATCGGCCCGCTGGTGCAGACGCCGAGGCAGGGTGTCTCGCCGCGCTTCACACGGCGCGGGCCGTAGAGCAGTCCCTCGCGCTCGAGGAGCGCCGGAAGCCGCCGGTAGAGATCGCGCCCTGCATGGTCCGGCGAACAGAACCCGCCCGTGCACACGAGCACGTGCCGGGTGTACGGCTCCATCAATTCGGCGAGGCGCGACAGCGGGAGGGTCATCGAGGCATCAAGTTAGCAGGGCGCCGCACGGGGGCGGTTTCGGGGGCCGGCGGCCCGGCTAGTTTTCCCGGCATGGCCACCCCCGAGGAATTCGCCGCGATCGACATGCGGGTGGGAACGGTGCTCGACGCCCAGACGTTCCCCGAAGCCCGCAAACCCGCCATCAAGCTCACCATCGACTTCGGCCCCGAGCTGGGCGTGCGCCGGTCGAGCGCGCAGCTCACCGTGCACTACACGCCGGCGTCGCTGATCGGACGGCAGGTGGTGGCCGCCGTCAACCTCGGCACCCGTCGCATCGCCGGGTTCGAGAGCCAGGTGCTCGTGCTCGGCGCGATGCCCACGTCCACCGAAGTCGTGCTGCTCGCCGTGGATCACCCGGTGCCGAACGGCACCCGCATCGCCTAGGAACCCCATGACCGCTCCCGCAAAGCCCGTCAGCATGATCCGCGCCGTCTGGCAGGGCGAACACCGCTTCGATACCGGCCGCGTGGGGCACCCGGCGGCGCGCGTCGACGCCAGCGGCGCCACCGGCCCCGGCCCCACCGACACGCTGCTGAGCGCCCTCGCGACGTGCAGCGCGGTGGACGTCGTGGACATTCTCGCCAAGCGCCGCACGCCGGTCTCGGCGCTCGCGGTCGAGGTCGTGGGCGAGCGACGGCCGACGCCGCCGCGCCGATTCGTGGCCATCGACCTGACCTTCCAGATCACCGGCGCCGATGTGGACCGGGTGCACGCGGAGCGGGCGGTGGCGCTGTCGCTGGAACGCTACTGCTCGGTGGCGTCGTCGCTGGCGCCCGACATCGTGCTCCATACGGTCGTCGTGCTCAACGGCGAGCGCGGCGAGCGCGTGCGCGCGATCGTCGGCCGCTGAGCGGCCGCGGCGGTCAGCGGGCGAACCCTTCCTGGCGCAGGCTGCCGAGCACCTTGTCGCGCAGCTCGGGCGACGCGCCGGGGCGAAGCTGGAGCGTGCCGACGGCCTCGAGGAAGTTCTTCTGGAAGGACGTGTACTGGAAGCACTGCTGGCACTTGTCGAGATGGGCGCGGAGGCGCGCCGTGGTCTCGTCGGTGAGCTGGTCGTCGAGATAGTCCCAGACGTGCTTGAGGACTTCCAGACATTCCGGCGGCAGCGGTGGGATCTTGGAACCGCTCATGGGGTCTCCCTGGCTTCCGGGCTTTCGCGCCGGGCGAGGCCGAGGTCGCGCGCGTGTTCGAGCAGGCGTTCCTGCACCAGGCGCCGCCCGCGGAACAATCGCGACCGGATGGTGCCGATGGGCACGCCGAGAATTGCCGCGGCGGATTCGTACGACTGGTCCTGCACGTCCACGAGCAGCAGCGTCGTGCGGAAGGGTTCGGGCAGCTCCCGCACGGCCCGGTCGATGGCGGGGCCGACGTCGGCACGGGCGAAGAGACCGGTGTAGCCCTCCTCGAGCGCGGCGGCGTACACCTCCCCCGCCCCGATCACGTCGCGTTCCACGTCGTCCAGTTCCACGGTCGGGTGCTCCCGCTCGAGCGATCGAAGGAAGGCATTGCGGCAGATGGTGAACAGCCACCGCCGGCAGTCGCTGCCGGGCGCGAAGGTATGCCAGGAACGATACGCGCGCAGGTAGGTTTCCTGGACCACGTCGTCGGCGTCGCTGGGGTCCCGCGTGAGCGAGAGGGCGAACCGGTAGACGTCGTCCATCCACGGCAACGCTTCCCGCTCGAAGGCGGAGTCGTCGGCAGCGGGACCGTGGGATGGGGAAGCTGGCATGGGTGTTTGACGTGGCAAGGTAACATCGCGAAGTTCGCCGCGACCAGAGCCGGACGAATTTCGCGGCGACCGCAATGCCCCCTGGAAGACAACCCGCGCATACCCTGCACACGTCATACGCCGTGCTTCCCTCCGTTGTAAGACCAAGCCGTACACGGCGGCTCCGGTTCCTCGCGGCTGCGATGGCCCTCGTGCCCGCGGCCGCCGTGGCGCAGCAGGCCCGGCCGGACAGCGCACGCCGCGATTCGACCGGCGCCGCGCGGCTGGCCCCAATCGCCGTTTCCGCGTCGCGGTCCGACGTACCCCGCGACCGCGTGCCGAATGCCATCACGGTGCTCGACCGGACCGCAGTCCGCCGGGGGCGGGAGACGATCGGGCTCGGCGAATCGCTGGCGCTCGTGCCGGGCGTCTACGACGCCAACCGCTACAACTTCTCGCTGGACGAGCGGATCTCGATCCGGGGCTTCGGCGCGCGCTCGGCGTTCGCCGTCCGCGGCATCACCGTGTTGCTGGACGGCATTCCGCAGACGCTTCCGGACGGACAGGGTCAGCTCACCAACCTCGAGCTCGGCGAAACCGACCGGATCGAGGTGCTGCGCGGCTCGGCGTCGGCGCTGTACGGGAACGCAGCCGGCGGCGTGATCAGCATCTGGAGCGATCCGGTGCCGCCGCGCGGCGCCACGGAGGACCTGCGCGTCACGGGTGGCACGAGCGGCGACGGATTCCAGCACACCTGGAACAAGTGGCTCAGCACCACGCGCTGGCGTGTGGGACAGGGCGTGGGACAGATCACCGCGTCGCGCCTCGTGTACGGCGGCGAGCGGCAGCACAGCACCGCCGACCTGCGCACGCTCAACGCGCGGCTCGTGGTTCCGGCCGGCGGCGGCTGGACGACGAGCGGCGTGCTGGAGCTGGGCGACGACCCGCGCGCCGACAACCCCGGCTCGCTCACCGCGGCCGAACTGGCCGCGAACCCCGATTCGGCAGGCGTCATCTATCAGAGCACCCAGGCGGGCAAGGGGGTGCGGCAGGCGCAGGGCGGCATCACGGTGCGCCGCGAGTTCGACGGCGGCGGCCAGGCCTCGCTCACCGCCTTCGCGCTCGCGCGCGACCTGAAGAACCCGCAGACCTTCGCCTACATCGACCTCAACCGGCGCGCGTACGGCGTGCGCGGATCGATGAGCCGGCCGGTCGCGCTCGGCGGCACGTCGCAGACGATCACGGCGGGGTTCGACGCGCAGTGGCAGCGCGACGACCGCGCCAACTTCGCGAACAATGGCGGCGTCGCCGGCACCGTTCCGTCGCTGGACCAGCTCGAGCACGTCTCGTCCGTGGGGCCGTTCGTGCAGACGGCCCTCGCGCTCGGGTCGCGCGTGACGGCCACGCTCGGGGCGCGCTACGACGGCATCCGGTTCCAGGTGCACGACCGCCTGGTGAACGCCACGAACCCCGACGACTCGGGCGACCGCTTCATGCACGCGCTCAGCGGATCGGGCGGGATCACCTGGCGTGCCGGCGCGACGGCGACGGTCTACGCGAACGTCGGCACCTCGTTCGAGACGCCGACCACCACCGAACTCGCGAACCGGCCCGACACGGCGGGGGGATTCAACCCGTCGCTCGCGCCGCAGACGGCGACGACGTACGAAGTGGGCGTGCGTGGCCGCGTGCCCGACCGGCTGACGTACTCGGTGGCGGTGTACGACGCCGCGGTGCGCGGCGAGCTGATCGCCTTCGAAGAGCCGTCGTCGCCGGGGCGCAGCTTTTACCGCAACGCCGGACGGTCGCGGCACCGGGGGGTGGAGTTGGGGGCGACGGCGACGCTCCCGCGCGGGTACTCGCTGGCCGCCAACTGGACGCTCTCCGACTTCCGATACACGCGTTACGACGTGGACGGCCGGTCGCTCGACGGCCGGCGGCTGCCGGGGATTCCGCCGCAGTGGCTGGATCTCGTGCTCCATGCGGAGCCCGGGCTGGGACGGACGTGGCTGGACCTGGAAGCGCAGCACGCGTCCGGCTACCTCGTGGACGACACGCTCGCCACGCAGACGTCGCCGTGGACGACGGTCGGAGTTCGCGTCGGCTGGCAGGGCACCGCGGGCGGGACGCCGGTGGCGCCGTTCGTGGCCGTCAACAACGTGTTCGACCGCCGGTACGTGAGCTCGGTGGTGATCAACGCGGCGCGAGGCCGGTATTTCGAACCGGCGCCGGGGCGGAACGTCTACGTCGGGCTCTCGATCGCGGTGGGCTCCTGACCGCTTCCCGCCATCGCTAAATTCCGCGCGATCCACGGGCAGCACGTGTCGGATGGCGATGCCGCGTTCCGGATGCGCGCCTGCGGGCCGTGCATACGCACGCTGCAATCTCTCGATGATCGCTGACCAGGGCGGGGACAATCCACAGGCGCAACGCGGGCGCGTGCTGGTGGCGTTCGCCGCCGTGTACCTGCTGTGGGGCTCCACCTTCCTGGCGATGCGGTTCGGGATCCAGACCATTCCGCCGCTCTTCATGGCGTCGATGCGCCATCTCGTGGCGGGCACGGTCCTGATGGCGTGGTCGTGGCGGCGGTTGACGCGGCGTCCCACGGCGGCGGAGTGGCGCGATGCCGCGATCGTCGGCGTGCTCCTGCTCGGCGCCAACGGCACCGTGGCGTGGTCGGAGCAGTACGTGCCGTCGGGAACCGCCGCGCTGCTCGTGGCCACGGTGCCGCTCTGGATGGTGCTGATCGACTGGTGGCGCCCGCGGGGGATGCACCCGGGGTACGGCGTGCTGATCGGCCTGGCGCTCGGCTTCGCGGGGCTGGTGACGCTGGTCGGTCCCGGTGCCGTCGTGGGGCACGGCGCGGTGAACCCCGCCGGCGCCCTGGCGCTGCTGGTCGGCTCGCTGAGCTGGGCCGCCGGCTCGGTCATCTCGCAGCGGCAGCCAAAGTCGCCCGTGCCGTTGTTCGCGGTCGGCATGCAGATGGTGTGCGGCGGATCGGCGTTGTTGGCGGTAGCCACGCTGACGGGGCAGACGGCGCGCTTTTCCTTCGGGCACGTGTCGCTGACATCGGCGCTCGGGTTGGGGTACCTGATCGTGTTCGGATCGCTGGTCGGATTCACGGCCTATGCGTATCTGCTGCGCACGACCGCGGCCGCCAAGGTCGCCACGTACGCGTACGTGAATCCGGTGATTGCGTTATTCCTGGGGTGGGCGATTGCCGGAGAGGTGGTCACCGCGCGCACGATGGCGGCGGCCGCCGTGATCCTCGCCGGCGTGGCCATCATCACGATCGCGCGCACGGAAGTGATTCCGACGGTGCCGGAAGAGGGCATCGGCGACTGACGGGCGGCGGATCGCGCGGACGGTGCGGCGCGGATTACCCCGCGGCGGCGCGCAATGCATATTGCGCGAGTACTCTCCCACCAGACAGGAGTGCCGTGGCGCGCCAGTCCATCGCCATCGCGTTTGCGCCGCCCGCTTCCGCCGGCCGTCCCGTGATGCAACCGGGGGCGGGCCAGCGGGACCACGGAACTCCCGTTCGCGTTCGCAATATCCGAATTCGGCAACTCTCGACGCAGGAGCATTGACAATGCAGGTGAAACGGCAGCGCACGACGTATGACGTATGCATCGTCGGCTCGGGAGCGGGCGGCGGCATGGCGGCCTACATGCTCACGAAGGCCGGCGCCCGCGTCGTGCTGCTGGAGGCGGGGCAGATGTGGGATCCGGTGAAGGACGGCGCGATGCTCAAGTGGCCGTACGATTCGCCGCGGCGCGGCGCGTCCACCAGGGATCGCCCGTTCGGCGAATTCGACGGGTGCATCGGCGGGTGGGAGATCGACGGCGAGCCGTACACGCGTGCCAAGGGCACCGAGTTCTCGTGGTGGCGCGCCCGCATGCTCGGCGGGCGGACGAACCACTGGGGACGCATTTCCCTCCGATTCGGCCCCGACGATTTCCGCGGGAAGAGCATCGACGGCGTCGGCGACGACTGGCCGATCGGCTACGACGATGTGAAACCCTACTACGACGAGGTGGACAAGTTGATCGGGGTCTTCGGCAGCAACGAAGGGCTGCGCAACGCGCCCGACGGCATCTTCATGCCGCCGCCGAAGATCCGCTGCAACGAGGTGCTGGTGAAGCAGGCCGCCGACAAGCTCGCCATCACCTGCATCCCGTCGCGCCTGTCGATCATCACGAAGCCGCTCAACAACCGCGCGCCGTGCCACTACTGCGGCCAGTGCAACCGCGGCTGCATGACGGCGTCGAACTTCTCGTCCACCAACGTGCTGTTTCCGCCGGCGCTGGCGACCGGCCGCCTCACGCTCATTCCGAATGCGATGGCGCGGGAGGTCACGGTGGACGCGCAGGGCCTCGCCACCGGCGTCTCGTACATCGACAAGACGACGCGCAGCGACCGCCACGTGAAGGCGCGCGTCGTCGTGCTGGCGGCGAGCGCGCTCGAAACGGCGCGGCTGCTGCTCAACTCCAGGTCGACGCAGTTCCCGAACGGGCTCGCGAACGGCAGCGGGACGGTAGGCAAGTACATCACCGACACCACCGGCACCGACGTGGGCGGATTCATCCCGCGGATGGTGGACCAGGTGCCGCACAACCACGACGGCGTGGGTGGCGCGCACATCTACATGCCCTGGTGGCTGGACAACCGGAAGCTCGACTTCCCGCGCGGCTACCACATCGAAGTGTGGGGCGGGCTCCACATGCCGTCGTACGGCTTCATGGGCGGCATCCAGAACCTCCCGCCCGGCGGCGGCTACGGGAAATCGCTCAAGCAGGACTACCGGCGCTACTACGGCGCCTCGGTCGGATTCTCCGGCCGCGGCGAGATGATCCCGAACGACGACACCTACTGTGAGATCGACCCGACCGTCGTCGACCAGTACGGCATCCCCGTCCTGCGCTTCCACTGGAAGTGGTCCGAGCACGAGTACAACCAGTCGAAACACATGCAGCAGACGTTCCGCGCGCTCATCGAGGAGATGGGCGGCACGGTGAGTTCGCCGATGCCCACGCGCGAGGAGGGCTACGGCCTCGCCACCGGCGGCACGATCATTCACGAACTCGGCGGCTCGCGCATGGGACACGACCCGTCCACGTCGGTGCTGAATGCCCACTGCCAGGCGCACGACGTGAAGAACCTGTTCGTCGCCGACGGCGGACCCTTCGTCTCGCAGGCAGACAAGAATCCCACCTGGACGATCCTCGCGCTGGCCATGCGGACCAGCGACTACATCGCGCAGCAGCGCAAGCAGGGGGCCCTATGACCGACCGCAAGCACACGCCGCCCGCGGCGGCCGACGCCGGCGCTGCACCGGCCGATCAGGCGCACGCCGGGAACCTGCTGTCCCGCCGTCAGGCCGTCGGCCTGCTCGCCGCGCTGCCGCTGGCCGGCGCGCTCGAGTTCTCGCCGCCCACGCTCGACCGCGCGCTCCGCGCCGCCGAGAAGGCGCACGCCGACCACGAGTCGGGCGCGGCGCCGTTCACGCCGAAGTTCTTCACCGCGCACGAGTGGCGCACGGTGCGCGTGCTCGCGGACGACGTGATTCCGCGCGACGCGCGGTCGGGAAGCGCCACCGACGCCGGCGTGCCGGAATTCATGGACTTCATCATGCGCGACAAGCCCAGCAATCAGACCTGGATGCGCGGCGGGCTCGCGTGGCTCGATCTCGAATGCGAACGCCGGTTCGGCACCCCGTACGCCGCCTGCAAGGCGGCGCAGCGCACCCAAGTGCTGGACGACATCGCCTATCCGGCCAGGGCGACGGACGCAATGCGCCCCGGCGCCGCGTTCTTCAGCCGGTTCCGCGACCTCACCTCGTCGGGCTTCTGGACGACGAAGATCGGCATCGAAGACCTGAAGTACATGGGGAACCGGGTGATGCCGGGATGGACCGGCTGCCCCGACGCCGCGCTCACCAAGCTGGGCGTGAAGTACAGCGAGGTGTACGACGCCGACGGCACCCTCCGCCGCTGACCCATCGCTCCGCTGTCCGACTCTCCAACTGTCCGACTGTCTGACTGCCCGACTGTCCGACTGTCTGACTGCCCGACTGTCCGACTGCCCGACTGTCCGATTGTCCGACCGTCCACCTCCTTCACCCAATCACCCGTCCATTCCGCCATGCCCCACGGTCCCCTTCGCATCGGATTCATCGGCAGCGGGTTCAACGCCCGCTTTCACATGCAGGCCTTCACCGCGGTGCGCGACGCCGAGATCCGCGGCGTGTGGAGCCCGAGCGCGAGCCGCGCCGGCGAGGCGGCGGCGCGGGCGAGGTAGGGCCGTCCCGTGAGCGCCGCGCCGCGGGCCCAGATCAGGTTGCGCCCGTGCTCGACCTGCGGCGCGAACAGCTGATTCTCGAGGTAGCCCGTGTTGAGGCGCACGCGCTTGGCGAGCGCCTGCACCTGCCGCGCTTCGGCTACGTTCCGCGCCAGCGGCTTCTCGCAGGCGAGTCCGCGCAGTTCGCCCCGGCCGCGCTCGATGGTACTCACGATCTCCTCGACGTTCTCGATGCGCGCGTGGTTCGGACCGCACAGCCACAGCGCGTCGATCTCGGGATCCGCCACCATCGCGGCGATCG
>DASVWS010000092.1:0-4446 GCA_036393095.1 Gemmatimonadaceae bacterium | reverse complement strand
CCTGCGGTTCAGCAACGAGCTGCCGGTGCAGCACATGTGGGGGGTCCTCGAACCGCGCATCGAGAGCGTGCGCATCGACCTGGCGCGCGAGTTCGGGTGCGACGCCGAGGAGATGGCGATCACGCGCAACGCGAGCGAGTCGAACCTCAACGTGATCTTCGGCATCGACCTCGAGCCCGGGGACGAGATCGTCTCGACCACGCAGAACTACCCGCGGATGGTGAACGGGTGGCTGCAGCGGCAGCGCCGGAACAGGATCGTGTTCAAGCAGATCAAGTTGCCCACGCCGCCGCCGAGCGACGACGAGGTGGTGGCCGCGTTCGAAGCGGCGATCACGCCGCGCACGAAGATGCTCGAGGTCATGCACGTGAGCTTCCAGACCGGCTTCATCGCGCCGGTGCGCAAGATCGTGGACATGGCCCGGCGCCACAACGTCGAGGTGCTGGTGGACGGCGCGCACGCGTTCGCGCACTTCCCGTTCACGCGCGACGAGCTGGGGTGCGACTACTACGGCACCAGTCTCCACAAGTGGTGCCAGGCGCCGATCGGCACGGGGTTCCTGTACGTGCGGAAAGAGAAGATTCCGCACATCTGGGGGATGTACTCGGACAACGTCGGCCAGGACGCGGACATCCGGAAATACGAGGAGATCGGCACGCACCCGGCGGCCAATCACAACGCCATCTCGGTGGCGTTGGCGTTCCACCGCAGCATCGGGGCGGCGCGGAAGTACGCGCGGCTCGTCTACCTGCGCGACCGGTGGGCGAAGCGGCTGCTCGCGGAAAGCGACCGCGTGCACATGTTCACGCCGATGGAGCCCGGGCGCGGCGGCGGGATCGGCGTCGTCGGGATCACGGGCCTCGACATGGGCAAGCTCGGCGGCTGGCTGGAGCAGCACCACCACATCGTGACGACGCCGATGGTGACGCCGGAATTCGCGGGGCTGCGCGTGACGCCGAACGTCTACTCGTCGCTGGACGAGGTGGATTATTTCGGCGACCGGATGGTGGAGGCGATTCGGAAGGGAATCTAGACCGTCTGACTGATGTGCTGTCCGACAGTCGGACAGTCGGACAGCACGGCGGGGAAACGGAAAAGCCGTGAAGCAGTGAGGCAAGAACTGCCTCACTGTCTCACGGCTTCAATTTTTCCGCTTCACTCGATCACATGGCGTGCTTCAGGTTCCCCGAGGCGCCGCCGGTGATCACGAACTCGTCGCGCCGGTTCTGCGACCAGCACGCTTCGTTGTGGTCGGTGCAGATCGGGTGCTCCTCGCCGTTGCTGACGATCTCGACGCGGGAAGCCGCGATGCCGTGGTCGGAGAGGTAGCGCTGGGCCTGCGCCGCGCGGCGCTGGCCGAGGGCCATGTTGTACCGCGTCGAGCCACGCTCGTCGGTGTTGCCCTCGATCCGGATGGTGAGGTCCGGATTCGCGCTCAGGATCGGAATCTTCTGATCGAGGATGCTCGCGTCCTCCGGCCGGATGTCCGACTTGTCGAAGTCGAAGTGGATCGGCGTCGTGAGGGTCGCGCGCATCGCGGCCTGTGCGGCGGCTTCGGCCTGCGCGGCGGCCTGAGCCCGGGCGATGCTGTCGGCGCGCGCCTTGGCAGCGGCCGCCTCAGCGGCCTCGCGGGCGGCGTTGGCAGCGGCGATCGAGTCGGCGATGTGCTGCTTGATCGCGGTGCTGTCGATGGGAGCGGGCGCCGGGGTGGGCGCTACTTCGGGCTTCTTGTGGCAGCCGGCCAGAACGGCGGCGGCCAGAAGAGCGGCGGGTACTAAGAGGGATTTTTTCATGGCCCCAAGATAAGGAATTCGTGGTTTGGATGCGAGCCGAGGGCATCCGAGAGACTCGGAGACTAGTACGCGCGTCACGGTTTGGAGGTCCAAAGCCGCAGGCGCACGTCGCTCCGCAAAGAATTCTTGACCCGATCGGCGCGCCCGTCCAGGGGCGCACGATGGGCTTTCGCGGGGGACCCGGCCCGGCCATTTTGCGCCGATGCCCGCTGCACGGAACGCCGCCACACCCCGGCCGCTCGACGACCACGCGCTGCGCTGGCTCCTGGGGCTCTACCTGGTGAGCGCGCTGGTGATCGCGGTGCAGCGGCTGCAACCGCCGCCCGAGTACAATTTCCTGATCTTTCGCGCCGCGTTCCACCACCTGCGCGCGGGGCAGAACCTGTATGCGGCGTATCCCGCGGAGTACGCCGACTACTTCAAGTACAGCCCGACCTTCGCGCTGCTGTTCGCGCCGTTCGCGCTGCTGCCGATCATGCCGGCGTACATGCTGTGGGCGGTCCTCTGCGCCGGGGTGGTGTTCTGGGCTGTGACCCGACTGTTACCGCCGCGCCAGGCCGCGCTGGCGCTCGCCATCGCGTGGCTGGCCGTGGTGGGCGACCTGCAGCGGGCGCAGACGAATGCCCTGTGCGCCGGCCTGATGATCCTCGGGTGGGTGGCCATGGAGCGCGACCGGCAGTGGCCGGCAGCGATCGCCATCGTCGCCGGTGCATTCGTGAAGCTCTTCCCGGCGGCCGCCCTGGCGGGCGTGGTGTTCCACCGGCGGAAGGGACGATTCGCAATCATCGTCGGGACGGCGATCGCCATCGGCGCGCTCCTTCCCCTGCTCGCGACATCGTGGCACTCGCTGATGGCGCAGTACCACTGGTGGGGAGAGAAGCTGCGCGAGGACTCGGTGCCGATGGCCCGCTACGGCACGAGCGGCGCGGGGCTGTACGCGGGGCTCATGGGGCAGTTCCGCGTCTGGTGGGGGGTGCAGTGGCCGTTCTGGCCCACGCAGCTCGCGGGGCTGGCGATCCTGCTGGCGCCGCTCGCGCGCGGCCCCCGGGCGTGGTCGCCGAAGTTCCGGATCGACTTCCTGGCATCGATGCTCGTGTTCTGCGTGCTGTTCAACCACCAGGCGGAATCGCCGTCGTACTCGATCGCGATGATCGGCGCCGCGGTGTGGTTCGCGGCGTCGGAGCGCGGATGGTGGCGCGCGGCGCTCATCGCCGCCTGCTTCGTGATCGTGGACCTGGCCTCGACCGACCTGATGCCGCACGCGCTCTACGACGGGTACTACGTGCGGTACCTGCTCAAGACCGTGCCGCTCATCCCGCTCTGGATCGTGATGCAGGGGGAGCTGTGGGGGTGGATCGGCAGCGTGGCGCGCTCAGAGGTCCCGGAAGCTCACGAGGTCGACCCCGCGCTCGCGAAGCCGGTCGCGTAGCGCCGCGTCCGTGAGCGCGCGCAGCTCGCTCTCGCGTCCCGCCGTGTAGCCGTCCACGCGCGCGAGGGCGTCGTCCACGGAACCGGGGTGCACCACCAGCTCGGTGGTACCAAAGGGGAGGGCGTCGACCACGCCGGCGAGCGAGGCGGCGAAGTCCGGGCCGCCGCGCAGCGAGAGGCCGGCGCAATGATCGGGCATCGTGACCGAGGGGATGCCGGCCGACGCGGCACGCCACGACCAGGCCACCAGCGCGGAGCGAAGACGCCCCGCACCCGCACCCAGCCGCAGGCGTCCCGGTTCCACCGGACGCCGGAGCACCAGGCGGTGCGCCGCGGCCACGCGGGCCACGGCGGCGCACACCGCGGGAAGCGCGTGCGTGTGCCGGTGCGAGTCGATGTGGGTGACGCGGATGCCCGCCTCCCCCAGCGCCGCGAGCTGGGCCTCGCACTCGGCGGCCACCTCGCCCATCCGCACGCGGCCAAGCAGGGCGCGGCGGGCCAGCGCGGCGAGCGACAGGAACGCGCCGTCGCGGCCGGTGAGCGAGGGGGCGCGCGCGAGCGGCGAGCCGACGAGCAGATTCAGGTGCAAGCCGACGTCGAGCGTGGGCGTAGCCAGGGCCCGGCGGACGCCGTCGTCCCAGCCGGGGCAGCGCACCATCATCGAGGTGGCAGTCACCACGCCGGCGGCGTGGGCGCGCAGGATGCCGTCGGTGACGGCGGGGGAGAGCGCGAAGTCGTCGGCGCTGACGATCAGCCGCCGCGTGTGCGATGCGCCGGAGGGCTCAGGCGTAGCGGCCACGCCAGTCGTTCAGCTTCACGCGCACGAGGTCGCCCGCCATGGTGAAGCCCGCCTTCACGAAGCTCACCGTGCTCGGCTCGTTCTCGTAGCGGAAGTCCACGGCCGTCTGGCGTACGGTGAGCCCGTGCTTCTGCGCCACGTACAGGGCCTCGACGTCGAATCCGAAACGCGGAACGGCGAGCCGCGGGAACACCAACTCGGCGGCGCGCGCCGTGAACCCCTTGAGTCCCGCCTGCGAGTCACGCACCTCCCGGAGCATCAGCCGCCGCACCATGAGATTGAAGGTGCGGCTCAGGAGATGGCGCGTGTAGAGGTAGTGGAAGAACTCCGGACTCATCGTGTAGCGCGATTCGGGGAGCACGCGGCAGGCGATCGCGACGTCGGCGCCGCCGTCGAGCGTGCACAGGATCCGGTTGATCTGGTCGG
>DASVWS010000091.1:0-4177 GCA_036393095.1 Gemmatimonadaceae bacterium | reverse complement strand
GGGCCTGGGTCCCGGAAAAGTGGTCCAGTGGGCGTCCCGTTTTGACAGGGGGCTGAGGCGAGGCCAGACTCTCGGGAGAGAGGAGGCCAGGAATGCGGAAGAGCAAGTTCACGCCGGAGCAGATCCTCCAGGCGCTGCGGCAAGCCGAAGGCGGGACGGCGGTGGTCGACATCTGCCGGAAGCTCGGGGTGACGGAGACGACCTTCTACCGCTGGAAGAAGCAGTACACGGGGCTGGACGTGAGCGAGCTGCGGGAGTTGAAGCAGCTGCGGGATGAGAATCGGCGACTGAAACAGGTCGTCGCCGATCTGACGCTCGACAAGACGATGCTGCGCGAGGCGCTGGGAAAAAAATGGTGAGCCCAAGCCAGCGACGCCGGATGTTGGCTTGGGCGCGGGGCGCGTACGGCGTGAGCGAGCGGCGCGCGTGTCGGGGCTTGGTCATCGGACGGTCCTCGATGCGATATCGGGCGCGTCGCCCAGATGATGCCTCGGTGCGGCGTCGGCTGCACGAGCTGGCCCGGGATCGGCCCAGCTTCGGCGCGAAGCGCCTGCACGTGCTGCTGCGCCGCGACGGGCTCCGGATCAATCACAAGAAGGTGCATCGGCTGTACATCGAGGAAGGGCTGCAGCTCAAGCCCCGTCGTCGGCGTCGCCGTTCCGCGACCGTTCGACAGCCGCGGGCCGTGGTGAGCCACGCGAATGAGCGCTGGGCGATGGACTTCATGCACGACGTGTTGGCCACCGGACAGACGGTCCGCGTGTTCACGCTCGTGGACGTGTACACCCGCGAGTGCGTGGCGCTCGAGGTCGCGCGGTCCTTCCGGGGGAGCGACGTGGCCCGGCTCCTCAGCGATGCCGGCGAGCGCCGCGGCGGATTGCCCGCCATCATCCAGTGCGACAATGGGACGGAGTTCACCTCGACGGCGCTGGACCACTGGGCGTACTGGAATCGCGTCAAGCTCGACTTCAGCCGTCCGGGGAAACCAGTCGACAACAGCGTCTGCGAAGCCTTCAACGGCAGCCTACGACGTGAGTGTCTCACGTGTCATTGGTTTGCCTCTCTTGCAGAGGCGCGCGTCACGCTAGCTTCGTGGCGCGAGGACTACAACAACCACCGGCCTCATACCAGCTTGGGGCTGCAACCACCGGCGGCCTAGGCGGGCGCCGGGCACTACCTACCTCGTATCAACACTCTCAGAAACTGACGCTCTGGAGCGGATCAGTTTTGGGGACCCGGGCCCCGCTGTCTCGCCGGGGCAGCATAACTGGAGCAACTTCCGGGGGTCACGTCAGGCATAGAGAAGCTGCAAAGAACGACGACGCGCGGGTGGACGTCACCGCAGCCGGGTCGCATGTAGGTGTTTGACGTTGAAGTGGTTGTCGCGCCGTCAACCGTGGCGCAACGCGTCGCTTCAAGGTCAGGACGGCGGCGTTACGATTCCGATAAAGCCAATAGATGTTTAGGGTCGTCTTATGGCAAGAGCGCAGCGCAAGGCGCGGCACGTAGTTGGTCTCGGAGACAGTCGATATCATGTCCGGCGCGGCAACGGGATGGCGATGGTCGCTCCACACCGTGCCTGGCCGCACGGTTCGTTGGGCAACGATACTCCGTCAGGCGGCACACCTGTTTTCAACCTAGGAGGCACGATGAGAGCGACACGACATGGGGTCACGACCCTGTTGGCGTGCTGGACCCTTTCAATATTGAGTCTCGCCGCGAGTGGTTGCGGGAACGCCGGGACCCAACCGGAAGGAGCGATTGGGCCACAGACCGTTGGAGCACAGTCGGCAGCCGGTGCAGTGACGGCTTACTTTCATGCCCTCGCGGCGCGCGACTTCGAGGCGATGGGGCGAATATGGGGCAGCCGCAAGCAATTGGCGCGGGATCGCTATTCACGAGCCGAGTTCGAAAAGCGAGTGATTATCACTGCATGCTACATCGGATGGAAGTCATACAGAATCGTCGACACGCAACCGGGCATTGAAGGCGCGGTTGATTTTACCGTTGAGTCAATCGGGCTGAATCCCAATCAGGATGTTCGGCTTAACGTCGTACAAGGCGTTGGAGGACGTTGGTTTGTCGATCGAGCGGCCATCGGCGAGTTGAAACCGACCGACTGCGCTTCAACGGCAGGCTCGACTGGCTAAGGGCACACAGGGACTATGAATGCGCTTGCGGCGTGTGCATTCGAGTGTCTCCAGTTGAGGCGGCCGGGGGAGCCGGCTCGACGGTGCCGACGGGGGCGGAGGATGTCAAGGCGGAGGCGGGCCGGCGCCCGGAAAACAAGACGCCCGCCGCGACGAGCGGCGGGCGTTCGACGTACCATCACGTGCCCGGCAAGCACCTGCATTGTACGCTCGGCCCGGGGGCCGAGTCAAGGAAATGGAGCGGCCGTGCCCGGAGCGGGACTCGAACCCGCACGCCCTTTCGGGCGCGTGCTTGCCGAGCACGTGTGTCTACCAGTTCCACCACCCGGGCACGTACACGAAGGCGGTGGAACCGGTCGACAGTTCGGCAAGCATTTCCTCGTTGCCTGGGCTCGAGTCTATGCCGATGATGCCTCGCAACGGTCATCGGTGCATTGCTTAACGCATCAGAGCATTGCCAAGCAGGATGAAGTCACGAGTTGTGGCTTCAAACGGGCGAATTCAGCGGCGGGTTGCGGGATCTACCTCGATTCCTCCTGAAGTTCCCGCATCGGGCGTTCGACTGGTACGGAATGAGTCGGAATGAGCAGCCAATTCCGCGGCCGGCGGCGATTAGTAAGTGCGGGCCGCCGCCGACTTCTCCGGGCGGGCGCCCGACGGCGCGCCTGGCGCCGAGCGCAACTCACCCCACACCCCCCGTTCCGCAGATGCCACCTTCCGATCCGCCGAGCGCGGCCCCCGCTCCGCGCGCCGCCCCGTCCACTGCTCGCAGTGCGTCACGTACACCGCGCGCCGGTGAATGCGTACCGCCACGCACGCGACCGACTCCGAACCGCGCCGGGCACGTACCGCCGCTCGGTCAACCGGCTCCAACCCGCGCTCCGTTCGCACCGCGGCGCGGTCAACCGGCTCCGCCGCGTGCGTGCCGGGCTCCTCCCGACGCGCGGCACACGCCTCCCGGTGCACCGCTCGTTCTTGCCCATGCGCACTGCGCACCGCACGGCGCCCGACTCGGTCCGCAGGTTGCACCGCTCGCTCCTCCCGCTGCTCCCCCCACGTCTCCCGAGGAACCGCACCCATGAACAAGTCGCTCGCCTGTTCCCTGCAGTCGTTGCGCTCCGTCCAGGCATTTCTCGATGCCAACGCGGAGCGCCTGCCCACCGTCGCGTCGTGCGGCGCCCGCCGGCGGCTGGACGAGCTCGTGACCACCGCCGGCGCGCAGGCCGCCGAACAGAGCGCCGCCGACCTCGATGCGCAGATCGCCACCCGCCGCTTGCACGCGCTTCGCACCGCGCTCCTGCACGACCACATGGCGCCCATCGCCGCGATCGCCGCGGTGGAGACGCTCTCCATTCCCGACCTGGCCCCGCTGCGCATGCCGCCGCGCTGGGCCAGCCCCGAGCTGCTCCGCGCCCACGCGGCGGGGATGGCGTTGGCCGCGGCGCCCTTCGCCGGCATCTTCCTGGCGGCCGGCCTTGGCGACGACTTCGTCGAGCTACTCGAGGCGGCCGCCGACGACATGCTGGCCGCGGTCGGCGAACGCACACAGCGGCTCGCGGCGCGCATCGGGGCCACCCGCGGGCTCGCGGAGACGGTGCGCACGGGACGCCTCGTGGTGCATGCCCTGGACAGGATGGTGAGGCGCGAGATCAGGGGCGACGCGGTGTTGCTCGCGGAATGGAACTCGGCCAGGCGCGTGGAGCGGGCGCGCGTGGCCAATCGCGCCGCGGCGCTGCCGGCGCCGGTTCAGCCCGTGGCGCTGCTCCCCGCGGTGAGCTCGGCGTCGGAACCAGTGCCGGTGGAGGCCGTCGGGGACGCCACGTTCGCGCTGCTGCGGCTGCGCGTCGGCCGGCTAGGGCGGCTGTTGGGCCGCGGAGCGGGCGACGTGAGTCGCAGCCGCTGATGCTGTTGGCACCGCCACCCCCGCCGCCACCACCCAGCACGCGCCCGCCAGCGCCCACGTGACGAGGAACTCCACCCAGTTCGACGGCAGCCCCGGCTTGGCGATCACCGCCGGCACCCAGACC
>DASVWS010000090.1:0-8786 GCA_036393095.1 Gemmatimonadaceae bacterium | reverse complement strand
CGCCGGAGCGCGCGCTCCTCGAAGTACACGCCGATGACGACGTACGCCGAGAGGCTCGCCGCGAAGAGCAGGCGTCCCACCGTCATCGCGGGGGCGGCCCACAGCCCCACGAGCACGCCGGTCATGATCGGGTGGCGGTCGACGCGGTACATCCACCGCTCGCGGAAGGCCACGGCGACGGGCGGCCGTCCGCGGAAGCCGAGCCAGCTCTGCTGGAGTCCGAAGAGCTCGAAATGGTCGATGGCGAACGTGGCAAGGAACAGATAGGTCCATCCGAGGAGGGCGATGCCGGTGGCCGTGGCCCGGGCGACCGGCGGGCTCCACGACCATACGACCGTCGGGAGCGGCTGCCAGAGCGCCACCAGGGGCAGGAGGACGACGCCGGTCGCGAGCACGAACGTGGACCGCTCCATCGCGGGGTGGATGATCCGGGTCCACCGCTCCTTGAACGCGGCGCGCGCCATGATGCTGTGCTGGGCGCCGAACAGGACGACGAGGCCGATGTTGAAGAGCGCGGCGGCGGCCGGATGCGCGAGGTGCACCGGGCTATTCGTGAACGAATATACGTTGAGGCTGGCGAGGATCACCGCGACGAGGGCGGCGACGGCGACGACGTAGGACCCGATGCCGTAGGCGAGGAGGCCGATGCGGGCGAGGGAGGTGCCGGCGGGTGCCGCCGGCCGGCGGGTCTGTGCGGAAACGAAGCCGTGCGAGGTCATCGGAGTTCGGTGGTCCTGGTCCCGGCGGGACCCGTTGGGGGAACGTGCCGCGTGGCCACTGCTTGGGGGCCACGGCGAGGATGAGCCCTAGAATAGACCGACTAGTCGGTCTAGTCAAGCCCCGTGCCGCCGCCGGTTGTCGCATTGCCCTCGCCTCGCCGCGCGACCATGTTGGGTGCGACCCCCGGATCGGAGTCTCACGTGAAGCGCGTCACCGGCATCGGCGGCATCTTCTTCCGCGCCAAGGACCCCGTGGCGCTGCGCGCCTGGTACCAGCGGCACCTCGGCATCGACGTCCAGGATTGGGGCGGCACCGCGTTCACGTGGACCGACGACGCCGGCAATCCCACGGGCGGGATGACGGTCTGGTCCGTCGCCGCTGCCGACAGCAAGCAGTTCGCGCCGAGCACCTCGTCGTTCATGGTCAACTACCGGGTGGACGACCTGGCCGGGTTGCTCGAGGCGCTGCGGGACGAGGGGTGCCACGTGCTGGACAGGACCGACGACTCCGAGTTCGGGAAGTTCGGGTGGGTGATGGATCCCGAGGGGAACAAGGTCGAGCTCTGGCAGCCGCCACCGAGGCAGTAGCCGACGCGTTCGGGCCCGCGGACCCGCCGCTTGACGTTACCGACCAGTCGGTTTAGCCTCCGCCCATGCCGCTCAAAAAGACCTCCCGCGACAAACTCCTCGAAGCCGCCGAAGCCGAAATGCTCGCCAAGGGCTACGCCGGCACCACGGTCGACGAAATCTGCGCGCGCGCCAGCGTGAGCAAGGGGAACTTCTACCACTTCTTCTCGTCCAAGGAAGACCTGGGGCTGGCCCTGCTCGACGACTACTACGAACGGAATCTCGCGATCATCGGCCAGGCGCCGACGCCCGGCAGCGATCCGCGCCGGCACGCGCGGGCGCTGGTGGACCACCTGATCGACTCCGCCGGCACGATGTGGGGAGGCGGATGCCTGATGGGCACCTTCGCCCTGGAGCTCGCCGAGACGAACCCCACCATCGCCAACGCGGTGTCGGCGCGATTCCGCTCGGTGGCCGAGCGGCTGACCGACGGCTTCCTGCCGCTGGTGAGCGGGAAGAAGCGCAAGGACGCGGCGGAGATCGCCGAGCAGTTCATCGTAACGGTGGAGGGCGCGCTGGTGCTGGCGCGGGCCCACCACGATTGGAGCTACGTGGACCGGGCGCTCGCGCGGTTCCGGAAGACCCTGGGCCTCCCGCAAGGAGCGGCGAAGTGAGCGATGGCCTTGCAGCGTTCCGTCATCGTATTGAAATCCGATTCCCCGCCTTCCAATGACCGCCCCCTGTCCCACCTTCGGCTTTCTCGTCGACTTCGAATTCCGCCCCGGCCTGGGCGGCGACGGTCGCCACGCATTCTGGACGGAATGGCGCGCGTTCCTCGATCACCACGCCCTCTACAGCGAGCGCAGCGACGCCGGCGCGGCGCCGCAGACGCTCGTCGTGATGGGCGACGGCGCCCAGGCCACGGAGAGCGATCGCGTCTCCACCCGGCGATGGCTCGCGACGCGCTCGGAACTCTCGGCGTGGAGCGTGGGCGGCCTGGTCGACGTCAAGCAGCTCGCCTGACTTCAGCGGCGACACCGCCCCGCTGCGCAAGACCGGCGCGCCCACTCGAGCACACGCTCATGACCGTGCACTACGCCGACCTCGCCGCCCTCTCAGCGGCCCTCACCGCCGCGGGCATCCCGCACGCCCTCGGCGGCAGCGGCCTCCTGCGCTTCCTGGGCGCCGAGGTCGATGTCCACGACTGGGACGTCACCACGGACGCCCCGGAATCCGCCGTCCTGCCGGTCGTGCGCAACTACCCGCACGAACGGCTCGGCCGCTCCGGCCCCTTCGTGAGCCGGTTTGCGTTCGCGCTCACCGTGGGCTCGAGCGAGATCGACCTCATCGGCGGGTTCGCCGTGCGCGACGGCGATGAGACCGTCACGTGCAGGACGATCGTGACCGGCTACCATGAGTCCATTCCGTTGGGAAGCCCGTCGGAATGGGCGAAGATCTACCGCGCCCTCGGGGAGCACGAAAAGGCCAGCCGGCTCGACACCCTGCGGCGCTGACGGGAGTTCACCGGCTGTCTACTGTCCGACTGTCCGACGGTCCAGCTGTCCGACTGTCTACTGTCCGACTGTGTCACCGACACTGCGGATACCCCGGCTGCGGCCCCGTGATCTTCGGCCGCTCCTTCCGGTCGGCGATCGCCATCATCACCTGGTGCAGGAAGTTGCCGATCCGCGCCATGTGATCGTAGTCCGCGTACTCGGGCTCGTCGGTCTGCTGGTGATAGTCCTCCGAGTATCCGGTCGAGAAATACGCCACCGGCACGTCGTGATGCACGTAGTTCACCTGGTCGCTGCGGCAGAACCGGTTGAGCGGGTTCTCCGGCACGTCCCACGTGTGGTCGATGGCCATCACCACCGGCCGCACCGCGTTCACCGAGTCGATGATGTCGCCGAATTCGAAGGAGAGCCGCCGCGATCCGAGAATCTGTATGGACGTCGGTCCGCCGAACTTCACCTGGTCCACGCGTCCCTTGGCTTCCATGTCCATGTTGAGTGCCGCGGCGATGGAGTCGAGCGGAATCGTGGGATGGTCGGTGAACCACTTGGAGCCGAGCAGGCCCGCCTCCTCGCCCTCGTGGGAGACGAAGAGAATCGAGCGCGCCGGATGCTCGCTCGCGAACTTCTGGGCGATCTCGAGCATGATCACGGTGCCGGAGCCGTCGTCGTCGGCGCCGTTCATGATCGAGTCCTTCCGCGGCGGACGGATGGCGCGCGCCCGCGCGATCAGCGAATCGATCTCGTGCTGCTGCGCCGGCGACGGGCGGCACGCGGGGTCGTTCGCCCCCTGGCGCCGCGTCACCATGTTCACCGCGCGCAGCGAATCGTGGTCCACCACCTGGCTGTTGATCCCCACGTGATCGTTGTGCGCGCTCACGAGCACGTACTCGCCGGCGCGCGCCGGATCGGAGCCGGGCAGGATCGCGATCACGTTGCGCGCCGGCCATTGCGACATATGGAACTCGTATGCCCACTGCGCGGAGACGGGCGCGCCGGCGGTCCCCACGGCCAGCCCATCCACCGGACGCCCGAAGATCCGCTCGGCGGCGGCCGACGAGATCGCCGCGGCCGGGGGCCCCTGCGGGCCGGCGGGCTGCATCGCGCTGCGTGTGGCGAATGCCGCGTCGCGCACCTCGGGGGGCATCTGGTCCAGATCCACGAACAACACCGCGGCGGCGCCGAGCGAGGCGATGCGCGGGTCGCCGGCAGCGGCCTGCGCGGCCGCCGCGCGGTCGGCCAGCACCGCGGCTTCGGCGCCGAAACGGTCGGGGAGGGAATCGCAGCGCTGCCCGGGTCCGGCGGGGCGGCGGCGGAACCGCCCCGTCGGCGGCCCGTCCATGAACACGGCGACCTTGTTGCGGAACGCGGCCCGATCGAGCGCGACGGCGGTGTCGCCGAATCGGCCCGCGAACACCGCGGGCACGCCGATCACCGACGCGCGCCGGCCGATGTCGCTGCCGGGTGAGGGCGGAAGGGGAACCCAGTCGGCGCCGGCGTCGAGCGGCGCGCCGCCCACGGAGAGGTGCGACGCGCTCTTCGCGTAGCCCTGCGGACCGAAGGGCATGTCCTGGAAGTAGGTGCCGTTCTCGCCCGCGGGTTTCAGGCCAAGCTTGCGAAACACGCTCGCGATGTACGCCGTGCCCTTGTAGTTGCCGAGGGTGCCGATGAGCCGCCCCTGCATGGAATCGTCGGCGAAGCCGTAGAGCCGGGTGCGGAGGTCGTTGGCGGTGATGTCCGGCGTGGTGGGGCGGGGCGCCCAGACGGCGGGGCCCTCGTCGGGCCACACGGGCTTCTGACGGGCGCGCGCGGCGCTCCCGCCCTGCGCGAGCGCGGGCGCGGCGACGGTGAGGGCGAGGGCGAGCGCGGACAGTGAGCGGGACACGGCATTCCTCCGGGGTGGGAACTGCGAGTGCGGAAATCTGCGGGCGGGGCGCGGGATCGGCAACGCGCCGGAGCGAATTAGATTTGCGCCATGCCCGCCGCCGACCTCGAGGGAATTCTCGATTTTCTGCGTGCCGCCGAGCGATTGAAGGCGACGCACCGCAGCGCCTACACTTCAGCGGGCGAACGCGAGAGCACGGCCGAGCACAGCTGGCGGCTGTGTCTCATGGCCATGGTGCTCGCGCCGGAGTTTTCCAACGTGGACTTCGCGCGGCTGGTGCGCATCTGCATCGTGCACGACCTTGGCGAGGCGGTGCGCGGCGACATTCCGGCGCCCGAGCAGGCGCGGCGGTTGCGCGAGGATCCCCTGGCGACCAAGGCCGCCGGCGAGCGCGCCGACCTCGTGTCGCTCGTCGCCACGCTCCCGGCCGCGCGCCGCGACGAGATCGTCGCGCTGTGGGACGAGTACGAGGAGGCGGCGACCCCCGAGGCGCGCCTGGCCAAGGCGCTCGACAAGCTGGAGACGATCCTGCAGCACACGCAGGGCGACAACCCGGCGGATTTCGATTATCGCTTCAACCTGGGCTACGGCCGGCGCTTCACGGCCGGAGACCCGCTCCTCGAGCGGCTGCGGGAACTGCTCGACCGCGAGACGGAGCGGCGGGCGGTGGAATCGGAGCGCGGGCAATGAACGCGGCGGTCATCCGCCGCGCCGAGCCGTCGGACGCCGCGGCGCTCGCCGAGTTCTGCGCGCGCACCTTCCGCGAGACGTACGAGGCGTTCAACACGGAAGCGGACATGGCGCTGCACCTGCGCACGCACTTCTCCGAGGAGATCCAGCGCCGCGAGATCGGCGACGGCGAGGCGGCGATGCTCATCGCCGAGCAGGACCGCGGGTTCGCGGCCTACGCGAAGCTGCGGCGCGGCGAAGCGCCGGCGTGCGTGCACGCCGCGCGGCCGGTGGAAGTACAGCGCTTCTACGTGGACGGCCCGTGGCAGGGGACGGGGCTTGCGTATCGCCTGATGGATGCGGCGCGCCGGTCCGCCGTCGCGATGGGCGCCGACGCGCTCTGGCTCGGCGTGTGGGAGCGCAATGCGCGCGCGATCGCCTTCTATAAGAAGTGCGGGTTCGCAGACGTGGGGGCGTGGACGTTCACGCTGGGCAATGACGTACAGAACGACAGAATACTACAGTCGGCAGTGAGCAGTGAGCAGTGAGCAGTAGGCAGTAGACAGTCAACAGTCGTCAGTTGGCAGTGGCCACCCGTTGGTTCACGGAGTCCGTCCGCTCCCGTCCGTTCCGATCCGTCAAATCCGTTTCCTGTTCGTAGCCAGTCGAACCCGAAGAGTTGCGCGCCAGGCGCGCCATACCGCCGAACCCACTCTCAACCCTCAGCCCTCACACCCGTGTACGTCCCGAACCACTTCGCCCAGCCAGACTCCGCCGCGCTTCACGAGCTGATGCGCGCGCATCCCTTCGCCACGTTCGTCGTGGCCACGCCGTCGGGGCTCGAGGTGAACCACGTGCCGTTCGTGATCGACGCCGAGCCGGCGCCGCTGGGCACCTTGCGCGCGCACGTGGCGCGGGGCAATCCGGTGTGGCGCGCCCTCGGGAGCCGGACGGAGGCCGTCGTCGTGTTCCACGGGCCGGACCACTACATCTCGCCTTCGTGGTATCCGAGCAAGCAGGAGCTGGACGGGAAGGTGGTGCCCACCTGGAACTACGCCGTGGTGCACGCGCACGGGCCGGCGATGGCGATCGAGGATCGCGCCTGGCTCGAACGGCACCTCGCCGAACTGGTGCGGGTCAATGAAGCCGGGCGCTCGCCGGCGTGGGAGATGTCCGACGCGCCTGCGGATTTCATCGAGAAGATGGTGGGCGCCGTGGTGGGGATCGAGATTCCGGTGCGCCGGCTGGTGGGCAAGTGGAAGCTCAACCAGAACCGGTCCGCGGCCGATCGCGAGAGCGTGGTGGTGGCGCTCGAGGCGGACGGGTCGCCCGGCGCGCTCTCGATGGCGGGCGCCATGCGGCGGACGCTCGAGGGGTAGTGCGCCGCCGGCTGCACGGCTTCGGTAAGATCTCGCGGCAAGGCTTGCCACGCGGGCCAGGCGGGCGCATAATCTCCGCTCCCCCCGCCCACCCACCCCGCGAGGACCCGCATGCGTAGAACTCCCCTCGTCCTGGCCCTGCTCGGAATCGCCGTTGCACTGCCGGCACAGGACCCCGGAATGACCGTCATTCCGTTCAACCAGAAGCACGGCGGCAGCAAGTCCGTGGAGCTGGTGGCCCACGTCGTGAACAACCCGGGCGACTGGAAGGCGTCCGACATCGAGATGGAGCAGGATCCCGGCCGGCCGTACGTCTACATCTCCGGCTTCACGCACTTCAACGTGCAGGCGTACGACACGCGCAACGAGAAGCAGCCCAGGGAGGTGTGGAGCTGGACGATCGAGAATCCGGAGCTGCACCGCGGCATCGGCGCGATGGACGGCAAGTATTTCAAGATCGGCAACAAGTACTACTTCGCGCAGTCGTACCAGTTCATGCAGGGGAGTCCCGATGCCGACCTCGGCGCGGTGATCTTCGACGTCACGGGCCTGCCGGACTCGTCGAAGGTGAAGGTCGTGGCGCGCATCCGGTACCCGCAGGCGCCGGGCGGCTTCCACAACACGTTCGCGTACAAGCACTCCGACGGCCACGTGTACTACGTGACGACGGCCAACGAGGGTGACGCGCTGGTGTACGACATGGACAAGGTCGTGAGCGGCGCGCCGGAGAGCGAGTGGATCGTGAGCCGCATCCCGAATCCCACGCCGTTCAAGCAGATGGGCACGGGCAGCTATCACGACTTCTACATCGGTTACGATCCGGGTGCGCACGAGGACAAGTTCTACGGCGCGGGGCTGGGCGGCTACTCGGTGTGGAACATCACCGATATCAAGAACCCCAAGCAGCTGTTCACGATCACGGGCCTCGGCCTCGACATCGCGCACACTTTCACGCCGTCGCCCGACGGCCGGTACGCGGTGACGGAGACGGAATACGAGTACACGCCGCTGCGCATCTGGGATCTGGAGCCCGGGCAGTCGGGCAAGACCAAGAACATCGACGTGCCGATCGCCGGCTGGGCCGCCGACTGGCGCGACCTGTCGCACAACCACGAGGTCCGCTGGCCGTACGTGTTCGTTTCGGCGTACGAGGACGGCTTCTACGTGTTCGACCTCAAGAACCCCTCGCAGCCGCACACCGACGGGTGGTACTTCACCTGCAACGTCCACTGCGAGCACATGCACGGCTTCGGCGGCACGCCGGACAACGGGTGGGAGAGCACGATCAGCGTGGAGCAGGGGGCGTTCGGCGTGGACGTGCGCAACCGCGACGGATTGATCGCGCTGTCCGACATGCGCACCGGCCTGTGGCTGTTCCGCCTCAAGGGTTTCACCGGCTGGAACGGCGCCAAGTACGGCGTGGCGAACATCTCCAGCGTGCAGGACTACGATCACGGTCCTGCGGGCTCGAAGTGATCCATCGTTCCACCGTTCGTCGTTCGGGCGGGCGCCGGCCGTCGGGCCGCGCGCTCGTCCGGGCGGCCGGATGTCTCGCGCTGCTCGCTCTTCCGGCGGCGGCGCAGTCGCAGGCTCCGAGCCGCCGCGAGGGGCCGTACGACGTACCGCTGTTCAACACGCCGCGCACCGCGAAGACCACGGGCGAGGCGCGCCTGTTCTACGCCTCGTCGCCGTTCGGAATCGCGGTCACCGTGGATGGCATCGACCGGTATGACGTGCGCATCAACATCAAGGGATTGCCCGCGCCGTCGTCACTCGGGGCGTACACGGCGTACGTGGCCTGGCAGGTCAGCCCCGATCTCTCGCAATGGAAGCGGTTGGGACCGGTGCGCGACGGCATGACGGTGGTCGGGACTACCGACCTGAACAACTTCCTGCTGGTGATCACGGCCGAAGCGAGTGCGACACCCGCCACCCACCGCGGGCCGATCGTCCTGCACGGCACGTCGCCCAGCGGCTGGCTCGAGAACTTCCTGACGCACGATGCGTTCTTCCGCGGGGTCAACTGATCGATGAAGAGGTCGCTGGTCCTGGCGGT
>DASVWS010000089.1:0-26388 GCA_036393095.1 Gemmatimonadaceae bacterium | reverse complement strand
ACGAACGCGCAGGACCATTGCCGAGGATTTCATGGAATACACGCGATTGGGCGATACCGGGGTCGAGGTGTCGCGCATCTGTCTCGGGTGCATGAGTTACGGCGACCCGGCCGCATCGCTGCCCGGAGAGTCGGGGCGCTGGGCCTGGGTGCTGCCCGAAGCGGATTCGCGCCCGTTCTACAAGCGGGCGCTCGAGCTGGGGATCAACTTCTTCGATACCGCCAACGTTTACTCGTACGGGGCGAGCGAGGAGATCACGGGACGCGCGCTGCGCGAGTTCGCCCGCCGCGACGAGATCGTGCTCGCCACCAAAGTGTGGGGGCGCATGCGCGCCGGCGCGAATGGCCAGGGGCTGTCGCGCAAGGCGATTCTCCACGAGGTCGACGCGAGCCTCCGGCGGCTCGGCACCGACTATGTGGATCTGTATCAGATCCACCGCTGGGATCCGAACACGCCGATCGAGGAAACGATGGAGGCGCTCCACGACGTGGTGCGGGCGGGGAAGGCGCGCTACATCGGGGCGTCGTCGATGTATGCATGGCAGTTCGCCAAAGCGCAGGCGGCCGCCGACCGCAACGGGTGGACGCGGTTCGTCTCGATGCAGAACCACTACAACCTCCTGTACCGCGAAGAGGAGCGCGAGATGGCGCCGCTCTGCCACGACCAGGGGGTCGGCATGATTCCGTGGAGCCCGCTGGCGCGCGGGCGGCTGGCGCGCCCGCCCAGGGCGGAGCCCACGAAGCGCTCCGAAGCGGACCGCTTCGGCAAGACGCTGTACGCCGCCATGGAAGAGGCCGACGGACGTGTGATGTCGGCGCTCGACGCGCTGGCGCAGCGGCGGAAGCTGCCGCACGCGCAGCTTGCGCTGGCCTGGCTGCTTCAGAAGCCCGGGGTCACGGCGCCGATCATCGGGGCCACGAAGATGCCGCACCTCGAAGCGGCGGTCGCCGCGCTGGAGGTGAAACTTGCGCCGGAGGAGATCGCCGCGCTCGAGGAGCATTACGCGCCGCACCCGGTGGCCGGGCACTGAGCGCCAGTCCCTGCCGGAGAACCCGACGCCCGTGCCGGGACGGCACGGGCATTCGCGCTCAGGCCTCGTGGTTGCGCGTCGTGAGCAGTTCCTCCAGCGCCGCCAGCCGGAGCTGGATCTCGGCGAGGTTCGTGGTGCGCATCCGCACGAAGCTGCCGATGGTGGCCAGCACGGCGATGAGCAGGGCCAACAATCCGACGACGACGATGAGGGGGGTGAGCGCGCCGCCGATCATCAGCCCACTCACCGCGCCGACGGCGCCGAGTTTGACCAGGTTCGCCACCTGAAAGCCAACGATGATCCCGTAGCCGAGAAGGGCGAGCACGGTCACGCTCCAACCCACAATGCCGATGCGGCGGATGAAGCGGTCGGTGCGCTTGTTCTGTTCGATGGTGCTCCAGACGGCGTCGGAGCGGGCAGCGGTGTCAGTCATGAGTGGCCTCGCATGGGTGAATCGGAGCGGGAAGCGACGTCGGAGCGGACGCTACGGACGGCGCGGTGACGGCGGCGCGCAGCCGCTTGCGCGCGTAGTGGATGCGGGAACGGACGGTCCCGATGGAGCAGCCGACGACGACGGCGATTTCGGCGTACGCAAGCCCGTCGCGGTAGCGAAGCAAGAGGGCCTCGCGGTGCAGGGGGCCGAGTCCGGCGATCGTCTCGGCCAGCAGCTCGGTGTCGAGCGCCGGGCCGGCGCCGTCGTCGGCGCCGGGGTCGGCGGCGTCGGCGCCCGCGTCATCGACGAACAGCTCGCGCTCGCGCCGCTGGGCGCGCAGTTGGTCGAGCGCCCGGTGGCGCGCCGTACGATACAGCCATGTGCGGAAGGCCCGCGGGTCGGCGAGTTGCGCCAGCTTCTGATAGACGGTGAGCCAGACGTCCTGCTGGACGTCGTCGGCGGCGTCGCCCACGAGGCCCCGCAGGTACCGCCGCGTGGCGCTCCCAAACCGATCGAGCAGAGCGCCGAACGCCTGCTCGTCTCCCGCCTGGCAACGGAGCACCAGGAGGTGGAGCTGGAGGTCGTCAACACGGGAAGGGGGCAAGAGGGTTGAGGGTGGAGGGTTCAGCATGCTCCGTCGTTGGGACGGACGGAGGCCGGAAAAAGTTCACCGCCCCCCGTTCGCACGGACGGAAGGCGGTGGATGAATCCCGCGCAACATGGGCCCGGCAGGCGGAGAGCCCGGGCAGGCGTTCGTGTGTTGTGGTCGCGCGCCCCGCCGCGCAGATTCGCATGATCAACGAGGACGAAGAGTCGGAGCGGCCATGCCCACGGTTCAAGTTCGGTACATCGTGCACGACGTCGATGCCGCGATCGCGTTCTACACCACGCACCTCGGGTTCAGGCTCGTGATGCACCCCGCCCCGCCGTTCGCGATGCTCGAGCGCGGCGACCTGCGTCTCGTGCTCAGCGCCCCCAATCCGCAGGGCGGCGGCGGGCAGGCGATGCCCGACGGCACGGTGCAGGCGCCCGGCGGATGGAACCGGTTCGCGATCGAGACCGACGACCTGGACGACCTGGTCGCCCGGCTCCGCTCCGCCGGCGCCTCGTTCCGCAACGCGATCGTCACCGGCGTCGGCGGCCGGCAGACGATCGTCGAGGATCCGTCGGGGAATCCGGTGGAGCTGTTCCAGCCGCTGATCCAGGACGCGAAGCTTTCCCGGTGACGCGCGGCGGTCGCGCCGTGCGCGTCGCGACGGCGCGGCGTGCACGGCGGGTGCGCCACGGCCGGGGCTAGTACTTCCAGGCGTTCGTGTTGGTGCCGGGCGGCGCGTGCCTCGTGATGGCGGCCGCCATCTCCTTCAGCATTTCCGCATTGGGGACGTGCTGCCACCCATGCCCCTTTTCCGGACGCCCGTATCGGAACACGCCGGGTATGTGCGGATCGCTCGTGCTTTCGAGGAAGTGCTGCAGGTCCATGACGGCGAGGTTCAGATAGAAGTTGTCCATGTCGCCCACGTCGACGTGGATCTTGTCGACGAGGTCGGGACCGACGGTCTTCCAGTTCTTCGCCAGGTACGCGGTGAGATCGTATCCGTGATCACGCATGTACGCGATCACGGCGGGATCGATGTGGCCGGTGCGCTTGTTCCAGAGCGGCACGGGATAGCCGTCGGGGCCGACGGGACCGTACACGGCGTCCCAGGCCTCGAACTGTTCGCCGGAGCGGCCGTGACTGCCGAGCACGGCTTCGAGCTGGCTCATCTGGCGGATGCTGAGCCAGGGCTGGCCGTCGTTGTCGCGCATGACGAACCGCTCGGGGTGGAACCAGACGCTGGTGGGATCGAAGGGCGCGATGCCGTGGCGCGAGACGACGAACGCATTCGTGTCGGCATAGGCGTCGAACGAGCCGTAGTGATGGAAGTCCACCGGGTCGGGGTACAGGGTCCACGTGCCGCCGAAGAATTTCGGGTGGTGGATCTGCAGCGCGATCGACTCCCAGCCGCCCGTGGATCCGCCGGTGAGCACGCGCGCGTACGGCGCGCGGATCATGCGGAAGTGCGACTCGAGGTAGGGAATCAGCTCGGTCATGATCGCGTCGCCGTAGGGGCCGTTGTTGGCGGAGTTGACGGCGTACGAATCGTCGAAGTAGGGCGTGGGGTGCTGGAAGGTGACGGCGATGAAGCGCGGCATGCCCGGGCCCATCCACTGGCGCGCGAACACCCAGCCCGGCGCGAGGTTGTACGACGCGATGAGCGCCTGGTACTGCGGCGACAGCGGGAAGCTGTCGGGGTTGAAGCCGAGCGGCGCTCCGAGGCCGAAGTGCCCCTGCTGGAAGACGACCGGGTACTGCACACCGGGGTGCGTGTCGTATCCCGCCGGCAGCAGCACGGTGGCGCCGATATAGAAGGGATGCCCCCAGAACCTGGTGAGGAGCGCGCTCTGGATCTTCACGTGCTTCACCCACCTGGTGTCGGGCGGCACCTGTACCGGCGGGTTCACCGTGGTGAGTGAGATCTTCACGTCGCTCGCCGCGTGCGGATCGAAGTGGATCCGCATCGGCACGCTCACGAGGTTGCCGGGCGACGTGACGAAGTTCTGGCCCTCCCACTGATCCATGTGCGCCCAGATGGTGTGCCCGTCGGCGCGATGGAACTCGGTGTACACGTTCATCACCGCCTGCACCCAGTAGTCGCCGGCGGGAATGTCGGACAGCGAACTGAGCGGGTAGCCGAGGGTCGAGGCGTCGATCACCGCCGCCTGCCCGGGGGCGAGTTCGCTCACGTCGAGCCCGAAGAGCGGCGAGCTGTTGGTGAACGATCCGGCGTTGGCGAGGGGTTCGGGCGCCGAATCGCGGCCGATGGCAATGAAGACGCGGCCGGTGATCGGGTGCGCGTGGACCGAGGCAGGAAAGGAGATCTCGAAGCGTGGAGCTGCCTGCGGCATGGGCGACGCGTGGCGCGCGGCTCCGGACGCGAAGAGGGCGAGAGCGAGACCGAGATGACGCATGGCGTGGGACTCCGAACGTGATGGATGCGCCAACGATAGCGCGAGCCGGCGCCGATGGCGAACGCCGCGGCGCCGCCGTCCCGGCCGATGTGCATCGACCGGGCGGCGACGCGGCGATCGCTAGTCGCGCTCCCAGAAGTGCGGCGGCTCGATGTTGAGGGCGCGCAGATAGACGTATCCCTGCGCGCGGTGGTGCACCTCGTTGTCGACGACGTACATGATGAGCCGCGATGCCACGTCCTCGTACTGGCCGAACGCCTTGATCCGTTCGTGGAAGCGCGCGGCGGGGATTTTGGGCCACAGGTCGTTCATCTGCGCGGTGCTCTCGTCCCAGTGCCGGAGCAGGTCGGCCTTGGGCATGGGTTCGGCGCGCACGCCCTCCGACCAGTCGCCAGTGAGCACGCCCTTGACCGTGGGGGCGGCCATGCGGAGCAGCTCCACGGCCATCGTGCCGAAGGGCCGCATGCCGCCGATGGCGAACGTGTTGAATTGCTCGTCGGGAAACGCTTCGATGGTTCGGCGGGTCAGGCGGCGGTGGCCTTGCCAGTGGTCGAGCAGGGCCTTGGGCGTGAGAAAGACATCGGGCGCGGTGGCGGGCATGGCGGGAATCCTCGCGGTGGTGTGTGTGGACGAGCCGGCTCCCGGCAGCTTCGGCTTATGTTCGGGCAGCAGAAGCTATGAGCGGGCCGCCCATGCCGCAAGAGCGGCCCGGGCCCGGAGCCACGAGCGGGTGACCTCCGTGCGGCGCCGCCCGGTTGGGCCCCTACGAGACGTCGACGAAGGGGGGGGCGAGCGATGGCGAAGCCGAGGTGGTGCGGCCGGATGGCGCGTGGGGCAGGAGTCGTCCTGGCGCTCTGCGCCTGCGATGGGGGCGGCGGCCGCGAGCAGGTGTGTACGGCGTTGCCGACCGTTGCCGTCGCGTGCGCGCTTCCACTCGCTGTGCAGATGACCGTCGCGTCGGCGGTGGATGGCGGGCCCGTGGCGAACGTCGCCGTCGCGGTGACGGGCGCGATGCAGGGGCCGGGGTACTGCAGCTCCGGTACGACGACCACGTGTGACGTGTGGGGGCCCGCCGGCGAATACACCCTGGCGGTGAGTGCGCCGGGTTACCAGTCGCAGCAGCGCGTGGTTCAAGTGGCGCCGGTGCCGCCTCAGCGGTGCGGGTGCGGCGGCGTGGCAACGCAGAAGCTGACCGTCGCCCTCACGCCGCAGCCGTGAGCCGACCGGCCGATCCGCCGCCGCGCGTGTCGCACGCGCGCCCCGGCGGACGGCGATTGCGCGGCGGGCGGGCGCCGCGCACGCAGGGCTGCGTGCGCGACGCGGAGGGAGGTCAGAACTTCCAGCCGACCAGGAATTGCAGGTTGCGATTCTTGTTCGAGCCCTGATCGCTCACGTTGACCATGCCGAAGTTGTACCGGGCGCCGACCAGGAAGGCCTGGTCGTTCATCGGGATTTCGAGGCCCGTGCCGACCGCGGCACCGATGTCGTAGGACTTGAAGTTCCCGAGGTCGCTGCAGCTCACCGAGACGCTGACGCCATTCTGCGTACCGGTCGTGGTGCACGCCGTCTTGAAGCTGAAGACCGGGCCCACTTCACCGTACCATTTCACCTTCGGATCCAGATCCGTCATCCCGCGCAGGAACACGGGGACCTCGATGTACTTGAGCTCGAGCTTGAGGTCCGTGGGCGGGGTGGTGGTCTCGTCCGTCGCCTTCACGCCCTTCACCGAATACTCGGCGCCGGTCTGGATGGCCCACGTGGCGTCGAACGGGAACCGGACGAACGCGCCGAAGGCATAGGCGATGAGATTGCTTTTATTGGGGATATCACTGCCCGTGGCCGTGGCCACGTTCACGCCGCCGAGGATCCCATACGAGATCTTGGGCGTTGAGGTCTGGGCTGCCGCGAGCGCTGGCAGTGCGAGCACGCAGAGCATCGACCCAACCATACGAGTAACGCGCATAGGAAGACTCTCCACTAAGTAGGGGGGCTCCGGCCGTCGTCGGCACGGGCGTTGCTCGAAGAAGGTCGCAGGATTCCATCCGCCGGTGAGTCGGAGATTCTCAGGGCGGCGTGTAGGGGGGTCCGCGACGATACGGCCGGATGCGCGAAGAGCGGCGCCCCCGGAGGAACGCCGCTCTTCGCGTGTCGCGTCGCCGTCAGCAATGAATCAGGGCACGATGCCGCACACCTGTCCCGGCGCGCAATTGGGGTTGATGGGTGGGAGCCCGAGCTTCTTCGCCTGGGCGTTGAACGCGGCGAGATCGGTGGCCCACACCTTCGCGAGCGCATCGGTCTGCACTTTCAGCTTCCCGCTCAGGTAGTCGAAGATCGGCGCCGCGTTGCCGATGGGGCGGCCGTCGCCCTGGTTCACCGAGCTGAGCAGCGTGGCGATGCGGTTGTTGATCTTGATCGGGAAATTGAGCGGGTCCTGGCCGCTCTGGTTCTTCACCTGGTAGATGTTCGCCTCGACGGCGCCGGCGTGATCGTCCAGGCGCTCGCCGAGCTGCTTGAGGGTGGCGTCGTCCGACTGCTTGAGCCGGTCCTGCACCTGGCCCTTCACGTTGCGCACGTCGATCACCGCCTGGTTCGCCTGCGACAGCCTGTCGCGAATTCTGATGCCGAGCGCGAACTGCGCCTGCAGGTCGGCGTCGGTGACGTCGGTGAACAGCGGATTCCGCCGGACGGTGATCGGCTGGCTGTACGTGTGGCCGTCGACGAGCAGGCGCACGGCGTAGCGGCCCGGCGGCGCAGCGGGCCCCTGCGTGCCGCCGCCCCACAGGATCATGCCCGGGAAGCCGGTGGCGTCTTCGTAGCGCAGGTCCCAGGTGAAGTGGTTCACGCCCCCCTTCTTCGGCGGCGCCGCGGGACCACCGAAGCGGCGGAAGCCGCCGCGCCCGCGGCCGCCGTTGGCGGTGGCGGTGTCGGGTTTGTAGGCGCGGATCACCTTGCCGGCGCCGTCGAGAATTTCGAGCGTGACCTGCTGCGCCGGATGCTTGAGCCAGTACGTGATCTTCGCCCCGTCGGTGGAGCGGATGGCCGGCGGCGGCGCGAACAGATACGCGTCGCTCGCCGCCTCGACGGCGGGCGCGTACTGCTCGAGCGGCACGATGTCGTCGAGGACGTAGAACCCGCGACCCATCGTGGAGATCACGAGGTCGTGGCGATAGACGATGAGGTCCGACACGGGGAGGTCGGGCAGGTTGAGCGAGAGCGGCGACCAGTGGTCGCCGTCGTCATACGAGAAGTACACACCGTGCTGCGTCCCGGCGAACAGCAGTCCCTTTCGGCTCGGGTCCTCGCGCACGACGTGCACGTAGTCGTCGGGGCCGATGCCGGCGACGATCTTCGTCCACGTCTTGCCGTAGTCGTGCGTGCGGAAGATGTACGGCGCCTTGTCCTCGAGCAGGGGGCGTTTCACGGCCACGTACGCGGCGCCGCCGTCGAACGCCGAGGCGTCGATCTGGCTCACGCGGCCGAAGTCCGGCATGTCTTTGGGCGTGACGTTGGCCCAGTGCGCGCCGCCGTCGCGCGTGACGTAGATCAGTCCGTCGTCGGAGCCGGTCCAGATGACGTTGACGTCCTTCTTCGACGGCCCGATGGCGAAGATCGTCGCGTACACCTCGGGGGCGTTCATGTCGTGCGTGATCGGGCCGCCGGAGGGGCCCATGGTGGCCGGATCGTGCCGCGTGAGGTCGGGGCTGATCCGCGTCCAGGTCTGGCCGCCGTTGGTGGTCTTCCACAGGTGCTGCGAGCTCGTGTACAGCAGGTGCGGGTCGAGGGGCGAGAAGATGATCGGATACGTCCACTGCCACCGCTCGACGAGCGCGCTGGAGGGTTCGCCGGAGAACATGAGCGGATACGGATTGACCTCGCGCGATTCGCCGGTGCGGCGGTTGAGCCGCTCCAGGAAGCCGCCGTTGTTGGATCCGGAGAAGAACACGTCGGGGTCGAGCGGGTCGGGGGCGATGTAGCCGGGCTCGGCGCCGCCGGCGCTGTAGGTCTCGGCGGCGCCGCCGCGGCCGCCGCGCCCGCGGCCGAAGCCGAAGCCGTTGCGCTCGAGCCCCGCCGTGCTGGACACGCAGATCGTGCCGTCGTCCTGCTGGGCGCCGCAGACGTCGTACGGGTAGCCGACGGTCGCGGCCACGTGGTAGAGCTGGGCCGTCGAGTAGGTCTCGGCGGTCCAGGTCTTGCCGCTGTCGGTGGTCACGGCGCCGCCGCCGTCGTTGCCGACCACCATGTGCGCGCCGTTGTCGGGATCGATCCACAGATCGTGGAAGTCGCCGTGCGTGCCGCGGAGCGAGGTGAGCGTCTTTCCGCCGTCGGTGGACTTGAACAGACTCGTATTCTGCATGTAGACGAGGTTCTCGTCCTTCGGATCGGCGTAGACGTGCGTGTAGTAGAAGGCGCGCTGGCGGATGTCGTGGCTGTCGTTGACCATCGTCCAGGTGGCGCCGGCGTCGTCGGAGCGGAAGAGCCCGCCGTTGGCGTTCTCGACCAGCGCGTACACGCGGTTCGAGTTGGCCGGGGAGACCGCGATGCCGATCTTGCCGTCGATGCCCGACGGGAGCCCCGGGTTGCGCGTGATCTCGGTCCAGGTTGCGCCACCGTCGGTGGACTTGAACAGTCCGCACCCCGCGCCGCCGGACCAGGCGGTGTACTCCTTGCGATACGCCTGCCAGAGCGCGGCGTAGACGACGTTGGGATGGGTGCGGTCGATCTCGACGTCGATCGCGCCGGTGCTGTCGTTGCGGAAGAGCACCTGCTTCCAGGTCACGCCGCCGTCGGTGCTCTTGTAGACGCCGCGGTCGCGGCTCGGCACGGCGTATTTCCCGAACACCGCCGCGTACACGATCTTCGCGTCGGTGGGATCGACGCGCACCTTGCAGATGGCATCCGTGTTCTCGAATCCGACGTGCGTCCAGGTCTTGCCGGCGTCGGTGGAGCGGTACATCCCGTCGCCCGGCATGATGTTGCCGCGAATCTCGCACTCGCCGGTGCCGATGATCACTTCATTGGGATCGGTCTCCGACACGCCGACCGCGCCCACGGACGCGCTCGTGATCTGGCCGTCGGTGACGGGGGCCCACTGCTCGCCGCCGTCGGTGGTCTTCCAGAGGCCGCCGCCGGTGGCGCCGAAGTACGCGACCTTCGGCTCGCCCTTCACTCCGGAGACGGCGATCGACCGGCCGCCGCGCTCGGGGCCGATGTTGCGCCACTTGAAGGCGGCGAGCAGGGCGCTGTCGACGGGGGCCGCGGCGCGCAGGGCGCGCGGCGCGGGGTGGGGCGCGCGGGTCCGGCCGACGGCCGGGAGCACGAGCGCGGCGGGAAGGACGGCGAGGCCGAAGAGGTGATGCAGGCGTGGCATGTCGAGATTCCTGACGAGGTTGCGGAAGAGGAAGCGCCTCAAATACGCCTCGCGGACACGGGATTGTAAAGAGCGGAGCGGCCGCCGCGCGCGAGGCCGGGTTGGTGCTCCCGGCGGCGGCGTGCCATCTTGAATCCGCCATGACTCTTCCCTTCGAAGGACCCGGTCGCCGGGTGAATCCTCCCATGCGGCGCGAGATCCGGCGCCTGCTGATCGCGTTCGCCGCCGTCGTCTTCATCGTGCTGTTCGTCGTGCCGTGGCTGGCGACGTTCGCCACCGACTGGCTCTGGTTCCGCGAGGTGGGCTTCACGCCCGTCTTCGTGACGTCGCTGGAGTGGCGCGTGATCCTCTTCGTGGCGGGGGGCGCGGTGGCGTACGCGATCCTGGGCGTCAACATCCGGCTCGCAGCCCGCCGCGGCGGGAAGACGCCGGCGCTGTTCATCCACCGCGTGAACCAGCCGCCGCTCGACGTGTCGCAGGTCCTGCCCCGCATGCTGCGGCTGGGCGCGCTGCTGGCGGCGTTCCTCGTGGCGGTGTCGTTCTCGGCGCTCTGGATGACGTTCGTGCAGGCGTTCCACGGCGCGACGGTGGGCACGCGCGACGCGCTGTTCGGGCGCGAGATCGGGTACTACATGTTCACGCTGCCCGCGGTGGCGGCGGTGCTGAACGTGACGATCGCGCTCGTGGTGCTGGCGCTGGCCGCGACGGGCGTGCTGTACGTCCTGCGCGGGGAGCTGCCGCTGGGCCCGCGGCGCGGCATGCCCGACCGGCGCGCCGAGCTGCACGTCGGGGTGCAGCTCGCGGTGCTGTTCCTGCTCGTGGCGCTGCGCCTCTGGTTCGTGCGGTCCGCCGAGCTGCTGTATTCCACCACGGGTCCGCTGGTGGGGGCGAGCTACACCGACGTGCACTTCATGCTGCCCGGCATCCGCCTCTCGGCGCTCGCGGCGCTGGCGGGAACGGGGCTGTCGCTGTACGGCGCCCTGCGCGGGCGCCTGCTGCGCTCGATGATGATCGCCGTCGGCGTGTACGCGGGCGTGGGGATCCTGGCCCGCGGCGTCGTCCCGCTGGCGGTGCAGAAGCTGGTGGTCCTGCCGAATGAACTGTCGAAGGAGACGCCGTACCTCAAGGACCACATCGCGGCCACGCGCGCGGCGTGGGGGATCGACGGCGTCCAGACGCGGTCGCTGAGCGGCGAGGCGAGCCTGACGATGGCCGACATCAAGGCCAACGCGCCGACGATCGACAACGTGCGCCTGTGGGAGCGCGACCTGCTGCAGCAGACGTTCAAGCAGCTCCAGGAAATCCGCACCTACTACGATTTCGTCTCGGTGAACGACGATCGGTACACGATCGACGGCCAGTACCGGCAGGTGCACCTGTCGGCGCGGGAACTGAACTCCAATTCGCTGCCCACGCAGACCTTCATCAACAACCGCCTCACGTTCACGCACGGCATGGGCGTGACGATGGCGCCGGTGAACCAGGTGACGGACGAAGGGCTCCCGGTGCTGTTCATCAAGGACCTGCCGCCGGTGTCCAACGTCGACGTCAAGCTGACGCGGCCGCAGATCTACTATGGCCAGCTCACCGACAGCTACGTGTTCGTGGATACGAAGCAGAAGGAGTTCGACTACCCGTCGGGCGACCAGAACATCTACACGTCGTACACGGGCTCGGGAGGCGTGCCGGTGGGGTCGTTCCTGCGCCGCGCGCTGTACGCCTGGCAGTTCGGATCGCTCAAGATCCTGTTCTCCGACGACATCACCGGCAACGCGCGGATCATGTACCACCGCAACATCCGCGACCGCGCGAGCACGGCGCTGCCCTTCCTGAGCTTCGATTCCGAGCCGTACGTCGTGGTCACCGACGACGGGAAGCTGAAGTGGATCCTGGACGGATACACGACGAGCAGCGGCTATCCGTACGCCGAGACGGTCGGCGACGTCAACTACATGCGGAACAGCGTGAAGGTGACGATCGACGCCTACACCGGGGCGATCACGGCGTACGTGGTCGATCCCACAGACCCGGTGATCCGGACGTACGAATCGATCTTCCCGGGGATCTTCCAGCCGATGTCGGCGATGCCCGCGGACATCCGTCGGCACCTGCGCTATCCCGGCCAGCTCTTCCGGATCCAGGCATCGCTGCAGGCGACGTACCACATGGACGAGCCCGACGCGTTCTACCACCGGGAAGACCAGTGGCAGATCCCGACGCCCACCGACCAGGGGTCGAACGTGACGCCGTTCATGCGCCACATGATCATGCGCCTGCCCGGCGAGAAGCGGGAGGAGTTCATCTACATGACGCCCTTCACCCCGCGCGGGAAGGACAATTTGGCGGCGTGGATGGTGGCGCGGATGGACGGCGACCATTACGGCCAGCTCATGGTGTACCGCTTCCCGAAGCAGAGCCTGGTGTACGGACCGCGGCAGATCGTGAACCGCATCAATCAGGACACCGACATCTCGCGGCAGATCACGCTCTGGGACCAGCGCGGATCGCAGGTGATCCGGGGCGAGCTGCTCGTGATCCCGATCGAGGAGTCGCTGATCTACGTGCAGCCGCTCTTCCTGCGGGCCTCGGGGGGCTCGATTCCCGAAATGAAGCGCGTGGTGGTGGCGAGCGGGAACCGCGTAGTGATGGGCGAGACGCTCGACCAGGCGCTGGAGGCGATGTTCGGCGGCGGTGCGGCGGTCTCGGTGAACGCGCAGGCCGCGGACACGCTCGGCGAGGGGGCGCTCGCGGCGCCGTCGACCAAGGCGCCGGCGGTGACGATGGCGGTGCTTCTCCAGCAGGCACAGGACCACTACGACAAGGCGATCAGCGCCCAGCGCGCTGGCAACTGGGCGGAGTACGGGAAGGAGATCGATGCGTTGGGGAAGGTGTTGGCGCAACTGAAAGGAAGACAGTGAGGGAGTCGGACAGTCGGACAGTCGGACAGCAGGACAGTCGGACAGGACGACAGTCCGACAGCTAGACAGCCGGGGATTTCCATGATCAAGCGATTCATCGTCGCGGCTGCTGCCGCGTGCTGCATTTCCGTCCCACTCGTCGCGCAGCAGGCGAAGGCCCCTGCCGCGCTCGACACGATCGCGCGGCTGCCCGTGGACAGCGCCGTCACCATCGGCACGCTGCCCAACGGGCTGCGCTATTACATCCGCGTCAACCACAAGCCCGAGAAGCGCGCCGAGCTGCGGCTGGTGGTGAACGCGGGCTCGATCCTCGAGACCGACCAGCAGCTCGGGCTCGCGCACTTCATCGAGCACATGGCGTTCAACGGAACGAAGCACTTTCCGAAGAACGACCTCGTGAGCTACCTGCAATCGATCGGCGTGCAGTTCGGCGCCGACCTCAATGCGTCCACGGGGTTCGACGAGACCGTCTACATCCTGCCCGTGCCCACCGACACGCCGCGGATCGTGGACCGGGCGTTCGAGATCCTGAGCGACTGGGCGCACGAGCAGCTCTTCGACTCGTCGGAAGTGGTGGACGAGCGCGGGGTGGTGCGCGAGGAGTGGCGCGGGCGGAAGGGCGCCGAGGACCGGATGATGCGCGAGTGGCTGCCGGTGGCCTTCAAGGGTTCGCGCTACGCCGTGCGGCTGCCGATCGGGAACGAGCACAGCATCATGACGGCGACGCCGTCGCGGCTGCGCAAGTTCTACGACGCCTGGTACCGGCCCGACCTGATGGCGGTGGTCGCGGTCGGCGATTTCGATCCCGCGCGCATCGAGGCGCTCATCAAGCGGGACTTCGGCTCGATCCGCGACCCGCGGCACGAGGAGAAGCGCCCCACGTACGGCATTCCCGACAACGCGGCGCCGCTCGTGGCGATCACTACCGACAAGGAAGCGACGAGTTCGAGCGTCGATCTCATCTTCAAGCGGCCGCGCCGCTCGATGACGACGGTGGCCGACTACCGCCGCGACCTGATGGCGGGGCTGTACCTCTCGATGCTGAACAACCGGCTGAGCGAGATCGCGCAGAAGCCCGACGCGCCCTTCCTCGGCGCGTACGCGTCGAAGGGGGACTTCTTCGCGCGCACGGTGGAGGCGTTCTCGCTGGCCGCCGACGTGAAGGACGGCGGGATCGAGCGCGGCACGGCGGCGCTGCTGGAGGAGGCGCGCCGCGTGGACCGGTTCGGCTTCCTGGCCTCGGAGCTGGAGCGCGCCAAGCAGAACCTGCAGCGCGCCTACGAGCGCAGCTACGACGAGCGCGACAAGACCAATTCGGCGTCGTTCGTGAACGAGTACGTCAACAACTTCCTCGAGCAGGAGCCGATTCCGGGGATCGCCTGGGAATACCACGCCGTGCAGGACCTGCTGCCCACGATCACGCTCGCCGAGGTGAACGCGCTGGCCAGCCGGTGGATCACCGACAGCAACCGGGTGGTGATCGTCGAGGCGCCGGAGAAGCCCGGCGTCGAGGTGCCGACGCGGGCGCGGCTGCTCGCGGTGATGGACAGCGCGGCCCGGGTGCCGGTGACGGCGTATACGGAAACACTCTCCAGCGCGCCGCTCGTGCCGCCCATCCGCACGGTGGGGCACGTCGTGTCGGAGCGGACCATCCCGGCGGTGAACATCACCGAGTGGACGCTGTCCAACGGCGCGCGCGTGGTGGTGAAGCCCACAGACTTCAAGGCGGACGAAGTGCTGATGAGCGCCTATGCCGACGGTGGCACGTCGCTCGCGGCCGACTCGAACTACATGTCGGCGGCGCTGGCGTCGCAGGTCGTGGCGCTCAGCGGCCTCGGCGACTTCAGCCGCGTGGACCTGAGCAAGAAGCTGGCCGGGAAGGCGGCCGGCGTGTCGGCGAGCATCGGCGACAATTCCGAAACACTGAGCGGGCGCGCCTCACCGAAGGATCTGGAGACGATGTTCCAGCTCATCTACCTGGAGTTCACGGGGGCTCGGCTGGACACGGCGGCGTTCAAGGCGTTCCAGGCGCAGGCGGCGAGCTATATCGCCAACCGCGGCTCGTCGCCCGACGAGGTGTTTTCCGACACGGTGCAGGTGACGATGGCGCAGCACGACTTCCGCGACCGCCCGCTCACCGCGCAGACCTTCGCCGAGGTGGATCCGCACGACGCGCTGGACTTCTTCCGCCAGCGGTTTGCGGGCGCCGCCCCGTTCACCTTCGTGTTCGTGGGCAACGTGAACCTCGACACGCTGAAAGCGCTCGCCGAGAAGTACATCGCGACGCTTCCCGCGGGGCAGCCCGAGATGTGGCGCATGGTGAGCCGCGGTCCGCCCACGGGCGTGGTCGAGCGCGTGGTGCACAAGGGGGTGGAGCCCAAGGCCACGACGCTGATCCTGTTCACCGGGCCGGCGGCGTACACGCCACAGCACCGGTTCGACATGCGCGCGCTCACCGAGCTGTTCCAGATCCAGGTGGACCGGACGCTGCGCGAGAAGCTTGGCGGCACGTACAGCCCCGGCGTGAGCGGCAGCAACGCGAAGGTGCCGCGCGAGGAGTACACGCTCACGGTGCAGTTCGAGTCGTCGCCGGCCAACGCGGACACACTCTCCAGGACGGTGTTCGCGCTCATCGACACCCTCCAGGCGAACGGGCCGAGCGCCGCCGACGTGGAGAAGGTGAAGGAGCAGCTCCTGCGCGAGCACCAGGTGGAGGTGAAGCAGAACGCGTTTTGGGTGGGGAACATCGCGGCGCGGCTGCGCTACGGCGAAGACCCGGCGGGGCTCGACTCGGCGTACACGCAGATGATCGAGGCGCTGACGGGTGCGCAGCTCCAGGCCGCGGCGAAGGAGTATTTCAATACCCGGAACTACGCGAAATTCGTGTTGCTCCCGGAGAGTACGAAACCGTAAACGCAGTCTCGGGACGCCTTCGCAGTCCGTCTGACCGTCTGTCCGACTGTCGGACAGCAAGACAGTCGGCCAGACGGACAGCAGGGGCGGAACCGCGGGCTACCGGGGTAAGTCGAGGTGGTACAGCGTGACCGCGTTGTCGCGCAGCACCATCCGCGCGAGCTGCTCGGCGCGCGGGCGCGTGATCTCGCCGTCGCGCATCATCCCCGTGAGCGCGAGGCCCAACGCGCGACGCGCCGAGTGGGTGGCGAGCCAGGCGCCCTGATCCCACCCCTGGATGGCGCCGCCGTCGAAGGCGTCGGTGCCGAACAGCACCTTGCCCGGCCACTGGGTGAGCCAGTTGCGGAGCACCCCCGCGAGCTGCGACGGCTCGATGAACTGCGTCATCATCGAGATGTCGGCGTACATGTTCGGCTTGCCGAGCAGCGAGAGCGTCTCGTCGGTGAGCGGCCACCCGCCGTGGAGCATCACGAAGTTCGTGCCGCGCAGCGTCGAATCGTTGGCGATGGACTCGAGCTGGTGCGGCGCGGCGCCGTTCTCGTCGTAGAAGCCGCCGAACTCGTACAGCACGTGGATGTGCACCGCCATGCCCAGGTGTCCGGCGGCGAGCGCGATCTCGTGAAAGAGATAGTCCTCGAGCGCCTTGTACTCCTCGTGCGTGGGCACGCCGCCGCGCACGTAGCGCGCGTACACGGCGCGGGCGCGCGCCGTGTCGGGACGCCCGAAGTCGAGCGGACGGAGGTACGCCGCCTCGAACTTGATGGCCGGCGCGCCCGCGGCGCGCTGGCGCCGCAGCATGGGCACGACCACGTCCTGCACGTACGCATCGAGGCTCGCCGGCAGCGCGGTCACGCCGAGGGCGGTGAGATAGCGTCTCAGCAGCGCCGCCTCGCGCGGATAGAGCGTGCGCGTATCGGGCGTGCGTGCCGCTTCGGCGCGCGTGTCCAGCGGAAAGAGCAGCGGGTCGTCGAAGGGCACCCACCGGAAGCGCGGCATCGTGAGCCCGATGTCCACGGACACGCGATTGGCGAACATCACGGCGATTCCGGCGCGGTCGAGCACCCACGCCGGGAACGTGTCACCCATGGCGCGGATCGCGCGCACGCGGGCGGCGCCGATCGCCTGCGCGTACGCGGTGCCGCTGTCGGATGCGGGAAGGCCGTAGAGCGCGCGCCCGGCGTCCGCCCATTCGGGATTCTCGTCGGCGCGGAGGCGCCAGGGGAGCTGGAAGGGCGGGATGCCGTCGAGCGGGAGCGCGTCGTAGTCGGTGTCGGGCGGGAAGCCCGGCGCGAGCGGGAGCATCGGGTGCGCATGGTTGTCCACCGCCTTGATGGAGTCGATGACGGCGGCGAGCTGCGGATCCACCGGCGACTGGCGGTCGGAGCCGGCGCTGCACGCGGCGAGCAGCGCACACGCGCTGAGGGCGAGGATCTTCATGGACGGCGATGCGGGAGTGGGGTGCGGAGGGGACGGGCCTACCATACCGGCCCATGGTGCCGGCATCAAGCTCGAACCGCGCACCGGCGCGACGCGCCGAATGGGGACCGCGGCGGTCCGGCCGCGCGGCCCGCTTCCGTCCGGACTTGCCCCGCGTCGCGGCGTGCGGCACGTTCATGAGGAATTGCCTCCCCTTTAACCCAACAGATCCGGACGGTCCCATGCGCAAGTCCCTGCTCCCGGTCCTCGCCGCTCTCGTCGCTACGGCGGCGACCGCCGGCGCCCAGGCGTCGAACCCCGTCACCGACGCGCTCCGCGCCATGGTGCCCGGCGCGTCGCGCAACTTCGTCGGCGCCGCCGACGAGATGCCCGCCGACAAGTACGGCTACCATCCCACCCCCGCGCAGATGACGTTCGGGCAGCTCGTGCTGCACGTCGCAACCTCCAACGAGTTCCTGTGCTCGCGCATCGGCGGCGTGCCCGCGCCCACCGAGGCCAAGCTCACGGCGACGTCGCCCAAGGCGGATCTCGTAGCGCGCGCCAAGCGGTCGTTCGACTTCTGCGAGAGCGCATTCGCCAAGCTGACCGATGCCTCGCTGACCGACAGCGTGCCGTTCTTCGGTGGGCGCAAGGTCACCAAGGCGGCTGCCGTGCTCGACATCGCCGCCGACTGGGCCGACCACTACGGCGCTTCGGCCATCTACCTGCGCCTGAACGGGCATCTGCCGCCGACGGCGCAGCGCGGCCGCATGTAGCGCCTCCGGCCGCGCGCGGCGGGAAACCTCATCGGACGCTCTGCGTATGATCGAGGGCGGGTGATCCGCAGGATTTCATTGACCGGAGTGTCCGATGACCGCCACGAACGGAAACACCGAAGAACACAAAGTCAGCGGCGAAGGGCTCGTCGCGCGCGTGAGGGAACTGGTGCACCAGGGGAACATCCGGCGCATCATCGTCAAGAACGACAAGGGGCAGACGATTTTCGAGATCCCCCTGACGTTCGGCCTCGTGGGCGCCGCATTCATGCCGGTGCTCGTAGCGCTCGGCTCGATCGCGGCGCTGGCCGCGGAGTACACGCTGGTGGTGGAGAAGCGGGACGACGGGCCGCAAGGGTAGAGCGTAACGGGCCAAGGGGTTAGGGTTGAGGGTATTGGCACGGCGATGCGCCCTGCCCACTGTACCCTCAACCCTTTGCCCTCCACCCCATGAGCGAACGCGACCTGCACGCGCTGCTCACCGAGCTCCATCACAGTCTGCACGACGTGAAGTCGGTGAGTTCCGAGACGCACGCCCTCCTCGAGCAGCTCTCCGACGACATCCGCCCGATCGTGGAGCAGGGGCCCGGCGGCCCGATCGCGGGCGGGCAGGCCTCGGGGCTGCGGGAGCGCCTCGATGCGGCGATGGCCGCGGTCGAGACCTCGCACCCGCAACTGGCGCAGGCCATCGCGCGCGTGGCCGACACGCTGGCGTTCTACAACCTGTAAGGCGAAAGATCGCTATATTTCCTCCATAGCATCCCACCCGCCGCGGACGTCCAGGCCGCGACTCGTACACCGAGGAGCGACCATGTCAGCCCAGCAGGCCCTCTCCGTCGCGCGCCAGGATTTCATATCGGCGCTCAAGCGCGACACCGCGCCCACCGAATGCCCCCGCTTTCTCGCCGTGCTCGATTCGTTCATCGAATGGAGCCTGGCGCGGCCCACGCACGTGAAGTTCGACGCCGAGGAGTCGCATGACGGCACGATCGTCTTCTCGCGGGTGGGTTCCAAGTCCCGGAAGGTGGTGATGTGGGCGGCGACGCCGCGCAAGCGCGCCATGCCGCGTCTGGAGCTGCTGCCGCGCGCGGCGCGCTTCCTGCCCGAAGACGATCGGGCCGCGGTCGTGGCGACCTTCAACGCCTACGCGCGCGACGAGATGAGCCTCGGAGAGCCGCTTCGCATCACCTTCGGCGCGCTCAAGAACCAGACCGCGCGGGCGGCGGTGCTCGAATGCATGGACCGCCTGCTGGTGGTCACCTGACCCACGACCGCGCCCCAGGCCGCGCGGTCTGACTCACGAGGACCCTGCGTGCCCTTTTCCGAACTCAAGCTGCATCCCGGACTCCTTCTCGGACTGAAGGACCTCGGCTACGCGCGCCCCACCCAGATCCAGGCGGATGCGATTCCGCCCGCCATGGCCGGGCGCGACGTGCTGGCGTGCGCGATGACGGGGAGCGGCAAGACGGCCGCGTTCCTGCTTCCCATCCTGCACCATCTCATGGCGCGGCCACGCGGCGCGACGCGCGCGCTCATCGTCACGCCCACGCGTGAGCTGGCGGCGCAGATTCTCGAGGACCTGAACGACCTTGCCGTGCACACGCCCCTCACCGGCGCCGCGATCTACGGCGGCGTGGGGATGGGCCCGCAGGAGCACGCGTTCCGCAGCGGCGTGGACGTGCTCATCGCCACCCCCGGCCGGCTGCTCGATCACTTCAAGGCGCCGTACGCCAGGCTGGCGGCGCTCGAGCACCTGGTGCTCGACGAAGCCGACCGGATGCTCGACATGGGCTTCCTGCCGGAAATCCGGAAGATCCTGCGGCACCTGCCGGCGAAGCGGCAGACGCTGTTCTTCAGCGCCACGATGCCGCCGCCCATCGCCCAGCTCACCCGCGAGATGCTGCATCGCCCGGTGACGCTCAACGTGGAGCGGCAGGCGGCGCCGGCGGTGGGGATCACGCAGGCCGTCTATCCGGTGCCGCCGGAGCTCAAGTCGGCGCTGCTCGTGGCGCTGCTCGAGCGCGGCGACATGTCGCAGGCGCTGGTGTTCACGCGCACCAAGCACCGCGCCAACCGGGTCGCGGAGTTCCTGGTGAAGCGCGGCATCAAGGCCGAGCGGATCCACGGCAACCGGTCGCAGGCGCAGCGCACGGCGGCGCTGGATGGATTCAAGCGCGGCGTGCATCGCGTGCTCGTGGCCACCGACATCGCGGCGCGCGGCATCGACGTCGAGGCGCTGGGCCACGTGGTGAACTTCGACGTCCCGAACGTGCCCGAGGACTACATCCACCGCGTGGGGCGCACGGCGCGCGCCGAAGCGACGGGCGAGGCGTACACGATGGTGGCGCCGGAGGAGGAGGGCGACCTGCGGAACATCGAGCGCGCCATCGGCAAGCGGCTGCCGCGCGTGATCGTTCCGGACTTCGACTATGCGGCGCGCACCGAAACCAGGCTGGAGATCCCGCTGCAGGAGCGGATCGCCGGCATTCGCGCGCGCAAGGCCGAGGAACGCAAGCGCGCCCGCGAGAAGGAAGCGCGCCGCCGGAAATAGTGTAGATTCGCGCTCCATGCGCGATGCGACGTTCACCATTGCCGTCGACGAGCACCCGTCCGCCGAGGACCAGCGGGTGGTGCAGGAAGGGCTCCGCGCGTTCAACGTCGGCGTGATCGGCGACGGAAACGAGCGGCCGATCTCGTGCTTCGTGCGCGACGCCGGGGGACGCACGATCGGCGGCCTGCTCGGCCACGTCCGCTGGCGCTGGCTGTACGTGGCCAAGCTCTGGCTTCCCGAGTCCACGCGCGGACAGGGCGTGGGGAGCCGCCTGATGGCCGCGATCGAGGAGTACGCGTGGTCGCGCGACTGCCTCGGCGTCTACCTCGACACCTTCGAGTATCAGGCGCGCCCCTTCTACGAGAAGCTCGGCTACGAGTTGTACGGCACGCTCGAGGGATATCCGCCCGGCTACCGGCAGTACTACTTGCGGAAGGTTCGGCCCGGCGGCAGCATATCCGGATGACCACTCCCGCCCCCGCGTTTCCCGCCATGCGCCGCGTGTCCACTCCGCGGCGCATCGTCGTCTGGTCCGTCGTTGCCGCCGCGTTCGCGGCGCTGGCGCCGGCGCTCGCCGCCGCGCAGCAAGCGGTGGACATGGCCAGACTGCAGGACGAAGCCGTCTCGCGCATCGAGCAGTACATCCGGATCAACACCACGAACCCGCCGGGCAACGAAGACCAGACGATGAAGTTCTTCGCGCGGATCTTCGCGGCCGAGGGCATTCCGTTCGACACCGCGTCGTCGGCGCCTGGGCGCGGGAACGTGTGGGCGCGGCTCAAGGCGACCAACGGATCGAAACCGGCGCTCGTGCTGCTCAGCCACATGGACGTGGTGCCCGCCGACCGGAAATACTGGAGCGTCGATCCCTTCGCCGCCGTGGTGAAGGACGGCGTCCTCTTCGGACGCGGCACGCTGGACACGAAGACGCTCGGCATCGTGGAGCTGGAAGCGTTCCTGGCGCTGCACCGCGCGCACGTGCCGCTGGACCGCGACGTGATCTTCATGGCGACGGCGGACGAGGAGGCGGGCGCGGCCTACGGCGCAGGCTGGGTGATGCAGCACCACCCCGACGCGTTCGCGGGCGCTGGCTTCGTGCTCAACGAGGGCGGCGGCGGCAGCGTGGACGAGGGCCGCCAGCAGTTCGGCATCGAGGTCACACAGAAGGTACCCTACTGGTTCACGCTCACGTCCACCGGTACGCCGCGGCACGGCTCCGAGCCGCAGGTGGCGAGTGCGGTGAACAAGCTCATTCGCGCGCTGTACCGGCTGCAGACCTACCAGTTCGCTCCGCGCATCATTCCCGCGGTGGACGCCTACTTCAAGGGGCTCGCCCCCACGGCGCCGCCGCAGTGGAGAGCGCCATTCGCCGACATGGCGAAGACGATCCAGGATCCCGACGCGATCCTGCGCCTGCAGACGGAGTTTCCCGCGCTGGCGGCGCTCACCCGCAACACCTGCTCGATCACCGTGCTCACGGGGAGCCAGAAGATCAACGTGATCCCGCCCGAAGCCTCGGCGCAGCTCGACTGCCGCCTGCTGCCCGACCAGGACGTCCCCGAGTTCAAGCGCGAGCTTTCCGGCGCGCTCAACGAGCCGGGCATCAGGATCGACCAGATCCTCGGCTTCACGCCGGCGGTGTCGTCCACCGACAACGAGCTGTACAAGACGATCGTCGAGGTGACCAGGGCGCACTATCCGAAGGCGGCGATCGTGCCGGCGGTGTCTACCGGGTTCACCGACAGCCACTTCTTCCGCGACCGCGGCATTGCGAGCTACGGCTACGCGCCGTTCCTGATCCCGCAGGCCGACGAGTCGGGGGTGCATGGGAACAACGAGCGGATTTCGCTGGAGAACGTGCGCACGGGCACGCAGATGATGTACGAGATCGTGTCGAAGATGGTCTCGCAGTAGAGGCGCCGCATGAAACGCCGATCATTCGTGGCCGCGGGCGCGTACGGGCTCGGCGCCATGGCGCTGCACCCGCTTGCGCGGCTGCACGACGGGTTCGACCGCGATCTCTGGGCCACGAGCGTCTTCTCGCCGGCCGCCGAGCGCATGGCGTGGTGGCGGGAAGCGCGGTTCGGGCTGTTCCTGCACTGGGGGCTGTACTCGATTCTCGCCGGCGAGTGGAAGGGGCGCACCGACTACGCGGAGTGGATCCGCAACAACGCGCACATTCCGCTGGACGTCTACGGCCAGCTCGTGCACCGCTTCAACCCGGTGAAGTTCGACGCCGACGCGTGGGTGGACATGGCGAAGGACGCCGGGATGAAGTACGTGACGCTCACGACCAAGCATCACGACGGCTTCTGCCTGTTCGACAATCCGCTCACCGATTTCTGCGTGCGGTCGACGCCGTTCAAGCGCGACGTCTGCGCCGAGCTGGCCGCGGCGTGCGGTCGCGCCGGGCTGCGCCAGGACTGGTACCACTCGATCATGGACTGGCACCATCCCGACTACCTGCCGCGGCGCGACTGGGAAGCGGAGACGCGCCCCGCGGACGGCGCGAAGTATTCGCGCTACGTGCAGTACCTGCACGGGTCGGTGGAGCGGCTGCTCCGGCACTATGGCGAGATCGGCGTGATGTGGTGGGACGGGAACTGGGAGAGCACCTGGACCCACGACATGGGGCGCGACCTCTACGACTTCTGCCGGCAGCTCCAGCCGAACGTCATCTCGAACAATCGCCTCGAAGGGTGGTCGCAGGCGCCGATCGCGCATTCGCTGGGCGACTTCAGCACGCCCGAGCAGCAGATTCCCGCCACGGGGCTCCCCGGAGTGGACTGGGAATCGTGCATCACGATGAACCACAACTGGGGCTACAACGCCCACGACCACGACTTCAAGTCCACCGCGCAGCTCATCGGGCTGCTCGTGGAGACGGCGTCCAAGGGCGGCAACCTGCTGCTCAACGTGGGGCCGAAAGCCGACGGCACCTTCCCCGAGGAGAGCGTGGAGCGGCTGGCCGGCATCGGCCAGTGGATGCGCGTGAACGGCGAGGCGATCCACGGCACCACGGCGTCGCTGTTCGCGTCGTCTCCCTTCCACTCGACGACGAAGGGAACCCGGATCTACCTGATCGTCAGCGACTGGCCGAGCGACGCGCTGCCGCTGCCGGGGCTCAGGACCAGGCCGCGCAGCGCGACGCTGCTGGCGGACGCGGCGCGCCACCCCTCGATCGTGGCCGACGCTACGGGCGCGCTCAGCCTTGCCTCGCTGGGCCCGCCGCCCGACGCGGCCTGGTCGGTGATCGCGCTCGACTTCGACCGGCCGCCGATGGTCGGCGCGTAGCCGCGCGATGCCGACGACGATCACCGGCGTCGAGGCGCTGGACATCCGCTTCCCCACCTCGGCCGGAAAGCACGGCTCCGATGCCATGCACCCCGACCCCGACTACTCGGCGGCATACGTGATCCTGCATACGGACCGGGCCGACGGCCTGTGGGGCCACGGCCTCACGTTCACGCTGGGGCGCGGGAACGAGCTGTGCGTGGCCGGCATCGAAGCGCTGGCGCCGCTGGTCACCGGCCGCACGCTGGAAAGCATCCGCGCCGACATGGCCGGCTTCTGGCGCACGCTCGCGAGCGACTCGCAGCTCCGCTGGGTGGGGCCCGAGAAGGGCGTGATCCACCTGGCCACCGCCGCGATGGTGAACGCCGTGTGGGACCTGTGGGCCAAGGTCGAGGGGAAGCCGCTCTGGAAGCTGCTCGCCGACCTGGCGCCGGAAGCGCTCGTGGCGTGCGTGGACTTCCGCTACATCGAGGACGCGCTCACGCCGGTCGACGCGGTGGCGATGCTGCGCGAGCGCGCATCGGGACGCGCAATGCGCGAGGCCGAGATCCGGCGCGACGGCTATCCGGCGTACACGACGTCGGCGGGCTGGCTCGGCTATCCCGACGACGAGATCCGGCGCCTCTGCCGCGAGGGCGTGGCCGCCGGGTGGAAGCACTTCAAGATCAAGGTGGGCGCCGACCGGGCCGACGACGTGCGGCGCGCCGCGCTCGTGCGGCGCGAGATCGGCCCCGACCGCCGGCTGATGGTGGATGCCAACCAGCGCTGGGGGGTGGCGGAAGCGATCGACTGGATGCGCGACCTCGCGCCCTTCGATCCGTGGTGGATCGAGGAGCCCACGAGCCCCGACGACGTGCTCGGGCACGCCGCGATCGCGAAGGCGGTGGCGCCGATCGGCGTCGCCACCGGCGAGCAGTGCCAGAACCGCGTGATCTTCAAGCAGCTCATGCAGGCGGGGGCGATCGCGTTCTGCCAGATCGACGCGTGCCGGCTGGGCGGCGTGAATGAAGTGCTCGCCGTGCTGCTCATGGCGGCGCGGTTCGGCATTCCCGTATGCCCGCACGCCGGGGGCGTGGGGCTGTGCGAGTACGTGCAGCACCTGGCGATCTTCGATTACATCGCCGTGAGCGGATCGCTGGAAAACCGGATCGTGGAGTACGTGGACCACCTGCACGAGCACTTCGTGGATCCGGTGGTGGTGCGCGGCGGCCGCTACCAGGCGCCAACGGCGCCGGGATACAGCATCACGATGAAACCAGAGTCGCTGCGCCGATATGCCTTTCCGCATGGCGCGGCGTGGAGGGAGGTCGGGCAATGAGTGCGAACCCGTTTCAGCTCACCGGCAAGACGGCGGCGGTCACCGGCGCCGGGAGCGGCATCGGCCGCGCCATCGCCGAGGCGTTTGCGGCGCAGGGCGCATCGGTGCACGTGCTGGACGTGGATGCCGATGCGGCGGGCATCGTCTCGCGGGAGATCGCGGGGCGCGGCGGCACCGCGTGGGCGCGCCGCTGCGACGTGTCCGACCAGGCCGACGTGGACCGCTGCTTTGCCGAGATCCTGGCCGGCGGGCCGGTGGACATCCTGGTCAACAACGCCGGCATCTCGCACATCGGCACCGTGGAAAGCACCACGGAGGCGGAGCTCGACCGCCTGTATCGGGTGAACGTGAAAGGCGTGTACAACTGCACGCGCGCCGTGATCGGCGCGATGAAGGAGCGCACCCGCGGGGTGATCCTGAACATGGCGTCGATCGCCGGCAGCGCGGGGTTGGCCGACCGGTTCGCGTACTCGATGACCAAGGGCGCCGTGCTCGCGATGACATACTCCATCGCGCGGGACTACGCGGCGTACGGCATCCGCTGCGTGTCGATCTCGCCGGCGCGCGTGCACACGCCGTTCGTCGACGGATATCTCAAGCGCACGTACCCGGGGCGCGAGGAGGAAATGTTCGCCAAGCTGTCGGCCACGCAGCCCATCGGCCGCATGGGCAAGCCGGGCGAGGTGGCGGACCTCGCGCTGTACCTGTGCTCGGATGCCGCGGGGTTCGCCACCGGCACCGACTACCCGCTCGACGGCGGGTTCCTGCGACTCCACGGGTGAGGCCGCGATCATGAAGCTCATTCGATTCGGCGATCCGGGCTACGAGCGTCCCGGCGTGCTGGCCGCCGACGGGCGGCGGCTGGACGTGACGGACTTCGGCGAGGACTGGAACGAAGCGTTCTTCGGCTCCGACGGGCCGCGCCGCCTCGAAGTGTGGCTGCGCACCGACGGGCGCGGCTGCCCCGTGGTGGGCGAGTCCATCCGGCTGGGCCCGTGCGTGGCGCGGCCGTCCAAGATCGTCTGCATCGGCATGAACTACTCCGACCACGCGCGCGAAACGGGCGCCACGCCGCCCCCCGAGCCGGTGCTCTTCTTCAAGTCCACCACGTCCATCGTCGGGCCGAACGACGACGTCGTGATCCCGCCCGGCTCCACCAAGACCGACTGGGAGGTGGAGCTGGCCGTGATCATCGGGCGGCGCGCGTCGCGCGTGTCCGAGGCCGACGCGCTCGCGCACGTGGCCGGCTACGCGCTGCACAACGACGTGAGCGAGCGCCACTGGCAGATGGAGCGCGGCGGACAGTGGGTGAAGGGGAAGAGCTTCGACACCTTCGCGCCGCTCGGGCCGTTCGTCGCCATG
>DASVWS010000088.1:0-2258 GCA_036393095.1 Gemmatimonadaceae bacterium | reverse complement strand
ACCGTGATGTACGCGGTGCCGGCGTCGAAGGGCGACGGATCGACGTTCCAGATCGTCCCCATCGGCTTCAGCCCGGGAATGTTCTTCGTGACGTTGGTCCAGTGCGCGCCGCCGTCGCGGGTGAGGCTCACCTGCCCGTCGTTGGTGCCCGCCCAGATGACGCCCCGCTTCACCGGCGACTCGGCGATGGAGAAGATCAGCGCCGCGTCGTAGGTGTAGAGGTTGTCGTGCGTGATGCCGCCCGAATTCCCCTCGTGCGCCTTGTCGTCGAGCGTGAGGTCGGGGCTGATCGTCTTCCAGGTCTGCCCGCCGTCGGTGGTCTCGTGCACGTACTGGCTGCCCACGTACACCCGGTTGTGGTCGAAGGGGGAGATGGCGAGCGGGATCGTCCAGTCCCACCGGTACTTCACGTCGCGCGGCGCCCAGCCGTCGTCCACGTCGGGCCATACGCTCACGTCGCGCGCCTGCCCGTCTTTCATGTTCATGCGGCTGATCACGCCCTCGTAGCACCCCGACCAAACGATGTCGGGATCGGTGGGATCGGGCGTCGCGAATCCACTTTCGCAGCCGCCCACCGACTTGAAGTCGGCGGCCGTTATGCCGCCGCCGAAGAAGCCGCGCCCCGACAGCGTATTGCTGGGCCCCATGAACGACGACGCGTCCTGCAGGTTGCCGTAGACGTCGTACGGAATCCTGTCGTCGGTGGTGACGTGATACACCTGCGCGATGGGCAGCCGGATGTGCTGGAAGGTACGGCTGCCGTCGAGGCTCACCGAGAGCCCGGCGTCGTTGGCGACGAGGATGCGGTTGGCGTTGTCGGGATCGATCCAGATGTCGTGGTTGTCGCCGCCGGCGGAGCCGAAGCCGTTGCCGCGGCCGGGGCGCAGGAAGGTCCTGCCGCCGTCCAGCGAGATGGTGTAGTTGGGGCTCACGAAATACAGGCGGTCGGGATCGGTGGTCGACACGCCGAAGTTCGTGTAGTACGAGTCGCGCTGCAGCATCATGTGGTCGTGGCTCACCATCGTCCAACTGGCGCCCGCGTCGTCGGAGCGGTAGAGCGTGGGCTGGCTGTCCTGCACGAGGGCGTACCAGCGCGTGGGGAGGCTCTGCGCGATGGCGACGGCGACCTTGCCCACTGCGTGCGGCGCCGCCGGCAGCCCGTGGCCCGAGAGCTGGGTCCACGTGTCGCCGCCGTCGCGGCTCACGTACAGGCCGCCGTCGGGTCCGCCGCTGTCGAGATTCCACGGATACACGCGCACCTGCCACATGCCGGCGAAGAGCGTGTTGGGGTCGGCCGGGTCGATGGCCAGGTCGTTGCAGCCGGTGTCGGCGTTGGGGCCGAGCACGAGCTTCCAGGTCCGGCCGCCGTCGAGCGTGCGGTAGACGCCGCGCTCGGGCTGCGCCTTGAAGAGCTGACCCAGCGCGCAGACGAAGACGCGCTGCGGGTCGTGCGGGTCGATCACGATGCGGCCGATGTGGCCGGTGGCGTCGAGGCCCATGTGCTGCCAGTGCGCGCCGCCATCAGTGGACTTATATACTCCGTCGCCCATGGGGTAGTAGGGGCGGATGAGCCAGGTCTCGCCGGTGCCGGCCCAGACGACGTCGGGGTCGGACGGCGACACCGCGAGCGCGCCCACCGCGGCCACGTCTTCGTGGTCGAATACCGGCTGCCAGTCGACGCCGCCGTTTTCCGTTTTCCATATGCCGCCCGACGCGGCGCCGACGTACATGATGGCGGGGTCGCCCGCCACGCCCGCCGCCGCGGCGGCGCGGTTCCCGTACGGGCCCACGAAGCGCCAGCTCATCTCGCCGAGCGGGCCGAGCGGCTCGGCGGCTGCGCCGCGTCCGCCGCCGCGCTGCGCGCGGACAGGAGCCGGTGCCCAGGCCATGGCCAACGACGCGAGGGCAAGACCGGCCCCCCGCCAACCGAAACGCGATTGCGGCGTGTGCATTCGAGTGTCTCCAGTTGAGGCGGCCGGGGGAGCCGGCTCGACGCTGCCGACGGGGGCGGAGGATGTCAAGGCGGGTGGTCGAGGCCGGGCTCCCGGAAAATGGAACGCCCGCCGCGAGACGCGGCGGGCGTTGGGTGCTACGTGCGCACCTGGCGGGTGACGCGAGGGCCTGGGTCCCGGAAAAGTGGTCCAGTGGGCGTCCCGTTTTGACAGGGGGCTGAGGCGAGGCCAGACTCTCGGGAGAGAGGAGGCCAGGAATGCGGAAGAGCAAGTTCACGCCGGAGCAGATCCTCCAGGCGCTGCGGC
>DASVWS010000087.1:0-6796 GCA_036393095.1 Gemmatimonadaceae bacterium | reverse complement strand
GCCGGCCAGGATCAGCCCGCCGCCCACCGCCCACCAGTACGAGGTCAGGAAGTGCGACAGCCCGATCACGATGCGCGTGGGCAGCGGCAGCGCGATGTTCACGCTCGAGAACATCTTCTGGAAGACCGGGATCACGAAGATCAGCAGGATGGCGATGGCCGCCGCGGCCACGCTCATGATCACCGCCGGATAGATCATCGCCCCCTTCACTTTCCGCACCAGGGCGTCGTTCTTTTCCATGAACACGGCCAGCCGCAGCAGGATCGTGTCCAGGATACCGCCCGCCTCGCCTGCCGCCACCATGTTCACGTACAGCTCCGTGAACGCCTTCGGATGCTTGCGGAGCGCGTCGGCCACGGTGTGCCCCGACTCGACGTCGAACACCACCGCGCGCGTCACGTCGCGCAGCGCCGGATTCTCGCTCTGCTGCGCCAGAATGTCCAGCGCCTGCACCAGCGGAAGTCCCGCGTTGATCATCGTCGAGAACTGCCGCGTGAAGATCACGATGTCGCGCATCGCGATCTTGCCCATCCGCTTCTTCTTCCCCGCGCCCTCGTCGATCTTCACCACCGTCAACCGCTGCTTGCGCAGCTGCGCGATGGCGTCGTCGCGGTTGGCCGCCTCCATCGTGTCGTTCTTGAGCTGGCCGTTCGCCGTGCGCGCGGTATAGCTATATGTGGGCATGCCGCCTGTCCCCTCCGATGATTACCGCCTGGTTCCCGTCAGGCTCGGCGTGGGGGCGCCGGGCCGCTTCTCGTCCGCCCCCTCGAGGGCCACCCCGCACATCCGCGCCAGCTCGACCGGGTCGTGCGACGCCCGCACACACTCCTCGAACGCCACCGCGCGGGTGACATACAGATTGTACAATGCGTCGTTCATCGTCTGCATGCCGAATTTCTTTCCCGACTGCATCATGGAGTAGATCTGGTGGATCTTGTCGTCGCGGATGAGCGCCCGGATGGCCGGCGTCACCACCAGGATCTCCGCCGCCATCGCGCGCCCCTTGCCCCCGATCTTCGGCAGCAGGGTCTGCGTGATGATCCCTTCCAGCGAAAACGCCAACTGCGCCCGCACCTGCGACTGCTGGTGCGAGGGAAAGACGTCAATGATGCGGTTGATGGCCTCCGCCGCGCTGTTGGTGTGCAGCGTCGCGAACGCCAGGTGCCCCGTTTCGGCAATCGTCAGCCCGGCCTGGATCGTCTCCAGGTCGCGCATTTCTCCAATGAGGACGACGTCCGGGTCCTGCCGCAACGCGTACTTCAGCGCTGCCCCGAAGCTCTTCGTGTCCGACCCCACCTCGCGCTGGTTGACGATGCACCCCTGGTGCTTGTGGATGAACTCGATGGGGTCCTCGATCGTGATGATGTGCCCCTTCGTCTCCCGGTTGATCTTGTCGATCATCGCCGCCAGCGTCGTCGACTTGCCCGATCCTGTGGGCCCCGTCACCAGTATCAGCCCCCGCGGCTTGTCCGACAGGTCGCTGATCACCTTCGGCAGCCCGAGCTGCTCGAAGGTCAGGATGGTGAACGGGATCTGCCGGATCACCATCGACACGCACCCGCGCTGCTTGAAGCAGTTGCCGCGGAACCGCGCCAGGTTCTGAATGCCGAACGAGAAATCCAGCTCGTCGTCCATCTCGAACCGCTTCTTCTGGTTCTCGGTCAACACCGAATACGCGAGCTGCATCGTGTCCTTCGGCTGCAACACCACGTCCACGTGCGAGTCCGTGATGTCGCCGTCGATGCGCATCTTCGGGCGCTCGCCCGCCGTGATGTGCAGGTCGGACGCGTTCCGCTCGATCACTTCCTCGAGCAGCACGCGGAGATTGAGCGTCGTGGAGGTGGCGGGAGCAGTCATTGGATCCGGGATAAGGCGTGGTTCAGGGGTACGACGGTCGGACAGTCGGACAGTCAGACAGCCAGGGAGTCGACGGCCAGGGAGGCCGAAATACAGACGATGCTGGGCCGCAGAAGTCAGCAGCCGGCCAGAGATTCCGCTACGCGGAGGTCTCCCGGCACATCTGTTCAATAGTGGTGATCCCCTTCATCACCTTCATCCACGCGTCCATGCGGAGAGTGAGCATCCCCTCCTCGATCGCCGCGTCGCGAATCTCCACCGCCCCCACGCTCATCATCACCAGCTTCCGGATCGCCGGCGTCATCGGCATCACCTCGTACACGCCCTGCCGCCCCCGAAGGCCCGTGCCGTTGCACATGTCGCAGCCGCGCCCGCGGAAGTACGCCAGCTCCCCGAACGTGGTGTCGAGCGTCACATGCTGCATGAACGGCGCCGCTTCCTTGGTCGCGCCCGAGCGCGCCGCCTCGACGGCGTACTCGGTGAACCGGAGATCGCGGAGCTTCGTCTTCGGCGTCACCTTGGCGATCGCCAGCTCCTCCTCATTCGGCGTGTACTTCTCCTTGCACTTGGAGCAGACGCGCCGCAGCAGGCGCTGCGCCAGCACCAGGTTCAGCGCCGATGCCACGTTGAACGGCTCCAGCCCCATGTCCATCAGACGGGTCACCGTCTCCGGCGCCGAATTGGTGTGCAGCGTGCTGAGCACCAGATGCCCCGTGAGCGCCGCCTTGACGGCGATGCCGCCGGTCTCGAGATCGCGGATCTCGCCCACCATGATGATGTTCGGGTCCTGGCGCAGGAACGCCCGCAGCGCCGCCGCGAACGTCATCCCCACCTCGTTGCGCACCAGCACCTGGTTGACCCCGAACATGTTGTACTCCACGGGGTCCTCGGCGGTCATGATGTTCACGTCGATCGTGTTCACCTTGCTGAGCGCCGAGTAGAGCGTCGTCGTCTTGCCCGAACCCGTGGGCCCCGTCACCAGCACCATCCCGTACGGGTTCATCACCGCTTCCATCAGGTCCTTCTCGGCCTTGGGCTCGATGCCGAACTTCTCGAGGTCGAGCGTCAGGTTGCCCTTGTCGAGAATGCGGAGCACGATCTTCTCGCCGAACAGCGTGGGGAGCGTGGACACGCGGTAGTCGATGACCTTGTTCCCCATCTTCAGCTTGATGCGGCCGTCCTGCGGCACGCGGCGCTCGGCGATGTTGAGCTGTGCCATGATCTTGAAGCGCGACACGAGCGCCGCCTGCATCTTCTTGGGCGGCTTCATCACTTCCATGAGCGCGCCGTCGATGCGGTACCGCACGCGCAGCTCGTGCTCGAAGCACTCGAAGTGGATGTCCGACGCGCCGCGCTTCACGGCGTCGGTGAGGATGGCGTTGATCAGCTTCACCACCGGGGCGTCGTCCACCGCCGCCGCCAGCGCCGCCGCCGAGACCTCCTCGTCCTCGTCCTCCATCACCTCGATGTCACCGTCGAGGCCCATCCCCTCGATGTCCTGCAGCAGCGACGACATCTGCATGTCCGTCGCCTCGAACACGCTCTCGAGCACGTTCTTGATCGTGAACTCGCCCGCGATCACCGGGAAGATGTCGTAGCGCGTGATGAACTTGAGATCCTCGAGCACGCCGAGGTTCGTGGGATCGGCCATCGCCACGGTGAGCGTGCGGCCGTCGCGCTTGAGCGGAAGCACGAGATGCTTCAACGCCAGGTCGCCCGGAATCAGCCGCGCGATCCGCGGGTCCACCTCGAACTTCGAGAGATCCACCGCCGGCATCTTGAACTGGCGCGCCAGCACCTTCGTCAGCTCGGTCTCGTTGATGAAGCCGAGCTTCACGAGGTTGTACCCCACCCGCGTGCCGCTCTGCTTCTGCTCCTGGAGCGCCTGCGCGAGCTGCTCCTTGGAGATCAAGCCATCCCGGAGGAGGATGTCGCCGATGCGTTCGCTTGATGCGACGGGCACTGCCATGGCGGTGGGTGCAGGAGTGGAGCGGCGCAGCGTGAAACCGGCCGGCGGTCGTTCATCGAAAGGATAACGCCGCACCCCTGAAGCTGCCACCCGTAAACTCACGGTCACGAACGGGTTAGCGCGTCTTCACCGCGGCGTGAAGTGTGAGCCGGCGCACGTCGTTCCGAATGCCCGGCACCACGACACCTTATAGACGCGGAATTCCCGAAAACGTGACCAGCGAATCCAGCCGCCGCGCCGTGGCCGGTCCGATTCCCCTGACGCGTTGCAGCCGCACGATGGATCCGAACGGGCCATTCGAATCCCGGAATGCCACGATCCGCGCCGCCAGCGCCGGCCCGATCCCCGGCAGCGCCTGCAGCTCGACCGCCGTAGCGCGGTCCACGTCCACTCGGCGAACGGGAGCCGGCGGCGCGAGCGGCGCGGCGACGGTGATCTTCGGCACAACGGTGACCGGCTTGCGTGGCGGCCGGCCGGGCGGGGTCGTGTCGCCGCGCGCGCGCCGCCGGCCCGCCCCGCCCTGCACCGCCGCCACGCCGCTTCCCCCCCGCGGCCCCGCCACCTCCGAGATGCGCGCGTCGAGCGCCCGCCGTTCCTCGACCGGCGGCGGCGCTCCCTGATGTGCGCGCATCACGCGCACGCCGCCCCCGAGAAAGGCGACGACGCCGAAGAAGAGCAGCGCTTTCCGTTCCGCAGCGGTGGACATGGGCCCAGTGTAGTCCGGCGATGTGTGGGCCGCGTCATCCGTTCTCGCCGCCCCGGCGCAATCCGATGCGGGCTCGGCGCGGCGCCGATTCTGCCGAACGCCGGCGCCGGCCAGGCGCAGGATGCGAACGCCCGGTCCGCGCTGCACATTGGGGGCGCGGGCGCGTGCCGTCCGCGCCCTCACCTTCCGTTCTCGTCGGGAGCCACCATGTCCAGCAGATGGATCGTTCGCGCGGCCGCCGTGTGCGGCCTGAGCCTGGGCGCCGCGTCGGGCGCCGCCGCGCAGCACGCGGCCACCTTCCCCCGGTCGAACTTCGACACGACGTGCGCGCCCTGCACCGACTTCTATGAATACGCCAACGGCGGCTGGCTCAAGGACCACACCATTCCGCCCGACAAGACGAGCCTGGCGAGCTTCGGCATCCTGAGCGACAAGAACCAGGACGTCGTGCACCGCATCGTCGAGGACGACGCGAGCCTGGTGCGCAGCCGCGAAACGAAGCCCGGCACCAACGACTGGAAGATCGGCACCTTCTACGCCGCGTGCATGGACACGGCCGCCATCGACCGGCGGGGCGACACGCCCCTGCAGCCGGTGCTCGCCGGCATCGCCGCCATCCAGACCACCGGCGACGTGGTGCGCACGTTCGGCCGCCATGACGTGGGCGGCGGCGGGCGCGGCGGCGGCGGGCTCGCGCCCTTCTCGCTGTCGCCCGGCTCCGACCCCAGGAACGCCAACGACATCATCGTCTCGGCGGGCCAGGGCGGACTCGGCATGTCGTCGCGCGAGGACTACCTGAACGACGACGCGCGGTCGCAGAAGCTGCGCGACGACTACGTCGGCCACGTGGCGCGTTCGCTGGCGCTCATCGGCGAGAGCGAGGCACAGGCGCAGGCCGACGCGCAGTCGATCCTGTCGCTCGAGACGGCGCTCGCCCGCGTGCAGATGTCGCGCGTCGAGATGCGCGATCCCAACGCGACCTACCACAAGATGTCGCTGGCGGAATTCCAGCAGATGACGCCGCGCATCGACTGGGCGCGCTGGCTGCAGCAGCAGGGCGCAAAGCACGTGACCACGGTGAACGTGCGGACGCCCGCCTACTTCTCGGCGCTCGACTCGCTGCTGCCGGCGGTGCCGGTGGACGAGTGGAAGGCCTACCTGCGGTGGCATGCGGTGGACGCCGCGATGGGCGACCTGAGCGCGCCCTTCCGCGCCGAAGCGTTCCGCTGGCAACAGATCACCACCGGCATCAAGGAACCGCCGCCGCGCTGGCGCGACTGCACGCAGGCCACCAACTCGGCGCTGGGCGAGGCCGTGGGCCAGGCCTACATCAAGCGCAACTTCTCGCCGGCCGCCAAGGCGCGCGCCGCGAAGATGGTGGACAATCTCGTGTCGGCGCTGCGCGACCGGATCAACGGGCTCGACTGGATGAGCGCGCCGACGAAGCGGCAGGCGGTGGCGAAGCTCGACGCGTATCTGCGCAAGGTGGCCTATCCGGACAAGTGGCGCAGCTACGCGACGCTCGCCGTGCAGACGGACGCGTTCTATGAGAACGTGCGCGCCGTGGCCGACTGGAACGCCGCGCACGAATGGGCGAAGCTGGGCAAGCCGCTCGACCGCAGCGAATGGTCGATGATGCCGCCCACGGTGAACGCGTCGTACAATGCGGCGCTCAACCAGATCCAGTTCCCCGCCGGCATCCTGCAGCCGCCCTTCTTCGATCCCAACGCCGACGACGCCGTGAACTACGGCGCCATCGGCGCCGTGATCGGCCACGAGATGACGCACGGTTTCGACGACCACGGCCGCCAGTTCGATGCGCACGGCAACCTGCGTGACTGGTGGACGCCGGAGGACGCCGCCAAGTACAAGGTGGCGGCGCAGCGCGTGGTCGATCAGTTCGACGCTTACACCGTGGTGGACGGCAAGACGCACGTGAACGGGCGGCTGACCGAAGGCGAGAACATCGCCGACCTGGGCGGGCTCACGGTGGCGTACGCGGCGCTCGAGAAGGCGCTGGGCAACGATCCGGCCAAGCGGACGAAGATCGACGGCTTCACCCCCGAGCAGCGCTTCTTCCTGGCGTGGGCGCGGATCTGGCGCGGCCTGCAGCGTCCCGAAGCCGAGCTGCAGCAGATCAAGACCAATCCGCACTCGCCGGGCAACTGGCGGGTGGACGGGCCGCTCAGCAACATGCCCGCCTTCCGGGCGGCGTGGGGGTGCAAGGACGGGGATCCGATGGTTCGGCCGGACAGTCTCCGCGC
>DASVWS010000086.1:0-4031 GCA_036393095.1 Gemmatimonadaceae bacterium | reverse complement strand
CTCGGCGTCGGCGCGCGCGTGGGCCGCACGTTTCTTCCCGCCGAGGACTCCGTGGGCGGGCCATCCGCGGTCGCCGTGATCGGATTCGGCCTCTGGACGCGCCGCTTCGGCGCCGACCCCGCGATTCTCGGCCGCTCCGTGCGCGTCAATGGTGTGGACCTGACCGTTGTCGGCGTCATGTCACGCGGGTTCCAGGGATTGACCGGCAGCGCCGGGATGTGGGTGCCGTCGGCGATGGTGCCGCGATTGAGCTACGCGGACTACCACACCACCAATCAGGATTTCATCAGCGTCATCGGTCGGCGCGCGCCCGGCGTCACCATCGAGCAGGCGCGTGCCGAGCTGGCCACGCTGGGGGTGCGCATCGAGCGCGCCCTGCCCAGCGACGCGGATGTCCCCACGGTGTTCAGTGCCACTGCGGTTCCCGTCTCGGAGGCGCGTATCGATCCGGGCTACCGGAAGGCGATTTTCGTTCTGCTCACGGCGGTGCTGCTCCTGCTGCTGCTGACGTGCGCGAACGTGGCCGGCCTCGAGCTCGCGCGCAACGTGGGTCGAGCGCGCGAGATCGCGGTGCGCCTCGCCATCGGCGCTGATCGCGCGCGCGTCGCCAGGTTCCTTCTGACGGAGACCGCCCTCATCGCGCTGGCCGGCGGCGTCGCGGGCGCAATCATCGCGACGTGGGCGCCGCGCCTCGTCACCGTGCCAGCCGCGATGGCAAGTTCGCGCAACCACTATGGGCAGTTGGGCGAATTCGCGGGTCCGCGCGTCACCGTTGCCGTGCTCGCGTTCGCCGCGCTCATGGTCTGCGCGGCCACCATGCTCTCGGGGCTGCTGCCGGCACTGGCGGCGTCTCGCGCCGATCTCTCGACGGCGCTCAAGCAGGGGCGCGCGAGTGCGGGGCGGGGCGGGAGACGCGGGCGCCGCGGCATCCGGTCGATGCTCGTCATCGGGCAGGTGGCGCTGGCGCTCGTGCTTTCGACCGGGGCGATGCTCGCCCTCGGCGCCGCACGACGCCTGCAGCGCACTCCGTTGGGCATCGACCCGGTGCACGTCCTGACCTTCCGGATCGCGCCGTCGGACGTGCGCTATCCGGCGCCCGCCGCACCCGCGCTCATCGAGCGTGTACTGTCCGCCGTGAGTGCGGTGCCCGGTGTGGAGGCGGCGACCGTTGACGCCTGTGCGCCGCTCGGCCTCCGCTGCGCCAGCAGTACGCTCTACGTGATCGGGCGGCCGGCACCCCCGCCCGGGCTCGCTCCCGAGGTACTCCGCCATTACGTGGGGCCGGAGCATTTTCGCACGCTCGGCGTGCCCATTGTGCGAGGGCGTGCGTTCACGGCGGCGGATCGCGCCGGTCGGCCGCGCGTGGCCATCATCAACGAAACCGCCGCGCGCCGCTTCTGGCCCGGCCAGGATCCGATCGGCCAACGGGTATGGTTCGGCGGCGGCAGCAGCTTCGACCGTCCGGATTCGAGCGCCGAGATCATCGGCGTGGTCGGCGACGTGCTGTACGCCGCGTCGTCGGGCGTCGCGGTGCCGCCGAGCTTCTACACGCCGTATCTGCAGTTCACGTACGCCGCGCGCATGGTGATGGTGCGAACGCGCCTGGATGCCGGCACGCTGGTGCCGGCGCTGCGAGAAGCGGTGCGCTCGGTCGATCCCGAGCTGGCGGTGTTCGACGTACGGGACCTGACCGATCGCCTGGCCGACGCGTGGGCGCGACCGCGCTTCACGGGCAAGCTCATGGCGGCGTTCGCGGTGCTCGCCGTCGTGCTGGCGGCGGCCGGAATCCATGGGATCACGATGCAATGGGTGCGGGAGCGGGAGCACGAGCTGGGCATCCGCGTCGCGTTGGGCGCGAGCAGCCGTCAGATCGCGCGCCTCGTCGTCCTCGAAGGGGTGGGGCTCGTGGGCATCGGCCTCGCGGCCGGCGTGGGAGTCGCGATTGCGTTGTCCCGGGTGATGCGCAGCGTGCTGGCCGAGATGGGGCCGCTCGATCCGGGAATCCTCGCGGCGCTCGTCATTGGCGGGGTGGGCGTTGCGCTCGTGGCGAGCTGGGTACCGGCGCGTCGGGCGGCGCGCACGGATCCGGCGATTACGATGCGCGCGGAGTGAGCGGCGGCCGGAGGCCGCCGCCGGGAAGCGGCGCGCGGAGCGCGCGCCTGCGGGAAGCGGCCAGCCGCCTGCGGCGGTGGCCTGCGGGAAGGCGCCTTCATCGCGTGCCGGAAACGGGCGGGCGGGGAGTGTTCCGCAGCCGCCGGGCCGGTGGGCCCGGCGGCGCTTCCCGCAGGGCGCTCCCGTGAGGGAGCCGCCCGCTTCCCGCAGCGCAGCGCTTCCCGCAGGCGCGCTTCGCGCGCCGCTTCCCGTTATCTTCGGGCAACTTTAACCGCGTCGCACCTGTCTCACCCGTATCCCTTCGAGAAGGAACCGCCCATGCCGCGCACGAACTGGTGGGATGTGATCTCCCGCGACCTCCGCTACGCGATGCGCGGGCTGCGCGCGAAGCCCGGGTTCACGATCGCCGTCGTCCTGACGCTCGCGCTCGGGATCGGCGCGAACGCGGCCATCTTCTCCGCGGTGGACCGGCTGCTTTTCCGTCCGCCGCCGCTGCTCGCCGAGCCGGGGCTCACGCATCGCGTGTATCTCGCGTCCACGTACCGCGGCAAGGAGTTCATCAACGGCAGCGTGCAGTACGCGCGCTACGTGGACCTCACGAAGTGGACGCACACCTTCGCGCGCACGGCGGAGTTCACGGAGCGTGACCTGGCGATCGGCGTGGGGAACGATGCGCGCGAGATGAAGGTGGGCGCGGTGAGCGCGAGCTTCTTCGGCTTCTTCGATGCGCCGCCCGCGCTGGGCCGCTACTACACCGCGGCGGAGGACAGCCCGCCGCGCGGCGCGCCGGTAGTCGTCATCAGTTACGCGATGTGGCAGTCGCGCTATGGCGGCCGGCCGGACGCGCTGGGGTCCACACTGCAGATCGGTCCCACCGTCTACACCGTGATCGGTGTGACGCCCGCCGCGTTCGCGGGCCTGTGGCCGAACCAGCCGCCGGTGGCGTACATCCCGATTTCCGCCTACGCGGCCGGGGTGGAAGTCCAGTTCAGGGACGAGACCTGGTGGACGACGTACCACTGGACGTGGGCCAGCATGATCGCGGAGCGCAAGCCGGGCGTCACCATGGCCGCGGCCACGGCGGATCTCACCAGCGCGTATCTGCGGAGCCGCGCGGCGCAGCGCGACATCGACAAGGACATGACGCCGGAGACACTGGCGCGACCGCATGCGATCGTCGGGAACATTCTCGAGGAGCGGGGACCGGAGCAGAGCAGCGTGGCCAAGGTTGCCGCGCTCGTGGGGGCCATGGCGCTCGTGGTGCTGCTCATCGCGTGCGCGAACGTCGCGAACCTGATGCTGGCGCGCGCACTGCGCCGGCGGCGCGAGATCGCGGTGCGCGTCGCGCTGGGCGTGAGTCGCGCGCGACTCCTGTCGCAACTGTTCACCGAGAGCATGCTGCTCGCGCTCGCGGGCGGCATCGGCGGACTGATCATCGGCCAGTGGGGCGGGTCCGTGCTGCGCGCGGTGTTCCTGCCCAAGGGCGCGAACGCGCCGGTGATCGCGGACACGCGCACGCTGCTCTTCGCGTGCGGCGCCGCGGTGCTGGCGGGGCTGCTCACCGGCCTGGCTCCCGTGCTGCAGGCACGCCGGACGGATCTCACCGTCGACCTCAAATCAGGGGTCCGCGAGGGGAACATTCATCGCTCGCGCACGCGCGTGGTGCTGCTCGTGCTGCAGGGCGCGCTGAGCGTGATCCTGCTCGTGGGCGCGGGACTCTTCGTGCGCAGTCTGCACAACGTGAAGAACCTGCGGCTCGGCTATGATGTCGATTCCGTGCTCGTGGTGGATCTCGCCATGCGCGGCGTCAAGCTGGACAGCGCGCAGGCGGTCACGCTGCGCGAGCGGCTGCTGGAGAGTGCGCAGGCCATGCCGGGGGTCGAGCACGCGACGCTCAGCACCAGTCTTCCGTTCTACAG
>DASVWS010000085.1:0-26390 GCA_036393095.1 Gemmatimonadaceae bacterium | reverse complement strand
CGGCGGGACGTGAGCCGCGACCGTCCCAGAGGCTGGACGTGTCGACGTACGCCTGCAGCGCGCGATTGCCCTGTGCGGCCCAGCGGGCGGCGGTGTGGCGCACCAGGGTATCGGCATCCGCCCCGCTGGCGACGACCACGTTTCCGTGGCGCTGGACGCCATCCGTGGGCGCGGTCGTGGGCGTGCCGCGAACGCGCGGCGGCGACGGAGCGGCGGTGGGCGATTGGTCGCACGCCGCGAGGGCGATGGCGACGGACAGCAGGGCTCCCTTCCAGGCGGTACTCATTGAGGCGTCTCCTTGTGGTTGGAGGTCTGGTCACCCAATGCCGCCCGGTCCGGCACGGAACGGCGTGCGCGGGACGGCCGGATGCCGCCCCCGCGCACGCCAAGCGCGTCAAGGCACGGAATCGCACCTCAGCGTGATCGTCGCGGCTTCGAGCAGCGGCGCCGGCATGTCCGGAAAGAGGGGATAGGCCCCCGCGCGCTGGGTCCCCCAGGTGAGCAGCAGCGAATCGGGCGCGAGCGCCGCCAGCCGCGGCGGCGTGTCTGTGGCATCGAAGGACAACCGCTGCCAGCGCACCGGACCGTCTCCGGCGATCGCCGCGGCGGCAATCGCGTGGTCGTCGTGGTATCGGCCCACCAGCAGGACGTGGCCGCCGAGCCGGGCAGCGTCGAAGAACTCGACGAACGGATCGTTCGGCACGGCGGCCGCCCGTTCCCACGAATCGCCGGCGTCGCGCGACGCCGCGCGTTCGATGGTCCGCCCGTGCCGCCCGTCGGCCATCTCGCGGTCCACGTTCCAGATCAGGTGCAATGCGCCATCGGCCGTGTGGACCAACCGCAGCCAGTTGAGCGCGGCGGCGCCGAAACCCGCCACGCGCTGAGGCGCCGACCACGTCTCGCCGGCATCGTGCGACCGCACCACGAACACGCCGTTCGGCTCGACCGAACCCGGGGAGTCCGCGCCGGACCCGGCGAACGCCAGGACCAGGTCACGGTCCGACACGGCGGCGAGCGCGAGGTCCGCCGGGGGAAGCCCCAACGCGGGAATCAGCGTTCGGCGCCAGCCGTCGGCGACGCGACGCAGGTACATGATGCCGCTGGTGTCGCTCGGCGGCGTGGTTCGCCGCACGGGAACCGCGACCACGGGTTCCCCGGCGACGCTCTGCACGACAGGGTAGGCCGCGTTCCAGCCGATTTCGTCGAACGCCAGCAGCCGCTCGGGCGCGCTCCATCCGCCGGCGCCGTATGGCGCGAACCACACCTCGGGAACGCGCGTGAGCGAATGATACGAGGTGTCCGGGCTCTCGCCCCAGAAGACGTCGAGCGATCCATCGCGCCGGGCCACCGCCCGCTGGGCCAGCATCCGCACGGCACCGGCCGGCATCTGCACCAGCCGGGTGTCCCCATCGCTCGCCCGGACGGCGCCGGCCAGGCGCGACGGATCGATCATGGATCCCGCGCCCGCGCCCGTGTCCGCGAACACGGTCGCCGTACGCCATACGAAGGTCGGCGCGCCCAGGAAGGCGAGCCCCGCGGAGGAGCGCGCGGGCAGCGGCACATCGACGTACACGGGCCGTCCGTCGCTCATCGTGAGCGTCCACGGGGCGCTCCACGGACCGGGACGGCAGGCGGTCGTGGCCTGCTGCGCCGCCGCCGATCGCAGCGCGAGCAGGGCGGCAGGCACGAGAGCAAGGAACGGCAAGAATCGAACGGGCATGAGCGCACCAGGCGGAGGGAGGCGTCGCATTCGTGCGCGCAGAGTAGCGCGAACATGCGCCGCATCCGTCATCCTCCGTCGGCGGCGCGCACCATTCGGCGGCGGGCCGGGGCGTCTCCCGCGGAACGCGCCAACGGCGCCACGGGTACCGTCACGATCCACGAATGCGTGTCGGGGCGGCGCGCCAATCTATACGCTTTCTTAGCGTTTTTCTCAGGGATTTCCCCACGTCACGACAGTGTATGTCCGATGGCGCCGACGATGATTTCTTCTAGCGTTCGCTCCGTCACGCGAGTGACATGAACGAGTACAGACCGTCTCACCTATGGGGGAAATTCATTCATGGCGTTCTTGACGATTCTCGCGCGGAGCGCTCTCACGATCGTCCTCGCCTCGGGGGGCGGGCGCCACGCGCGCCAGCCGCAGTCCGCCTCGCTGCCGGACACGGCGCAGATCACGACGCAGATGATCAGCGCCGGACGCAGCGTCTTCCACGGCCAGGGGGGCTGCTTCGTCTGCCATGGAGCCAACCTTCAGGGCTCACCCATCGCTCCCCCGCTCGACAAGGAGGGCAAGCCCTGGCTTGCCGCGAAGGGCGGAACGTACGCGCAGATCTTCGACGTCGTGACGCACGGCGTTCCTGGCACCGTCATGGTCGCGCACCCCAACGGGATCAACGATGCGCTTGCCACCGAAGTCGCCGCCTACATCTGGGCAGTCAATCACCGTGGCGTGAAACCGTAACCGGAGCTTCCATGCACACAGCACTTTCCCGTCCGCGCCGCATCGGCTTGGCGCTTTCCGCTGTGATCCTCGCACTGACCGCGGCCGCGGTGCCCGCCACGGCGCGCGCAGACCACGGGACGAGCGGCGCCCTCGGCGTTCGCGCCGACCGCGCCGTCATGAGCCGCAGCCTGATGGTCGCACTCGAGAAGGCCCATGCGAACATTCCCGCGTTCTCGCGCCAGACGGGCATGGCGTGCGCCGCGTGCCACTATCAATTCCCGGCGCTCACGCCGTTCGGCCGTCTCTTCAAGCTGAACGGCTACACGCTCACCGGCATCGCGACGCTCACCACGCCCACCGACACGTCCAGCAATCCGGACCTCAAGCTGCTCAAGATTCCGCCCATGGCGGCGATGTTCGTCGGCGACTTCGCCCAGACCACGAAGGCGGTGCCCGGCACGCAGAACGGCACCGTGCAGTTCCCCGACCAGGCGAGCCTCTTCGTGGGCGGCGCGATCACCCCGAACCTCGGCATCTTCTCGCAGTTTACGTACGCCGCGGCCGACGGCACGTTCGGCATGGACAACCTCGACCTCCGCTACGCGAAGACGCACGAGATCGGCGACCACAGCCTGCTCTTCGGCATGACGCTGAACAACAACCCGACCGTGCAGGACGTGTGGAACACCGTGCCCGCCTGGGGCTTCCCGTTCATGGGGTCGGAAGTCGTCCCGGCGCCCGCCGCCGGCTCGGTGATCGACGGCGCGCTCGGCCAGGCCGTGGTCGGCCTCGGCGCCTACACGCTGCTCGACAACAAGCTGTACACCGAGTTCGACGTCTACCGGTCGTCGCCGCAGGGCGCCGCCCTGCCCCTCGACGCCAGCGCCCAAGGCGCGATGTCGAACGTCGCCCCGTACTGGCGCGTCGCCTGGCAGCAGCAGATGGATCAGGATTATCTGATGGTTGGCACGTTCGGCATGCACGCCGAGATGTATCCCTCGGGCGTGACCGGGCTGACGAACCAGTTCACCGACGTCGGCGTGGACGCGCAGTACGAGCATCCCACCGGCGCCGGCGCGGTGATCGGGCGCGCGTCCTACATCCACGAGTCGCAGAACCGCGTGGCCGACTTCACCGCCGGCGCCTCGCAGCAGCACGACAACCTCAGCACGCTGCGCGCCAACGTGTCGCTGGCCACCTCGCTCCGCTACGGCGCGACGCTCGGCTACTTCCAGACCACCGGCACCACGGACGGCACGCTGTACGCGGCCAATCCGGTGGACGGCAGCGCCAGCGGCAGCCCGAACTCCTCGGGGTTCCTGGGCGAACTCGACTACAATGTCTGGCAGAACGTGCGCCTGGGGCTGCAGTACACGCTGTACACCAAGTTCAACGGCGCCGGGAGCAACTACGACGGCTTCGGCCGGTCGGCCGGCGACAACAACACGCTGTACCTCTTCACCTGGCTGGCGTTCTAGGCCCGCAAGACACCGTGCATCCGGCCGCCAAAAGGGCGGCCGGCCGGAACTTCCGCCGCCCCGGCGCGCCACAGGCGCCGGGGCGGCGTGCTTTTTCGCGGGCTCGCGAGCGGCGCCGCGCACACCGGCGCTCGCCCTCCCCTCTGTTCCTGATGGTGCATGCGTCGCCGGCGCCGGCCCTTGACGCCCGCTGTCCCCGACGACATGGTTCGCGGCCCTCCACCGCATCGCCCGCATCCCGTCCATCCCCCGTCGCCATCCCAAGGGGACTTCATGTCGTTGTCCAACACGCGGCCCGCTGCCGCGATCCTCTCGCTCGTCGCGGTGGGCGCCGCGCTGCTCGGCGCCGCGTCGTCTCTCCCCGCCCAGGCGGCCGCCAAGGACTACACGCCGGCCGACGTCACGTTCATGCAGGGCATGATCATGCACCACGCGCAGGCCGTGGTCATGTCCGACTGGGCCGCCACGCACGGCGCCAGCGCCAACGTCGCGATCCTCTGCCGGCGCATCGCGCTGTCGCAGCACGACGAGATCGACCTCATGCAGCACTGGCTGCAGGCACGGCACCTGAGCGCGCCCGATCCGCTCGACATGCTCCACCCGCACACCGGCCCCGTGCACGACACCAGCCCCATGCACATGCCCGGCATGGACATGGGCAGTCACCCCATGCTGATGTCGGGGATGCTGACGCCCGACGAGATGCGGCAGCTCGACGCCGCCCACGGAACGGAATTCGACCGGCTCTTCCTCACCGGCATGATCAAGCACCACCAGGGGGCGCTCGCCATGGTCGCCGCCCTTTTCGCCACGCCGGGCGGAGGCCAGCAGTCGGAACTGTTCGGATTCGCCACCGATATCGACGCCGGCCAGCGCGCCGAGATTGCCCGTATGCAGGCCATGCTGAAAACCCTTCCCACCACCCCGAGCCAAACCCGATGACACCCTCCTCCCCCACCGGCCCGCGTCTGCGGGCCTCGCTGCAGGCGCTGTTCCTCGCCGCTGCTCCGCTGGTGCTCGCGTCCGCGTGCTCCAAGGCCGCGCCGCCGGCGTCGACGCCGCCCGTGGCACAGGCCGACACCACCGACCCTCGCTCCCATCTCAAGGCCGGGCTTTACGACGCAGGCGTTGCGTCGAAGGGTCTCGACCTCGTGGCGCACCAGAACAAGCCCGATGTCTTCCACCCCAACGAGCCGGGTGGACTGACCTACGCGAACTCCGACCTCGCGTTCGGGGGGCACTACGTCTACCAGGGCAACTTCAGCGGCATCCAGATCTGGGACGTCGCCGATCCGGCCAAGCCTACCCTGACCTCCGCCACCGTTTGCTTCACCGAGCAGGGCGACGTGTCGGTGTACGGACACCTCCTCTTCGTCTCGGCTGAGAACACGGGCAGCCGGCTCGACTGCGGAACGGAGGGCATCAAGGACACGGTGAGCAAGGAGCGGATGCTCGGCATCCGCATCTTCGACATCTCCAACCCGCAGCACCCCCGCCAGGTGGCCGACGTCCAGACCTGCCGCGGGTCGCACACCCACACGCTCGTTCCCGACCCCAAGGACAAGGGCGTCGTCTACGTGTACGTGTCCGGTCTGGCGCGCGTGCGCTCCAAGGCGGAGATGGCAAGCTGCGAGATGGGCGACATCACCGACCCGAACTCGGCGCTCTTCCGCATCGAAGTGATTCGCGTCCCGCTGGCGCACCCCGAGCAGGCGAAGATCGTGAGCTCGCCGCGCATCTTCGACAGCCTCACCAAGGCGCCGACACATGGGCTCGCCTACGCCGACACCGCGAACGGCGCCGGCCGTCGTGGCGGCCGCGGCGGACGGTTCGGACCGCAGATTCCTCCAAATAGCTCGGCCGCCGACTCGGCCCACATCGAAGAGCTGTTCGGCAAACTACTCGCAGCCGCCCGCAGCGACGCGGCCACGTTCAAGGTCATGTCGGATTCGCTCGAGAAGATGGGCGTCCCGGTCCGCATTCCCCCCCCGATGCCGCAGGGTCTCGGCGGCCCCTCGCAGTGCCACGACATCACGGTGTACCCGGACGCCGGCCTCGCCGGCGGCGCCTGCTCGGGCTACGGACTCCTGCTCAACATCAAGGACCCGCTGCACCCGGTGCGCATTCAGGCCGTCGCCGATTCCAACTTCGCGTTCTGGCATTCCGCGACGTTCAGCAACGATGCGTCGAAGATGCTCTTCACCGACGAGTGGGGCGGCGGCACGCAGGCCAAGTGCCGCGCCACCGACCCGCTCGACTGGGGTGCCGACGCGATCTTCACCATCAAGGGCGACCAGCTCACGCGGACGGCATACTACAAGATTCCGGACGCCCAGACCGTGAACGAGAATTGCGTGGCGCACAACGGCGGACTCGTGCCCGTCCCCGGCCGCGACATCATGGTGCAGGGCTGGTACCAGGGCGGCATTTCGGTATTCGATTTCACTGATCCCGCGCACCCGAAGGAGATCGCCTACTTCGACCGCGGGCCCAATGACTCGACGAAGCTGGTGATCGGCGGCTTCTGGGCCGGGTATTACTACAACGGCTATATCTACGGCTCCGAAATCGCTCGCGGACTGGACGTCTTCAAGCTGACGCCGACCGCCGACCTCACGCAGAACGAGATCGACGCCGCCGCGCTGGTGCACTTCGACCGGTACAACCCGCAGGACCAGCCGAAGCTGGTCTGGCCCGCGGCCTTCCCGGTGGCGCGCGCCTACCTCGACCAGCTCGTGCGCGACAACGGCCTGCCCGCCGATCGGACCACCGCCGTCAAGACGGCACTGGACGACGCCGAGAAGCTCAGCGGCGCCAAGCGGGCCGACGCGCTCAAGACGCTCGGCGCCCAGTTGGACAAGGACGCCGCGACCGCCACCGACGCCGCGAAGGTGCGGCTCCTGGCGGGCGTCGTGAACGACATGAGTAAGCAGCCCTGATGTTCTGACGGCACGGGACCACGGCCGGCGCGCTTCGGCGCGCCGGCCGCGGCGCCCGCCGCCTTGCCGCCCCGCCCCGGGGCTGGTACGGTTGAGGGCACCACCTGCCCTGAGGCCATTCCAATGGCCGCCACCGCGCACCGCCGGGTGCGCCTCGCGCCGTTCGTTCGCACCATCATCGCGACGCTGGCCTGCGCCCCGCCCCTCGCCGCCCAGCACAATGCCGTGTTCCGCGGCCAGGTCTTCGATTCTGCCGGCGCCCCCCTCGGCAACGTCGAGGTGACGCTCCGCGAATCACAGCGCGTCGCACGCACCGACTCCGACGGCGTCTTCGCCTTTCACGACGTCAGCCCCGCCCTCTATCACGTGTCGCTCCGGGAGCCCGGATACCGGGCGATCGCGGGAACGGCGCGCATCGCCGCCGGCGATTCCATCGATTTGAAGTTCTGGATGAGACGTGCCGCCGTGGAGCTCGATACGGTGCACGTGGCGCAAGCGTCGCCGAGCGATCCGCTCGCCGACTTCAAGCGCCGCATGGCCTATGGCACCGGCACCTTCATCACCAGCGACCGTCTCGAGGAACTCCAGGACTGGCCGTTGTCGTCCATTGTTCGCGCCGACGCCGGCCGCGTACTGATCGCCCCGCTCGGCTCCGGTGGCTGGGCGGTGGCGTCTCAGGCGCCGTCGTCCTGCCTCAGCCGGTCCTGCCCGTCGGTGCCGATCTGCTACCTGGCAGTATGGGTGGACGGCGTGCGCATCTACGCGCCCGGCATGGGCGAACCGCCGGACCTGAGCGCATTCCGCACCGCGGACCTGGTGGGCGTGGAGGTGTACGCCGGCGGGGCCGACACGCCGCTCGAGTTGAACGCCACCGGATCGTCCTGCGGCACGATCGCGCTCTGGACGCGCATGGGGAAGCAGGGCACGAAGCGCCGTTAGCGGCCACCGCTAGTTCGAGCTCGCGCGATACCGCAGCGCCTCGGCTACGTGCGCCGGCGCGACGTCCGGTGCGCCGGCCAGATCGGCGATGGTGCGCGAGACCTTCAGCACCCGGTGGTAGCCGCGCGCCGACAGGCGCAGCCCGTCGGCGGCGCTCGTGAGCAGGGCGCGCGCCGCGGCGGTGAAGCCGCCGTGCCGGTCGAGCCAACGGCCGCTGGCCTGCGCGTTGCACCCCGCGCCGGAATGGGACTCGTAGCGCGTGCGCTGGGCGGCACGCGCGGCCTCCACGCGCCTGCGGATGACCGCGGACGCCTCTCCCGTCTCGCGTCCCTCGCCGCCGAACAGCTCGATCGGGACCGCGCCCACGTTCACGTGCATGTCGATCCGGTCGAGCAGCGGCCCCGACAGCCGCGCCCGGTAGCGCTGGATCTCGCTCTCGGCGCACACGCAGGGCGCGGCGCCGTGCGACCCCGCGTGCCCGCACGGGCAGGGGTTCATCGCGCCGACGAGCGTGAACCGCGCCGGAAAGCAAACCGCACGCGCGGCGCGCGCGATCACCACCCGCCCGTCCTCCATCGGCTGCCGGAGCGATTCGAGCACGTAGCGCGGGAACTCGGGCATCTCGTCCAGGAAGAGCACGCCGTGGTGGGCCAGGCTCACCTCCCCCGGGCGCGGCTGTCCTCCGCCGCCCACCAGCCCCGCCGTGCTGATCGTGTGATGCGGCGCGCGGAACGGCCGCTCCGTGCGCAGCCCACCGTCGGTACCGGTCAGACCGGCCACGGAATGAATGGAGGTCACCTCCAGCGCCTCGTCCGGCGCGAGCGCGGGCAGGATCGACGGCAGCCGGCGCGCCAGCATCGTCTTTCCTGCCCCCGGAGCTCCGACCATCAGCACGTTGTGTCCCCCCGCCGCCGCGATTTCGAGCGCGCGCTTCGCGCTCTCCTGTCCCACGACGTCCGCGAAGTCCGAGCCTTCGCCGGCAGTCGGCGCGCGCATGACGAGGTCCGGCACCGGCAGGCGCCCGGCGCGCAGCCAGTCCACCAGTTCCGGCAGCGACGCCGGCGCGCACACGCGCACGCCCTCCACGAGCGTCGCCTCGGAAGCGTTCGGACGCGGCAGGATGAGCGTGCGCGGGTCACCCGAAGCCGCGAGCCGGCGCGCCACGGGCAGCACGCCCCGCACCGCGCGGATGCTGCCGTCGAGCCCCAGCTCGCCGAGTACGACGGTGTGCGTGCCCACGGATTCGGGCACGATGCCGATCGCAGCCAGCAGGCCGATCGCGATCGGGAGGTCGAAGGCGGCGCCGGTCTTGTGCACGTCGGCGGGAGAGAGGCCGACGGTGACGCGCCTCGGGGGAAGCACGAGCCCCGAATTCGCCAGCGCCGCGATCACGCGCTCGCGCGCTTCCTTCACCGAACTCGAGGCGAGGCCGACGATGCTCCACTGCGGCAGTCCGGGCGACACGTCCACCTCGACGGTGACGTCGTACGCCTCGATGCCCAGCACGGCGGCGGAACGAATGGCGGCGAGCATGACCGGAAGTTCGACCGCCGCGCCTCCCGGCCGTCATCCGATCACTGCACGCCGCGTCGAATTACCCCGCGGTGAGACGCTTGCGCACCTCGCGTGAACCGTTGGCCACGCCGAACGCGACGCCGGCGCCGAACAGGATCGCCGTGCCCCCGCCTACCAGCGGCAGCAGCCACACGATCGGCGCGGCCACCAGGCCCGCGACGACACCCGCGATGATCGGCGCCTTGAGCGTGTGCACCGCGTCCACGTACCGCAGCCGGTTCTCCACGAAGCGGCGGGCCGTCAGATACCCGAAGACAGTGGCGGCCACGGTGGCCGCAAAGCCAATGAATTGGAACACGGCATCCCCCAGTTGCATTCCCCGATTACCGTACGTCGCCAGCGACCCGCGGTTTCACCACGCCGGCGGGCCGCCGGAACACTAGTATCCCCTTCCGCCCGCGGATAGTTTTTTCGCATGCCGATGCGGCGGGGACGCGACCGCCCTCGGCGCCGTCCGCCGCCAGCACCCCGCCAATCCCGGAGACGCTCGATGTTCACCTTGCGCGTGGCCCGACACGACCGGCCCGACCACGTGCTGGCCGAATGCCTGAGCCAGGTGCTCCCCGCGTGCGGCGAGACGCTCTTCCTCGATACGCTCGATGCCGACGGCGTCCTCACCGGTCCCAGCACCTGCTGGCGCGTCGTCGCCGTCTCGCTGCACGTGCCGTCCATCCGCTCGGCCCGGCGGCGCGACGGACGCCAGCACCACGTGGATCTCGTGGACGTCACCGTTCGCCCCGATACCGTCAACATCGCCGACCTCTCCCAGGCCGCGCAGGAGCCGCTCGCTGAATCCCGCCGCCTCTGACCGGCGCCCGGCGTGACCAGCGCCGCGTCGTCCGAACCGTATGCGGTGACGCACCAGCTGCCGCCGCATCTCGCCACCTGGGTGCTGCCGCCCAACTGGGCGTGGGGCCCGGAGGGCCTGCTGTTCGGCCATCGCCACTATCAGGAGCTCGTGGACGCGCTCGGCCGCTCGCTCTCGCTGGTGAGCGTTCCCGATCCCGCGCATGAGGCCTGGCTCGCCGCCGAGGCGCGGCACCTGGCGCATCGCAACCACCCGGCCGTTCCCACCACGTACCACTACTGGGCGACGTACGGCGCGGCGCGGCACGGGCCCGGATACCTGCGGCGCTGGATCGCCGGCGAAACCGTGGGCGCGCGCGTTCGCCGCGCCGGCACCGAGGACATTCCGGCCATGTTGCGGGTGATGCGCGAAGTCGGTTCCGCCATCAGCTACCTGCACGATTCCGGATCGACCCACGGCGCCGTGTCGCCCGAGACGGTGTGGGTGGCGCCGATGGGCCGGCTGTGGATGCTCGGGTGGGAGTGGGCCGTGCCCGCCGCCGACATTCCGGAAGGCGTATCGCCCGATCCCGCCTGGATGCCCTCGCCGGCGGAATGGGCGCGCGCGCCGTGGGCCCCGACGCCGCTCACCGACCAGTGGCAGCTCGCGGCGCTCTGCTTCTACGCGCTCTCCGGCGAGATGCCGCCGCCGCGCGACGTCCCGCCGATCAGCCTCGTGCGCCCGGACTGTCCGCAGTCGGTGGCGGCGGTGCTCGACCGCGCGCTCCGCGAGGATCCGGCGCAGCGCTTCCCGAGCGTGGCCTCCATGCTGCGCGCCGTCGATCGCGTGGTCGGCAGCCGCACCATGCTCCTCATCGGCGACGAGGACACGCGGGCGCCCGACGAATCCGAGGAGGCGCGCCTGCGCTGGGCGCTCGGCGACGAATACGACGTGCTGGCGCCGCTGGGCTCCGGGTCGTTCGGCTCCGTGTGGCGCGTGCGCGATCTCTCCCTCGGACGCGAGGTCGCCCTCAAGCTGCTCCACCCGCACATCGCCAACGATGAGGTCGCGGTGAGCCGCTTCCGCCGGGAAGCGCAGCTGGCCGCGCAACTCGCGCATCCCGCCATCGTCCCGATCTACGACTTCGATTCGCGCGGCAGCGTGTCGTGGTACACGATGGAGCTTGCGGAAGCGGGGTCGGTGGCCGAGCTGGTCCAGCGGGCCGGCGCGCGGCCGCTGGCCGAGTTGGCGCCGCAGGTGGACCTCGTGCTCGACGGCCTCGCAGCCGCGCACGCGATCGGGGTTCTGCACCGTGACCTCAAGCCCGAGAACGTGGTCATCGACCGCTATCGCCGCTGGCGCATCGCCGACTTCGGCATCGCCAACATCTGGGGGCAGGACCCTGCCGACGCGGGCGGCACGCCGGCCTTCGCGCCCCCCGAACAACTGCTCGGCGAACCGCAGGACACGGCCGCCGACTGCTACTCGATGGCCGCGATCGTGTACTTCGCGCTGTCGGGAAAGCCGCCGTACGGCGAATCGGACGTGCGCGCCATCCTGGGCCGCGCCATGTCGCACGACGTCGATCTGTCGTCCTTCCCCGAAGAGGTCGCCGCCTGGCTGCGCAAGGGCCTCGAGCCCGACGTCAACCGGCGCTTTCAGGATGCGGCCGTCATGCGCCGCGCGTGGCGCGATGCCGTGCGCGCCGTCGCGCATCGCGAGCGCCGCGCGCCCTGGTGGCGCCGGTGGCTGGGCGGCGACGACGAAAACGCGTTGTGGGGCTCCGACGAGCCGGCCGGCGCCTGACGAACGAGGAGCATCCGCATGACGATTGCCACGGTGAATCCGGCGACCGGTGAGACGGTCAGGACGTTCGACGCGCACGGCGCGGCGGAGGTCGAGGCCAGGCTGGCGCGGGCGGCGGCGGCGGCGCGCCTCTGGCGCGACACGCGCATCGCCGATCGTGCCCGCGTGGTCGCCCAGGCCGGCACGCTGCTCGACCGCGATCGCGAGCGCTACGCGCGCCTCATGACGCTGGAGATGGGCAAGCGCGTGAGCGCCGCGCGTGACGAAGCCGCCAAGTGCGCCAGCACCTGCCGGTACTACGCCGAGCACGCGCACACGATGCTTGCCGCCAAGCACGTCGCCGCCGAGGGCGAGGACGCGCGCATCGAATTCCATCCGCTGGGCGTCGTGCTGGCCGTCATGCCGTGGAACTTTCCCTTCTGGCAGGTGATTCGCTTCGCCGCGCCCGCGCTGGTGGCGGGCAACGTCGGCCTGCTCAAGCACGCCAGCAACGTTCCGCAATGCGCGCACGCGCTGGAAGAGCTGTTCACCGCGGCCGGCGCGCCGCCCGGCGTGTTCCAGACGCTGCTCATTCCGGGCCCGGCGGCCGAGCAGGTCGTGGCCGACCCGCGCGTCGCGGCGGTCACGCTCACCGGCAGCGAGGGCGCCGGCGCCCAGGTCGCGCAGACCGCCGGACGCCATCTCAAGAAGTCGGTCCTCGAACTCGGCGGCAGCGATCCCTTCATCGTCATGCCGAGCGCCGATCTGGAAAAGGCGGCAGACATGGCGGTGCGCGCACGCACGATCAACAACGGTCAGTCCTGCATCGCCGCCAAGCGATTCGTCGTCCACGCCGACATCGCGGACGCGTTCACCGAGCGGTTCGTGCGGACGATGCGATCCCTCGTCGTCGGCGATCCGATGGACGAGGCCACGCAGGTCGGTCCGCTCTGCTCCGCGCAGGCGCTCGCCGAGCTGGAGCAGCAGGTGAACCGGTCGGTGGCCATGGGCGCGCGCGTGCTGTGCGGCGGCGCACGCATCGCGGGGCCCGGCTGGTTCTTCCAGCCGACGGTGCTCGCCGATGTGCCCGCAGGGTCCCCGGCGGCCGCCGACGAGCTGTTCGGACCGGTAGCGTCGCTGTTCGTCGCCCGCGATTTCGACGACGCCGTCCGCATCGCGAACGGCACCCGTTTCGGCCTCGGCGCGAGCGCCTGGACCCGCGACGCCGCCGAAGCCAAGCGCTTCGCCCGCGAGCTGGAGGCGGGGAGCGTGTTCGTGAACGCGATGGTCGCCTCCGACCCCCGCTTCCCCTTCGGCGGCGTGAAGGCTTCGGGCTACGGCCGCGAGCTCAGCGCCTTCGGCCTGCGCGAATTCGTGAACGTGAAGACGGTGCGCGTGCGCCTGTAGGTCAGGCGGCGCGGAGCGTGATCCGCACGACGCTCCCCTGCCCTTCCTGGCTTTCCACCGTGATCGTCCCGCCCCAGCCCTCGATGAGCTGCAGGCTGATCGCGAGGCCGAGGCCGCTGCCGCTCGTGCGCGTCGAGAAGTGCGGCTCGAACACCCGGGGCAGCACGTCGGCCGGGATGCCGTGCCCGTCGTCCCGCACTTCGATGCAGACCGGCTGGTCCGCGCGCAGCACGGTGGCGATCGTGTGGGCCCCGGCCAGGCGCGCGTTCTCGTAGATGTTCAGCAGGACCTCGCGCAGCTCGTCGCGCTGCGCCACCGCCATGCAGGCCCCGTCGGGCGCCTCCAGCGTCCAGGCGATCCCCTCTTCGCCCATCCGTTCGAGCCCGATGAGATCGCGCACCACCGCCGCCACGTCGGTCGGCTCCGCCTCTGCCCGCGCATTCGGCGCCGCGCCGTACCGGCTGAACGCCCGCGCGATCTCGTCCAGGTGGTCGATTTCGGCGAGAATCCGCTGCACGTTTTCGTCCAGCACCCGGTCGAAGTCCACGCGCTTGTCGGCGCGCGCGCGCTGCAGGTGCTGCACGCCCAGCCGGATGGGCGTGAGCGGATTCTTGATCTCGTGCGCCACCTGCCGCGCCATCTCGCCCCAGGCCAGTACCCGCTCGGCGTGCGCCGTCGCGGTGCGGCTGGCCTCGAGATCGGTGGCCATGCGGCGGAAGGCCGTGAACACGGGGCGGAACTCGACCGTCGGATTGTCCTCGAGCGTCGGTGCGCGCCCGCCCGCGGCGAGCGCCAGCGCCGCCTGCCGCAGCGAGCGGATGGGGCCGGCGAGGCCGCGGGCCACGAGCCCGCTCAGCCAGAACGCGGCCAGCGCGCCCGCCACGGTGCTGAACAGCACCAGAATTCCGAGGTCGCGGCGCCGGCGCTCCAGCGCCAGGTCGTCTGCCCGCGCCGGCGCCGCGAGCACCACCGGTCCCTCGGGATCGTCGACCGCGCGGAACCCGAACAGCGCGTGCGCGGCACCGAACGTCTCGTCGCGGCTCTGCGCCACTTCGTCCTGCACCACGAGCGCCAGGGCCATGTCGGGCGGCAGGAACCGCCCGGTGGGCGCGAGCGCCGTGAGCAGCGAGTCGCTCGCCGACACGAGCTCGCCGCCCTGGTACAGGAACAGCGGCGCGTCCATGCGGCGGCTCTCGCTCGACAGCCAGTCCTGGCTTCCCACGACCGGCGCTACCGCGCGCAGCGTCTCGCCCACCAGCAGCTCGCGGCTCTGCGTCGCGTCGGCGGCGAGCTGCTGATACGACCAGGCGGCGAACGCCACCGCCGGAATCATGAAGAACCCGAACAGGGCCAGCGTGAGCTGCGTGCGGTAGCTGCGCCGCCAGCGCCGCTGACGGTCGCGCAGCCAGCGCCCCACCGCCCCGTCCGCCATCACGCTCATCAGCCAGATGACACCCACGATCGCGAGGTCGAACAGCACGACGAGCAGCCCGCGCTGCACGAGCGCATCCACCGAGCGCAGCTCCACCTCGAGGTGCACCCGGGACGGGCCCAGCCCGCTGCGCGCCACCCAGTCGCCGTGCAGCGCCGTGCCCTCGCGGCGCCATTCGATGACCGGTTCCCCCGGGGGCGGGTGCAGCGGGGTCTCGCCCAGCTGCAGCACGTACGGCGGCTCGGCTTCGGGCGGCTGGTCGATGCCGAGCAGCTTCGCGAACGGATCGGCGGCCAGGAGCCGCGTCCGCGACGCCGCCACCACGACGACCACGGTGTCGCCCATGGGGATTCCGACGCCGAATTGCACCGCGGGCTGCGCGATGATGGGATACTCCGCCGTGCTGTCCCGGGCCAGCGCCTGCGCAACGATCGCGCGCGCCTGCGCCACCGGCACGTCCATGGACGACACCCGAAGCACCGCCGCCGGCGTCGAGTCGTTGGTCCAGATGGACAGCCACACGGGGAAGCCGGCCGGCGCGAGCGGCGACGTGGCGTACTCGCGCAGCAGCCACTCCCGCGACACCTGCGGCGGCCCCGACGCGCGCACCGCGGACGCGAACCGCTCGGCGAGCGACACGACGTACGGATCGTTCTGGGCGAGTCCGCGCACGTCGCGCTCGGCCAGCGCCATGCGGCCGCGCGTGGTCGCTCCCCACACGAGCGTCGTGGCCCCCAGCGCCGCCACCGTCGCCGTGCTCGACACGATCGCCCGCGACCGCCGCGACAACGCCAGCGCGCCGATGGCGATGATCCACGGAATTGGATACCACCACGGCCAGCGCCCGCTGGCCTGCCAGGTGACCGGAGCCAGCACCGCCGCGATTGTGGCCAGCGCCGGTCCCACCCACGGCGGCAGCCCCCGCTTGGGTCCGAGCGAGGCGCTCCCGGCGGTCGCTCCCGCCAGCAGTACGGCGCATCCGGCCAGGAAGACGGGCACTTCCCAGATGAGCCAGAGCGACGAGTTCACGCCGTAGATCGGGATCGAGATCCCGCGCGCCAGGTCGCGCAGCAGGAACGGCCCCAGCCCCGCGATCGCCAGCACGGCCAGCGCCCACCAGGCCCGGGGACGGTCGCGGGCGAGCCGGCGTACTGCCGCCATCAACGCCAGCAGCGTCAGCACCGCGGTGATCAGCAGCGCGCCGGCGTTGGCGGTGAGCGCACCGCCGATTGGCGTGTAGTAGAGCGACGCGTCGAAGAGCCGCGAGTAGTTGGAGAAGGCCCAGAGCGGCACGTAGGCGGTGCACACCAGCGCCACACCGACGGTCATCAGCCGCCACCGGAAGCGCCGGCCCACGCGCCACGCGGCGATCAGGAACGCACCGAGCGAGAGCGCCAGCACCAGGGCCAGGATCAGGCGCGCGCTCTGCAGCGTCTCCAGCCGCACGGCGGCTTCGGTGAGCGGCGCCGGACGCACGTACGTAAGCACCGTCCCGTCCGCACGCAGCGGCTCCCAATCCAGCGCGCCGGGAGTCGGCGGCGCCGGCGCGAACTCGAAGCCGGGAATGCCGACGATGTCCGCGATCGCTCCGGCGATCGGCCGCGTGAGGCGATTCGCCGGCGGCGTGGCGTCGAGGAGTTGCGTGACGACCGCCCGGCGCGCCCCGCGCCTCGCGGCCGCGAACAGGCTCGTGTAGAAGGCGCTTCGGGCCACGCCGATCGAGGCCTGCAGCGTGTCGGTGGGCACATGTACCCGGCCCGACCAGGCCAGCGGCTGGCCATTCTCGTACAGCACGATGCCGACCTGGCCCGCCGGCTGCACGAGCGCCTCGAGCGCGTGGAACGCGGCCGCGGTGTCTTCGGGCACGGACAGCGCGCGCATCGCGTCGTCCTGCATCTGGCTCACCGCTTCGTCCACGCGGTGCTGCAGCGTCGTCAACGCGTCGGCCCGGAGCGAGGCGCGAATCTGGAGCCAGTGCTGGTCGATGCGCTCCAGCTTCCATTGCGAGAATCCCGCCAGCACGACGAGCAGGGCGAGCCCCAGCGTGGAAAGCTCGGCCCACCGCCGTCCCCGCGGTCCGACCGCGCGGAGGCCCACCGCCGCTGCCACGGTGGCGACCGCGGCTGCGGCGAGATACTGTACGCTCGTCCCGTTCAGCCACTGGCTCGCGGCAAGCAGCGCCATCGCCGCGGCCACCGGCCACCACGCCGCGCGCAGCCGCTCAGCCCGACCGCGGGCCATCGCCTACTCTCGATCCATGGGTTCGAACCTCGCCGCCGGACCACGCCCCAAACGCCTCAAGGAGATGCGGCCGGCCGAAGTCGCCGCGACGCTTGCTGCCGACCCGCGCCTCATCGTTCCCATCGGCACGTGCGAGCAGCACGGCCCGCATCTGCCGATGGGAGGCGACACGCTGGTCATCGAGCGCCTGGCCGACGACCTGTCGGCGGAATTCCAGGTGCTGCGCGCGCCCACCGTGGAATACGGCGTGAACGTCGCGACCGACCGCACCTTCGCCGGCAACGCGACCGTGCGGCGGAAAACGCTGCACCGTCTCCTCAACGACCTCGTCGACTCCTGGGAGTCCGGCGGCGTGCGCGAATTCATCCTGATCACCGCGCACGACGGCGACGCGCACCTCGAAGCGCTCGAAAGCGTGATCACGTCCACCGCCCGGGTGCGCGCGGTCAACGTGTTCGGTCTGGACTTCCACGATCTGCTGCAAGGGCAGGTCGAACCGATTCATGGGGACGAAGTGGATACGTCGCTCCTGCTGTACGTGGCGCCGCACTTGGTGCAAATGTCGCTGGCACAAGATTATATGCTGTCCGACGACGCGCTGCGACGTTACCGGCGCGGTTGGCTGCGGGTGCCCGCCGACAGCCCCGGGTCCATCGGCCGCCCCAGTCTCGCTTCGCCGGAAAAGGGCCGGCTGATTTATGAGCGCATCCGGGGACGCGTGGCGGACCGCATATTCAGGACGGCCGCACCGGCCTTCTGAACAAGCGCCCCCCTACCGGGTACCCTTATCGTATGAGACCGATCCAGCTTGGCACCGCCGCAGCCCTCGTCCTCGCCGTCCTCGCGCCGCATGCCTCGGCGCAGGAGACGACGGTCGACGAGGGATCGCTCGTCATCACCCGCAACGGCGCGCCAATCGGCCGCGAGGCGTACCGCATCGTGCGCGCCGCCGCGGGCGGCGGGCAGGCGTATCGTGCCACGGCCACCGTCTCGTTCGATTCGGCCCGGATCGCGTTGCGCCTGACCACCGACTCGGTCGGCGCGCCGCTCACCTACGAAGCCGAGGTGCGCGTACGCGCGCAGTTGGCGGCGCACGTGGACGGCAGCGGCCGCCCCGGACGCTTCAGCACGCTCACCAAGACGCCGCACGGCGAATCCGCACACGACTTCGTGATGGGCGCGAATCCGCTCCTCGTCGATCCGCAGGCCTTCGACCCCTATTTCTTCGCCCTCCTGCCGCCGCGGCGGTCCGCGTTCTCCGTGGTCGACCCGCGCCTCGGTACACAGGCTACATTTCGCTTCGAGGAACGCGGGCAGGAGTCCATCCGGGTGGGACGCGGCACGGCGAGCGCTCGGCATTACGCGCTCATCGCGCCCGACGGCGCCAGCCGGGACATCTGGGTGGACGCACAGGGGCACCTGCTCCGCGTGGCCATTCCGGCCCAGGGCCTCGTCGCCCAGCGCGATGAACTTCCGCGCTGACGCGGCGGCATAGTCCGCGAAACCATCGCCGCGCGCGACGGCCACCCGCAGACGCCTGCCGTCTTGAAACCGGGTTCGGCCGAGCACCGTACGACAGGCTGACCCCTTACCACAGGATCAGCTCGCAATGCGTCTTTCGGTGTCTGCCGCACTGCTCGCGTTCGTTGCCCAGGTGGCGGTTGCCCAGACGGGCACGTCACCGTCCGGGCAGTCGCTCTCACTCGCGCAGGCGATCGCGCTCGCCCGCCAGACCAATCCCACGTACCTGCAGACGGTCACCGGCCGCCGCACCGCCGACGCCGCCGTGCGCTCGGCCTACGGCGCGTTCCTCCCCACCGTCAGCTCGTCGTTCAGCGCCGGGTACCAACAGGCCGGAAGCCAGGTCTTCCAGGGCCTCACCTTCACCGGATCGTCCGACGCCGTCACCTCGCACTACAGCCTGGGCGTGAACTACAGCCTGAGCGCCGCGTCGTTCATGAATCCGAAATTGCAGAAGGCGAATCGCGACGCCACCGAGGCCAACATCACCGGCCAGGCCGAGTTGCTGCGGGCGAACGTCACGTCGGCGTACCTCGACGCCCTGGCCGCGCAGGCCAGCGCGGCGCTCCAGGATACCCTGGTGATCACGGCGCAGGGGCAGCTGGATCTGGCGAAGGCCAAGATGCAGGTGGGCCAGGGCACGATCCTCGACGTCAACAGCGCCGAGGTCGCCCTCGGGCAGGCGCAGATCGCCGCGCTCACGGCGCACAACAACGCCGACGTGACGATGGTGACGCTGTATCAGCAGATCGGCGTGCCGGAGCCGGCGGGCGTGCACCTGACGACGACGTTCAGCACCGATCTTCCGCAGTTCTCGCTCGATTCGCTGCTCGCTCTGGCCAATGGACGCAATCCGGCCATCGAGGCGCTGCGCGCCTCGCAGCGTGCGGCGACGATCGGCCTCAGTACCGCGAAGTCGCGCTACACGCCCACCCTCTCCCTCAGCACCGGGTGGGGCGGCAACTCGTACGAGTACACGAACTCCGATTACCTGGTGGGGCGGGCGCAGGCCGGCGCGATGAGCGCGTACGCGAGCTGCACGCAGCAGGACTCCATCCGCACGCGCGTCGGCCTCGCCTCGGCCGGATGCCCGTCGCCGACGCTCACACCGGGCGAGATCGACGCGATCCGGAGCTCGAACAACGTGTTCCCCTTCCGGTTCACGCGGTCCCCGCTCTCGGTCAATGCCACGGTCTCGCTGCCGATCTTCGACGGATTCAATCGCGAGCAGAGCGTGCAGCAGGCCATCGCCGACAAGGAGTCGGCGGAGTACCGGGTCAAGGCGCAGGAGCTGCAGACCCGCACGCAGGTGACGCAGGCGTATTTGAACCTGCGGCTGGCGAACAAGACCATCGCCCTGCGGCAGCAGAACGCCGACAAGGCGCGCGAGGAATTCCAGTTCGCGGAAGAGCGGTACCGCGTCGGCCAGGCCACCTATCTCGACGTGACCACGGCGCACGGGACGTACGTGCAGGCGCAGGTCGATCGCGTCAATTCCATCTATGATTACCAGAAGGCGTTCGCCGCGCTCGAGAGCGCGGTGGGCCGCCCCCTCCGATAGCCCCCGGGGACATCCATGAGCAAGCGTGCAAAGCTGTCCATATTCGTCGTCCTCGTGCTGGCGGTCGTCGGTCTAGCCGCTTACGGCATCTCCAGGAAGTCGAACGCGGCCGTCGAGGTTCGCATCGAGCCGGTCGAACGGGCCAACCTGGTGGCGTCGGTGACCGCCAGCGGGCAGGTGAGCCCGCACACCAAGGTCGACGTCAGCTCCGACGTGTCAGGACGGATCACCAAGCTCGCCGTGAAGGAGGGCGACATGGTGAAGCAGGGCCAGTTCCTGCTCCAGATCGACCCGTCCAACGCCGAAGCCACCGTCAAGCAGTGGGAGGCCAACGTCGCCTCCGCCAAGGCGCAGAGCGAGCAGGCCAAGGCCAACCTGCTGCAGGCCCAGAGCGCCTACCAGCGCTCGCTGGAGCTGCAGAAGGCGAACCCCCAGTTCGTCACCGCCGAGCAGCTCGAGCAGCTCAAGACCGCGGTCGACGTGAACCAGGCGCTCGTCCAGTCCTCCGCCCACCAGGTGGACCAGGCGCTGGCGTCGCTCGACAACGCCCGGTCGTCGCTGGCCAAGACCACGATCTACGCCCCGATGTCGGGCCGCGTCACGCGGCTCAACGTCGAGCAGGGCGAGACCGCGATTCAGGGAACCCTGAACAAGGACGCCGCCACGCTGCTGACCATCAGCGACATGTCGGAGCTGGAAACCAAGGTGAAGGTGGACGAGACGGACGTTTCGCGCATCGCCGTCGGCGATTCGGCCATCGTCCAGATCGACGCCTTCCCCGACACGACGTTCCTGGGGCGGGTGACCGAGATCGCGAACAGCTCCGTCAGCGGCACCACGACCACCGCCACGACCTCCGATCAGGCGGTAGATTACGAAGTCACGATCCGGCTGCTGAACGTTCCGAAGGACACGCGCCCCGACTTCTCGGCCACCGCCAAGGTCATCACGGCCACCCGCAAGGACGTGCTCGCCATTCCGATCATCGCGCTCACCGTCCGCGAGAATCAGGACGTGCAGAACGCGGACACGGCCGTCGGGCTCGGGCGGCCCAAGCCGAAGGTCGAAGTGGGCAAGAAGGACGTCGAGGGGGTGTTCGTCGTCGGCGCCGACAACAAAGTGACCTTCCGCCCCGTAAAGGTAGGGATCGCAGGCGAGAAGGATTTCGAGGTGCTCGACGGGCTGAAGCAGGGCGAGCGCATCGTGGCCGGCACCTACCAGGCCATTCGCGATCTGAAGGACGGGATGGTGGTGCGGGAGACCAAGGTCGACACCAAGAAACCCCAGGACGGAACCAAGTGAGCCAGCACACCGCTGAAGCCCCGATCAGCTCGACCGCGGAACGCGCGGTCGTCGTTTCCGAGAAAGGCAGGGCCCCGGAAAGCAAGTGGGTGATCGTGACGCGCGGCATTCAGCGCCACTACGACATGGGCGGGGAAATCGTCCGCGCCCTGCGCGGCGTGGACATCGCCATCGCGCGCAACGAGTACGTCGCCATCATGGGCCCCTCGGGCTCGGGCAAGTCCACGCTCATGAACGTCATCGGATGCCTCGACACCCCCACGTCGGGCGAATACTGGCTCAACGGCACGCTCGTTTCCGAGATGTCGGATGACCAGCTCGCGCGCATCCGGAACAAGGAGATCGGCTTCGTCTTCCAGACCTTCAACCTGCTGCCCCGCGCCACGGCGCTCCACAACGTGGAGCTTCCGCTCGTGTACGCAGGCATCAGCGCCGACGACCGCCACAAGCGGGCCAAGCAGGCCCTCGAACGGGTCCAGCTCGAAACGCGTATGGACCACCGCCCCAACGAGCTCTCCGGCGGTCAGCGGCAGCGCGTCGCCATCGCGCGCGCGCTCGTGAACAATCCCTCCATCCTGCTGGCCGACGAGCCCACGGGGAACCTGGACTCCGCCACCTCGGAAGAGATCATGAAGGTCTTCGAAGAGCTGGCCAGCAGCGGACAGACCGTCATCATGGTGACCCACGAACCGGACATCGCGGCGCACGCGCGCCGGGTCGTCGTCCTGCGCGACGGCCTCGTGGCCACCGACGACCGCCGGGAGGCGTTCAACGAACGGATCGGCGGGATGTAACCGCACGCCGGCGCCTGCCGGACCGGGGCGGCGGAGACCTTCTCCGCCGCCTCGTTAGCTTTCGAGTACTCCTGCCCCGCTGCCCGTGCGCTTCTACGAAGCCATCCGCCTTGCCCTCGCCCAGATCCGCGTGCAGAAGCTCAAGAGCTTCTTCACCGCGATCGGCGTCATGATCGGCGTGATGTTCCTCATCACGGTGGTCTCCATCGTGAGCGGAATGGGCAACTACATGCGGGACGATCTGCTCGGCAAGCTCATCGCCATCAACTCGTTCGAGCTCCGCCAGCGGCCGAACATCAACGTCGGCGGGGTGAGCGATGCCGAGCGGCGCTCATGGCGTACCCGGCCGCACATCTACAACTACGACGTCCCGTCCGTCGTTGCCTCCCTCGCCCCGGGCACCCTGTGGGCGAGCTACAGCCAGGCCCCCGTCACCGTGGAGTCCCCCTACGGGAGCCCGCGCCAGGTAACGGCGTACGGCGTGAGCTCGCAGTACTTCACGATCAAGCGGATGGACGTGGCCCTCGGCCGCCTCCCGTCGCCGCAGGAGTTCGACCTCGGCACGCCGGTGGTCGTGATCGGCAAGGACGTCCAGGATCACTTCTTCCCGAATCTGAATCCCATCGGGCGCGAGCTTCGGGTCGCCGGCATTCCCTACACCATCATCGGCGTGGCGGAGACGCAGGGCAGCGCCTTCGGCATGTCGTTCGACGGATTCCTCGTCGCGCCCGACCGCGCGCCGATCAACCGGCTGCTCAACCCGCACGGCGTGGTCGACGCGGTGATCGTGCAGTCCGCCTCGGCATCGGAGATCCCCGACAACGAGGAGCGCGTGCGCGAGGTGATGCGCGCCCGGCACAGCCTGCACCCCGCCGAGCCCGACGACTTCGCCCTGCAGACGTCGGACTCGGCCCTCGCCTTCTGGAACAAGATCCAGCACTACCTCGTGCTCGCCGGCGTCGCCCTCCCCGCCATCGGCCTCGTCGTCGGCGCGATCGTCATCATGAACATCATGCTCGTGGCGGTCGCCGAGCGCACGCGCGAAATCGGCATCCGCAAGGCGCTCGGCGCCAAGCGGCGCGACATCCTCCATCAGTTCCTCGTCGAGAGCACCGTGCTGGCGATGCTCGGCGCCGCGTGCGGCGTCGCCCTCGGCTTCGGCTTCGCCAAGCTCATCTCCGCCGTCACCCCGATGCCTGCGGCGGTCGAGCTGTGGTCGGTGCTACTCGGAGTGTCGGTGGGAGCCGGCGTCGGCATGGTGTCCGGCGTCTACCCGGCCAGCCGCGCTGCCCGCCTCGACCCGATCGCGGCCCTGAGGCAGGAGTAGCCATGCGGCCATTGCTCGACACCTGGATGTTCAACCTCCGGGAGGGCGTGGGAATCGCCGTCGATTCCATCCGCGCCAACAAGGTGCGCGCCGGGCTGACCATTCTCGGCATCGCCGTCGGCGTGTTCGTGGTCGTCGTCATCTCGGCGTCGATTCACGGAATCAACGACAGTGTCGCCGCCCAATTGCAGGCCGCCGGCCCGAACACGTTCTTTCTCTCGCGCTTCCCGATCACCTTCGAGGCCTGCGACGGCACCGACGCCACCTGCAAGTGGCGCCACAACCCGCCGCTCACGATGGCTGACCAGCGCGCCATCGACGCGCTCCCGGGCGTGCGGGCCGCGGGCGCGCGCCTCGACATGTCCGTTCCCGTCAAGTACGCCGATCGCGACCTGAGCTCGCCGGCCATCAGCGCCTTCACCTCGAACTGGATCGTCATCGACGGCGGCGGCGACGTCTATCCCGGCCGCAGCTGGACCCAGGCCGAAGCCAACGCCGGCGACCGCGTGATCGTGATCGACAGCATCATGGCCAGCCGGTTGTTCGACGGTTCCGATCCCATCGACAAGAACATCCAGGTGCGCGGCGAGGAGTTCCGCGTGATCGGCGTGTACCACTCTGCCGCCAGCTTCCTCTCCGGTGACGACCCGCACGGCTACGTTCCCATCCAGACGGCGTTCCGGGTGCTCAACGCCGGCCGGCGGATGATCGGCATTTCCGTGGTGCCGCTGCAGACCGTATCGCGCGACGAAGCCGTGGACGAGGTCACCGCCCTCATGCGCCAGCGGCACGGGCTGCGCCCCGCGTTGGACAATGACTTCGCGGTCATCACCCAGGACAAGCTGTACGACACCTACAACAAGGTCTTCGGCATGTTCTTCCTCGTGATGCTCGTGCTGTCGGCCATCGGCCTGATCGTGGGCGGCGTGGGAGTGATCGCGATCATGATGATCAGCGTTACCGAACGCACGCGTGAGATCGGGGTCCGCAAGGCCCTCGGCGCCACCCGGGCCACCATCCTCTGGCAATTTCTCGTGGAAGCGATCACCCTCACCGGCATCGGCGCCACGATCGGCCTCGTGGTGGGCGTGCTGCTTTCGGTGCTCGTGCGCCACGCCACGCCGATTCCCGCGTCGGTGCCGGCATGGGCCGTGTTCGCCGCGCTCGCCACGAGTGCCTTCACGGGCATCCTCTTCGGCCTCCTCCCGGCCGCGCGGGCCTCCCGTCTCGATCCGGTGGAAGCGCTCCGTTACGAGTGACCCACCGGCGCGCATTGTCGCCCCGCTCGTTTCCCCTTACTTCATTTTGGAAACTCACTCATATTCCTGAGCCGGGGTCGGGGATTCGGCCGACCCTCGGTTCGGGCGCGTCGTCTCGCGGTGCCTCGAGGCGCGCAGCCAGTACCGTAGTGGGTCACTCCGGCGATGGAGGGTGCGGCGCTATGGGCCGGGATTTCCGTCTGCGCGTCGGCGCGCTGTGCGCGGGGCCGCTCCTCGCCATGGCACTGGCGTCCCCCGCAGCCGCCCAGAGCCTCGACAGCCTTCGGGCCCGGTTCCGCCTGCCCCCGGCGCCCTCGCGCGTTGCCATTGCAGCCAACCCGGCGCGCTCGGCCCCGGGAAGCAGCGAGAGTTCCCCGTCCGCCTTCGGCGCCGCCTTCGGCGACGGCTTCGTCGGGATCAGCTACCAGGCCAGCCAGCGCCACGCCGCCAACGTCCAGGATGGCGCCGTCTTCGGCGGCATCGGGCTGGGCGACCCGGTCAACGCCGTTGGTCTCGAGCTCACGATCACCTCGTACTCCACGCTGCGAAACGAGGGAGGCCAGGGGCTCGGGTTCAACTTCATGCGCATCGGCGGCGTGAGTGTGATGGTGCACCGCCGCCTCCCCGGCAACTTTGCCATTGCCGTCGGAAGCGAGAACGCGCTCCAGTGGGGCAACGGAGGCGACGGCGGCTCGGACGTGTACGGCGTCGTGTCCACGCAGCAGCAGCTCGCCGCCGATCCCGGCGGGTTCCTGGGAAGCGTGACGCTGAACGCGGGCCTCGGCAGCGGCCGCTTCCGTCCCTGGATCGGCGACCGATACAGCGGGCGCCCCGATACGACGGGAGTGGGGATTTTCGCGAGCGGCGGCCTCAGGCTGGCCTCCAGCATGTCGTTCATCGCCGACTTCAGCGGACAGGACCTCGCGCTCGGACTCTCGATCGCGCCCTTCCCCAACGTGCCCATCGTTCTCAACCCGGTGATGGCCGACGTGCTGAGCCGCGCGAATCCCACGGCGCGCTTCGTCCTCGGGATTGGCTATGGCTTCCGCTTCTCGCAGTTCTTCCGCTGATCGGGACGGAAAGATCGCATGAGCCACACGAGACTCCTGATGCCGGCCGGACTGATGGTCGCCCTCTGCGCGCTCGCCGCGCCTGCCGCGGCCCAGACGGGAGCCGTCTCGGACTTTTCGGGGGCGGGCGTCTCGAGCTCGGCGTTCCTCGGGCCCTTCGCGGCGCCCACCCCGAACCGCAGCCCCAACCTGACCTTCATGAACGCAGCGCTGGGCGACATGGCGTTCAAACTCGGCGTCTCGCTCGATGCCGGCACCGTCACGGGGGGCGGATTCACCACGTCGGGGCGCGGCGTTCAGGCGCTGGGGCGGCTGATGCTCGGCTCCACCGTGCCCACCGCCGACACGCGAGAGGCGGTCGCGCGCGCGTTCCGCGCGAGCGGTGCGCCGCAGGCCCAGGTCGACCGGCTGGTGTCCGCCCTCGCGGGCCTGCTCATGAACTCCGCGGCTTCGCTTCAGGGAACTTCGAACGACCTCGGGGGCCGCCGGATCGCGAGCGGCCCGCCGGGCGGCCCCGACGCCTCCGA
>DASVWS010000084.1:0-35638 GCA_036393095.1 Gemmatimonadaceae bacterium | reverse complement strand
TCGATCCGGATCGTCAGGTTCGGATTGGCGAGCAGGATCGGGAGCTTGGCATCGAGAATGGCCTGGGCGTCCGTGCGCAGATCGGATTTGTCGTAGTCGAAGTGGATCGTCTGCGTGAGAGTCGCCCGCATGGCGTCCTGTACCGCCTGCGCCGCGCGGGCGCTGTCGGCCGCGCGCTGCCGCGCCGCTTCGGCGGCGCGCTGGGCGGCCGCGATGGCGGCCAGCGAATCACGGATGTGCTGCTGACGCAGCGCGCTCGTGTCCACGGGCGGCGGCGCGGGGGCGGGCGGCGGTGCCACGGGGGCCTTCTTGCCGCAGGCAGCCAGGGAGACCGCCGCGACGGCGAATGCTGCGAGCAGGGGCCGGGTACCGTGCATGTTCATTCCTCCTGATCTCGGGGTTGGAAGGCGAAACGTCGACGAACCGTCACTCGCTCCGGACGGGACTGCCCACGATCACTGCGTCAGGCGCGGCGACCACGCCCCGAGCCGCGACGTCGCGACCCCGTGCGTGAGCTGGCGCAGCCGGCCGGACTGCGTGTCGATCACCCACAACTGACTCGTACCGCTCCTCATGGAGGTGAACACGACGTGCCGCGAGTCCGGCGCCCAGCTCGGATCCTCGTTCTCCGCCACGCTCGTGAGCTGGTGCGGAATCCGGTCGCGCAGCGACATCGTGACGATCTGGAACACCCCCGACGAGTCCGGCACGTACGCCTGATACGCGATCGTCAGCCCGTCCGGAGACCAATCGGCATCGGAGCGGTAGTTTCGCGTGGAGAAGTCGTACGTGGTGAACATGTCGGCGTTCGTCCCGTCTGCATCGACAATATAAATCTCCGGCGGGCCGGCCCGGCCGGAGGTGAAGGCGATCCGCCGCCCGTCGGGACTGTACGTCGGCGTGCTGTTGTCGGTGCCGTTCCCCACCGTGACTCGCTGCGGCACTCCGCCGGCGACCGGCGCCGAGTAGAGATCGGACCCGTTCTCTCCGGCCACGGTGTAGAGCACGGTCGACCCGTCGGGCGAGAAAGTCGGCGTGCTCAGGTTCGTGTTGCGCCGCGCGCCGAACGCCCGCGACTGCCCCGTGCGCAGGTTGTAGAGCACGATCCGCGAATCCACGCCGAAGGTGGCGTAGGCCAGCAGGCTCCCGTCGGGACTCCAGGCGGGCGACAGGCCTTCGCCGAGCATCGGAATCGTCATGTCGTCCGCGCCGTCGCTGTCCACGATGTGAATCGCATGCGACCGCACGTAGGCGATGCGCGTGGCCGCGATTCCCTGCACTCCGGTGATCCACCGCGACAACTCGTCCGACGCCCGGTGTACGGCCATTCGCCAGCTCCGCGACGCGGCGTCCTGCGGCAGCGGGAATTCGTTCACGTCGATGACCCGCTGGCGGACGACGTCGTGCAGCGCCACGTGCAACCCGCGATCGGTGTTGACCGCCTGCACGACCGCCAGCGCGCCGAGCGTCCGGAACACGCCGTAGTTCATCCCCTTCCCGCTGCCCGCCGGATCGACGCCCGGCCGCAGCGCCGCCGCCATCGAGTCGGGGATCGTGATCATGTTCACGCCGTCCCCGTAGTCGAGGTCGCGGCTGATGATGGCCCGGATCGAGTCGCCGTTGGCGCCGGGCACCGGCAGCACCACCACGCCGGGGCGCACGCCGGTGTTGTACTGGAGCGTGATCCGCACGCCCTTCACCGTCGTGTCCTGCGCCAGCAACGGCGAGGCGAGGCAGAGCAGCACCAGCGCGAAACGAAGCGGCGTCTTCATCAGTGGATGATTCGTGGGTCGAAGGTGAAGATCACGGGGAGGACGTCATCAGGATACGCCGATGGCAGCGGTCCGAACGCCCGCGCCGTGCCGGCCGCGTCGATCGCCCCCTGCGCGGCGAGATCGAACGCGTACGACCCCGATTTGCGCTGGAACCGGAAGTCGGTGACGCTGCCGTCGCGATGAATCAGGAACACCACCTGGGCCGTCAATGCCGAATTGCCGGGCGGCTGGAAGCGCAGCGCGACCTGGCGCGTGATGTTCTCCACATACCCCGGGAAGGGAAAGTCGATCCCGGGCGTCGAGACGTTCGCGACGTCGCTCCCCTTGCCCCCTTCCGGACCGCCGCCCGCCGTCGGCGTCTTCGACGTCACGCGCTGTGTCTTCGTCCCCGGGGGCACCGGCGTCGTCTCCTTCGGTTTGACGACCGGCTTGGGAGGCGTCTTCTGCACCTTCTTCGGCGCCACCGGCACGGTTTTCGGCGCGACCTTCGGCTTGGGCGGAGGCGTCACCTGCTCCACCGGCTGCGGCACCGCCGGCGTCTCACGCACCACGCCGATCGCCCGGGGGCCCGCCGGCGCCGCGATGAGCTGCACGCGGTACACGGGCGGCAGCGGCGGCGCCGGCGGCGGCCGCAGCGCCACCAGCGCGGTCACCAGCGCCGCGTGCAGCAACACCGACGCGCCGATCGGCACCTTCAGCGAGGGCGGCGCGGCGTGGGCGCTCACGTCAGGGCTGCTCCTGCTCGGTCATCAGCCCGATGTCGTGCACCCCCGCGGCCTGGATGACCGCCAGCACCTGGGCGACGAGCCCGTAGTCCACCCGGGCGTCGGCGCGCAGGTACAGGCCCTGCTGCGCCCGGTCCTTGGCCAGCGTCTGAAACGCGGCGCGGAACTCGGCGTAGCTCATCGGCGACGCCTCGTCCACGAGGATCTGCCCGTCCTCACGAACAGTGACCGTCATCCCGCTCTTCGAGGTGATGGGGCGCGCTTCGGCCTTGGGCAGCGCGATGTCCACCCCACCCTGCATCATGGGCGCCGTGATCATGAAGATCACGAGCAGCAGCAACATCACGTCGATCAGGCTGACGACGTTGATGTCGGCGTTCAGGTCGAGACGACGATGCCCGCGGCGCGCCACCTAGATGTGCCCTTCGCGCGCCAGCAGCGCGATGACGTCGGTGCTGAAGTTCTCCATCATGCCGTCGAACCGGTTGAGCCGGTTCGCGAAGATGTTGTACCCGAAGGTGGCGGGGATGGCCACGGCCAGCGCGGCCGCCGTAGCGATGAGCGCCTCGGCGACGCCGGGCGCCACGGCGCCCAGATTGCCGGAGCCCTTGCTCGCGATGCCGAGGAATGCCTCGATGACGCCGAGCACCGTGCCGAACAGTCCGATCAGCGGGCTGGCCGATCCCGTCGTGGCGAGCCACGGCAGGTACCGCCCCAGGCGGTCGCGCTCCTCCGCCGCCTCGGCGTCGAGCAGGAGCCGCAGCGTCTCGATCTGCGTGGCCGAGAGGCGGTAGCTCACCCCCCCCGCGGCCGGCGACGGCTGCTGCGTCGCCATCTCGTAGGCCTGCTGGTTCCGGATCCGCGTCTCGGAGACGAAATGCATCGCGCGCAGGAAGAGCCGCGGCAGCGCCCCCGCCGGCGACCGCTTCACGAGCGCCCCCGCCTCGTCGAGACGCGGTGCGTGCTCGAAGGCGTGCTGGAACTTCAGCGCCGTCTTCTCCGCCTTGGCGAGCTGGCGCCAGGCGCCGAGCATCACGGCCCAGCTCAACAGCGACAGCACGGCCAGCACGCCCAGCACCACCTTCGTGCTGATGGTGGCGCTCATGATCAGGTCCAGCGCGCCGTTCGGCGTCGCGCCGCCCAATTGCAGGGTTCCGAGGATCATCCGCGGGAGGGACTGGAGGTGGAGGACTGTTGCACGGTCCAGGCGAATGTGTTCGCCAGGCCCTGCGCGAGCGTGACCGACGGACGCCAGCCGAGGACGGCCGCCGCCTTGTCGATCGTGAGCGAGGATTCCTGGAGTTCGCCCGGGCGCGCCGGCGCGAATTCCACGGGCCCCGTCCGGCCGGCCGCCGTCATCAGCGCCGACGCGAGATCCACCACCGAAGTGGCGACCCCCGTTCCGATGTTGAACGCGCGATCGTTCATGCCGGCGCTTCGCGGGGGATGGTACTGGGTGGCGCGCAGCATCGCGTCCGCCACGTCGCCCACGTACACGTAGTCGCGTGTCTGGTTCCCGTCGCCGAACACGGTGAGCGGCTTGCCGGCGAGCAGCCGGCCGCAGAAGATCGCCACGACGCCGGCCTCTCCGTGCGGATCCTGCCGCGGCCCATACACGTTCGAGAACCGCACCGCGACGGCGCGCAGCCCGTGGATCCGCCCGTAGTACGACAGGTACTGCTCGACGCTGTGCTTCGCGATCGCGTAGGGTGAGTCCGGTTCCTTGGGCACGTCTTCCGTGTGCGGCGGCACCGCGGCGTCGCCGTAGATCGCCCCACCCGTCGACGCGAACACCACCCGCGTCGTGCTCATACGCCCCGCCGCGCGCACCGCCTCGAGCAGGTTCAGCGTGCCGAGGATGTTGATCTCGGCGTCCTGCACCGGCTGGTCCACGCTCTTCCGCACGTCGATCTGGGCCGCGAGATGCGCGATCACGTCGAAGCCGCCCGTGCGCACCAGCTCCGCCGCTTCGCGCGACCGGATGTCCAGTTGGTGGAAAGTGGCGCGGGCCGGCAGGTTCTCGCGCCGCCCCGACGAGAGATTGTCCAGCACCGTCACCGCGTCTCCTTCGGCGAGGAACCGATCCGCTACGTGCGAGCCGATGAATCCTGCGCCGCCGGTGACCAGTACACGCTTCATGTTCCCGACTCCTTCGTCGTGGGTTCTTGTTCCTCCGCGGCGGCCGGCGCCGGCGCCTCGTCATCCAGCGCGAACAGATAGCGCATCGCGTCGACCACCCCCAGCCCCCGGCCATTGGACGCCGCCGCGCGCAGGCGGACCGAGGGTTCGTGCATGAACTTGTTCATCAGCGACTTCGTCAGGTACTCGATGGCCGCCCGCTGGTCGGGCGTGAGATCGCGCAGCCGGCGCAGCGCCGCGGCCAGCTCGGCGTCGCGCACCGCGTCCATGCGCGACCGGAAACTACGCAGCACGGGCACGGCTTCCAGCCCCGACAGCCATTCCCAGTAGCGGGCCGTCTCCTCCACCACGATCTGCTCCGCCGCCGGAAGCTCGCCCCGCCGGCGGTCCAGGTTCGACTGGATCACCTGCTGCAGGGCGTCGAGGTCGTAGAGGAAGACGTTGGTGAGCCGGCCGACCTCCGGCTCCACGTCCCGCGGCACCGCGATGTCGAGGATGCACAACGGGCGGTCCCCGCGCTGCGCGACCGCCTCCCGCACGCGCTCCACGGTCACCACCGGATGCGGCGACGCCGTGGAGGAGAGCACGAGATCCACGTCGGGCAGCTCCCGCCAGCATTCGTCGAAGTGCATCGCCCGCGCGTCGTACTTCGCCGCGAGGTCCGCGGCGTGCGCGTGCGTGCGGTTCGCGACCACCGACGTATGCACCCCCTCGTCGACGAGGCACTCGAGCGCCAGCCCGGCCATCTCGCCGGCGCCGAGCACCATGGCCCGGCGTCCGCGGAGCGTGCCGAAGATCTGCTTGGCGAGCTGCACCGCCGCCGAGCTGACCGACGCCGCCCCGCGGGCGATCGCCGTCTCCTCGCGCACCCGCCCCGACGCCGTCAGCGCCGTCTGGAACAGCCGGTTGAGCGCCGGCCCGGACGCGCCCCGGCACTGCTCCCACGCGTCGCGCACCTGCCCGTGGATCTGCGCCTCGCCGAGCACCATGGAGTCGAGTCCGGCGGCGACGCGGAACAGATGCCCCACCGCCTCGCGGTCGCGGCGCACGTAGCCGTAGACGCTGGCGTCCGCGCCGAGCCGCGCGCTCAGCTCCGACCACACGGCGGGCGCCGCGTCGTCCCGCCCCTCGACCAGATAGACCTCGGTGCGATTGCACGTCGAGAGCATCACGCCCTCCGAGGCTCCGGATGCTTCCCGCATGCGCACCAGCGCCGGCCCCAGTTCCGACGGGCGGAAGGTGAGCCGGTCGCGCACGTCCAGCGCCGCGGTTCGATGGCTGACGCCGGCGACGACCACCGCTACGCCGCTCAATGGAACTTTCCCGCGACGGGGCCCGCCACGCGCAGCGCGACGTACAGCAGCACCACGATGGTGAACGACACGCTGGACCACACCGCGGCGCGGTGCGCCTGCCACCCGCGCACCACGCGGCCGAGCGCCACCCCACTCACGCCGAGCCACGCCGCGACCCCCCACGCCAACTGCTCGGGCCGCATGCCGCCGTACTCCACCGAGTAGGCCACCGCCAGCACCACGCCCACGGTGAGACCGAGCCATCCGGCGAGGGCTGCCAGGTGGTTCACGCGGTCGAGCGTCGCCAGCGGCGGGAACATGCGGAAGATGGCGTCGAACCGTCCGGATTTCAGTTGGCGGCGCTCGAACAGGTACATGACGCCGGCCACCGCCGCCGTGCCGAAGGCGGCGATCCCGACGAAGCTCAACGCGATGTGCGCGACGAGCCAGGCCCCTTGCACGCCGGTCGGCTCCGTGGCGTGATGAAAGCCGATGACCGTGGCGATCGCCGTCGGAACCGCCGCCAGCGGCGCCGCCACGAGCGCGAGGCTCACATCGTGCGCCAGCAGTTCGACCACCAGCAGCGTCGCGGCCAGCACGAGGCCGGCGAGCGAGAGCGAGGGACCGAGCCCGGCCACGTACACGTGTCCCGCCTGCACGGCGAGGCCGACGAGCACGGCGAGATGCAGCGCCACGCCGGCGGCGAGAAGCGCGAGGACGCGGCGCTTCAACGCATTCATCGGACGCGCGAGCGCCGTCGCCGCCAGGGCGGCAGCGGCGAGATACAGTCCGACGGCGAGAAAATGGGCGATCGCAATCATTGCGCTCGCCCAAATCTAAACCGTGAAAGCCGTTAGGGCATCACCGGCGGCGCGGCGTTACGGCATCTTCGCCGAAACGCGCGCCACCATGCCGACGTTGATTGCCGGCTGCACTTGCGACGTGATCAGCGCCGTGGTCCCGTACGGCGTCACCTTGATCGCCTGTGCACGACCGATCGCGATTTCCGGGTCAGCAGGATCGTTGGGATGATCCGGGTTCGCCGATGCCTGGCGCGCCCGGAAGATTTCGAACTCGTCGCCGGGCTTCACGCCGTCGGCCGCCGTGAGATCCAGCACCGCATAGCTCTGCATCGTCGGAAGCACGGGCGACGCGAGGATCCACGTGATGGTCGCCCAGCGACCGCCATCGACCGGCTGCGGCCGCTGCGTCGAACCGACCGCGGATGTGTCGAAGGGCACGAGGACCTGGTCGGGATGCATCTCGCCGAACAGCTGCACGACCGTCGCCACGCCCGCTGCCCCGTCCGCAGGCGGCTGCGTCAGCTCGACGACGCCGGTCGGCACCATGACCTGGCCCTGGCCCGGCAGTGCGTCGCCCTCGCTCAGCACGACGAACCGGTCGCCTGCCTTGGCGGTCGCGGCGCCGGAAAGGCGCACCAGCACCTTGTCGTACGCCTGGAAGATGCTGGTCGACGACATGTCTCCGCTCGGATCGAGATCCGCCGACTTCATGATGCGGCCGAGCCCCTTCGTTCCACCCTGCAGCACGAACGGCGCCCGCACGTATTCACCCGAGCGCACCGTGGGAAAGACGGGCGGCTTTTCGTTCCCCAACTCTTCGGACGACGGCGCCGGCGCCTCGCGCCGCGTGAACATCGTGGACTTGTTCATCGCGGACATTTCCTGCTCCGCCGTCATGGGCCGCGCGCCGGCGCCCGCCGCCTTCGCGCCGGTGTCCGCCGCGACGGCCATGGTGTCGGCCTTGGCGCCGGAATCCGGGGTCGCCGCGACCGGCGGCGTCACCGTGACCGTGACGCCCGTAACCGATCCGCCAGGCAGCCGAAGCACCTGCCCCGGATAGATCCAGTGCGGGTTCGCGATCGTGGACTTGTTCAGATTGTAGATCTCGGGCCAGCGAAACGGATTCGAGAGAAACTGCTGGGCGATACCCCAGAGCGTTTCGCCCTTGATCACGGAGTGATTCTGACCGGTCGTGTCGGCCTTGACCTGCTGCTGGGCCGCAAGCGCGGATGGGAGCGCGCCGATCGACGCGGCCACGAGGAGTGTGCGAAGGGTCGGGTTTCGCATGATGCCGATGGTGTGCTCCCTGCTCGCGAGACGACACGGTCCGCGAACAGCTCCTGGGAAGTGACGTGATGTGCGCCGGGACACACAGCGCCCCGCGCGATGCGTCGGCGATGCCGGGCACCGCCGCTCGGGGATGACGACCCGGTGCCATAAATGGAAACGGGGCCCCGGGGGCGTCGCCCCCAGGGCCCCGCTCCGGCAAGCCGGTGTTAGAACGGCAGATCGTCGTCCTGATCCTGAAGCGCTTCCGGGAAATCCTCGAACGCTTCACCGTCCGCAGAGGCGGCCTTGGCCGCCGCCGGCTGGGAGCGGCTGGCCCGCGGCGCCTGCCCGCCATCGAAGTCACCACCGCGCGGCGAACTGAGCATGATCAGTTCGCGAACGTTGATCTCCGTGGTGTACCGCGTCTGCCCGTCCTTGTCCTGCCACTGACGATACTCGATGCGTCCTTCGACGTACAGCTTGTCGCCCTTGTGGACGTACTTCTCCACGATGTCGGCGAGCTGCGACGACTTGCTGTTCCACACCACGCAACGGTGCCACTCCGTCTTCTCCTGACGCTCCCCGGACGCCCCGTTCCACGACCGGCTGGTGGCCAGCGAGAAGGTCGCCACCCGGTTGCCCCCCGTGGTCGACCGCACTTCCGGATCGCTGCCGAGGTTTCCGATCAGCGTCACCTTGTTCAAGCTCCGGCTCACAGTTCCTCCTGGCGAGATATGGTTGAACCTCTCGCCGCGCATGATGTCCAATCCCGTTGAAGCCTACATAACCAAATCGCTACGGCACACACACTTCCATTTCAGACACGAGACACTACGTGAGCCTCGGCCCTACGGTGCAGCGGAGGACCAGCGCGTCCTCCGCCGGATGCCGATAGTACCCCCGCCGGCGTCCGATCTCCTCGAATCCACGCGATGCGTACAGCCGCCGCGCCCCGGCGTTCGAATCGCGAACCTCGAGGTACATCTGCTCGGCGCCGCTTCGCCTCGCCTCGCCAAGCACTTCGTCCACGAGCGCGGTCCCGATTCCCCGGCCGCGGAACTCCGGCGCCACGGCGAGGTTCGCGATCTCCCCTTCGCCGCCCGCGAAGATCGCCACAACATAACCGGCCACGGGGGTCCCGGCATCCTCCCTGGCGACGACGAAGTGGACGTGCTCGCGCCCGAGCAGCCCGGTGAAGGCGGTCGCCGGCCACGGATCGGAAAAGGCGAGCTGCTCGATGGCGGCAACGCGCGGCACGTCCTCCAGGACCGCAGCCTCGATCCGCACCGTCAGCCCTGCGGCAGAGGACGCCCGTGCGCAGCCTCCCAGCGAACTTGGGCCTCCGCCAGCCGTCCGTAATCCGGTTCCCACGTCGCGAGGTCGACCGGTTGACCGACCAGCGTCGGCCCGACGAGCCGGGCCACTCCCCGCGCATGCGGCATCGCGTCGATGGCGCCGCCCGGCCCGACCGCGATGGCATCGAGCGCACGGGCGGTCGCCGCGACGGCCTCGCTTGCCACGAGCATCGGCTCGCCGGCTGGTGCGACCAGGGTGGCGTCGTCCCGCACCTCCACCAACTGCGCGTATGACTCCCCCCGAAGCGCATCCAGGAACGCGAGGTAGCGTCCCGGCCCGGGAAGCGGTTCCATGCCGGCCACCAGCAGCGCCAGCGAGCTCACGGCGTGCAGCGGCACCGACCAGCCGAACGCGATTCCCTTGGCGATCGATGCCGCGATGCGGAGGCTGGTGAAGCTGCCCGGCCCCGCCCCGCACACGACGAGATCGATCCCGCCGCGCCGCGATCCGCCCCCGGCGAGCATCGCCGCGACAGTCGGCATCAACCGCTCCACGCGAGCGCCCCTCATCGCCGCCTCCGCCGATGCCACCACCGCTCCGTCCCGAAGCACGGCCACGGTGCCGACGTAGGTCGAGGCGTCGAGCGCAAGAATGTTCATGCGCCGCCCCCCGCGCCCACCACCCGCAACAGGCGTACATCCGGCGAGCCCGCCACGTGCGAGAGCGCCAGGTGCACGGCCGAAGCGGGCAAACGCCCCGCCGCCCGCTCGGGCCACTCGACCAGGATGAGCGCCCGGTCGCTCATGATGTCGTCCCACCCCAGGTTGGTGAGCTCTTCCGGACCACTGATCCGGTAGAGATCGAGATGATAGACCGGAGCGGTCGCTGCGTCGTACTGGTGGACCAGGGCGAACGTCGGACTGGTCACCTCATCGATGGCGCCGAATCCCCGGCAGATGGCGCGGGCGAGCGTCGTCTTCCCCGCGCCGAGCTCGCCCTCGAGCGCCACGACGACCGGAGGCCGCGCCTCGCGCCCGAACCGCTCGCCCCAGGCAACCAGCTCGGCTTCGGTGAGCCGCAGGCTCTCCGCAGTCCGGCGCGCCGCCGTCATCACCGGGCCGCGCGCCGTCCGCGCGGCCGGTCCGCAGGCGCGCCGGCGCCCGCCGCCTGGCGAGACCGGCGGGCCCGCACTTCGAAGAGTTGATCGCGCAACTGCGCCGCGAGCTCGAAGTCCATTTCGCGCGAGGCCGCGCGCATCTGCTCCTCCAGCATGGCCTCCAGCGCCGCGGGATCCATCACGTCGTATCCGCTCTCCGGCTCCGCCACCCGCCGCTCCTCGTCGCGCGTGGTGCGCGCGTCCGCTACGCGCGTGCTGAAGCGCACCTGATCGACGCTCTTGACCACCGACTGCGGCGTGATCCCGTGCTCCACGTTGAATGCCGTCTGCAGCTCCCGCCGGCGCGCCGTCTCGTCGAGACACCGCTGCATCGAACCCGTGACCCGGTCGGCGTAGAAGATCGCCCTCCCCGCGGCGTGCCGCGCCGCGCGCCCTACCGTCTGGATCAGCGAGCGGTCGCTGCGCAGGAATCCCTCCTGATCGGCGTCGAGGATCGCGACCAGCGACACCTCCGGCAGGTCGAGCCCCTCCCGCAGCAGGTTGATCCCCACCAGCACGTCGAACTCCCCGAGGCGGAGTCCGCGGACGATCTCCATCCGCTCGATTGCGTCGATGTCCGAGTGCATGTACCGCACCCGGACCCCCACCTGCTGCAGGTAGTCGGTGAGATCCTCGGCCATGCGCTTGGTGAGCGTCGTGACCAGCACGCGCTCCCCCCGGCGCTCCCGAAGGCGGATCTCGCCGAGAAGATCGTCCACCTGGCCGCGCACGGGGCGGACTTCGATCTCGGGATCGAGCAGTCCCGTCGGCCGGATGATCTGCTCGACGACGACGCCGTCGGAGAGCCGCAGCTCGAGTTCTCCCGGCGTCGCCGACACGAACAGCGCGCGCGGCGTCAGCGAGAGAAACTCCTCGAACATGAGCGGGCGGTTGTCGAGCGCGCTCGGCAGCCGGAACCCGTACTCGACGAGCGTGAGCTTGCGCGCCCGGTCGCCGTTGAACATGCCGCCGATCTGCGGCAGCGTGACGTGCGACTCGTCCACGACGACGAGGAAGTCCTCGGGGAAATAGTCGAACAGGCAGGCCGGTCGCTCCCCCTCGGCGCGGCCGGCGAGGTGCCGCGAGTAATTCTCGATGCCGGCGCAGGTGCCGATCTCGAGCATCATCTCGATGTCGAAGTTCGTGCGCGACTCCAGCCGCTGGGCTTCGAGCAGCTTCCCGGCCTCGCGCAGCACGGCGAGCCGCTGCGCGAGCTCCTCGCGGATCAGCCGCACGGCGCGCTCGAGCGTGGCGCGCTCCGTGACGAAGTGCTTGGCCGGGTACACGGCCGTCCGCTGCAACACCGCGATCGTCTCGCCGGTGAGCGCGTCGACCTTCGAGATCCGCTCGATCTCGTCCCCCCACATCTCGATGCGAACGCCCTGCTCCTCGTAGGCCGGGAAGATCTCGACGGTATCGCCCCGCACGCGGAAGGTGCCCCGCTCGAACGCCACGTCGTTGCGGTGGTACTGGATCTTCACCAGCGCGCGCAGGATGTCGTCGCGGGCGATCCGCTGCCCGGTGGTGAGCGTGACCATCTGCTCGCGGTACTGCACCGGGTCGCCCAGGCCGTAAATCGCCGACACGGTGGCGACGATGACGACGTCCTCGCGCTCCATCAGGCTCGACGTCGCACGGAGGCGCAGCCGGTCGATGTCCTCGTTGATCGAAGCGTCCTTCTCGATGTACGTGTCGGTGGTCGGTACGTACGCCTCGGGTTGGTAGTAGTCGTAGTACGAGATGAAGTACTCGACGGCGTTGTGCGGGAAGAAGCTCTTCAACTCGCCGTACAGCTGGGCGGCCAGCGTCTTGTTGTGCGAGAGCACGAGCGTCGGCCGGCCGAACTGCTTGATGACATTGGCCACGGTCATCGTCTTGCCCGATCCGGTGACGCCGAGCAGCGTCTGGAAGCGGTCGCCGCGCTCCAGCCCCGCGTTCAGCTCGGCGATCGCTTTCGGCTGGTCGCCCGCAGGGGCAAAGGGAGTCTGGAGGTCGAAGACGGCGGGCATGGACCCGAAATCTAGCGTTTCGGGATATCTTCGGGAAGTAGGCCAGCCCCAGTGAATGACGAAGCCACCCCTGCAGACTGAGGACTGAAGACTGTCGACTGCTCTTTAGTCGTCCGCCGGGATCCGCTCGCGCCGCGCGACTTCGCTCACGCCTTTCACGCGCCGCATCGCCTTCACGATCTTCTGCAGATGCGCGAGGTTCTCGACCTCGACGACCACGGAGCCCATGACCTTGCCGTCGGACGTGCGGAGATCCAGACTGCGAATGTCGGTGCCGGTGGAGGTAACGGCCGACGTGAGGTCCGCGTACAGCCCCCGCCGGTCGAGCCCTTCCAGGGCAAGGCGGACCACGAACCGCTCGCCTTCGGCCTCCTGCCAGTCGATCTCCAGCCGCCGCTCGGGCTCGTGCGCGAGGAGGAGGAGGTTGGGACAGTCGCCGCGGTGGATGCTCACCCCGCGCCCCCTCGTGACGTAGCCGACCACCGGGTCGCCGGGCACCGGCTGGCAGCACTGCGCGTAGCGGACCATGATGCCGTCCACGCCCTGGATGCGCACGCCCTTCGGCCCGCGCATCCGATCGACCAGCCGCTCGATGGCGCTCGGCTTCGTGGCTTCGGTGCCTTCGAGCTCCGGGAAGATCTGCTTGAGCGCGGCGGCGATCTGGATGTCCCCCTGCCCGATCGACGCCAGCAGGTGCGTCTCGTCGTTCAGGTTCAGCGCCTGCGCGGCGCGGCCGAGTTGGTCGCTCGAGGGCCGCGACAGCCGGCGGCGCTTCAGCTCCCGGTCGAGGATGTCCTGCCCCAGCTTGGTCGCCGACTGCTGCGCGTCGCGCTTGAGGACCTGGCGGATCTTGTGCCGCGCCCGCCCGGTGTTCACGTGCGCCAGCCAGTCGCGCGTCGGCCGTGCCGCGTTCGAGGTGATGATCTCGACGGTCTCAGAGTTGCGCAGCGGGCGCGACAGCGGCGCGATGCGGCCGTTCACGCGCGCCCCCGCACAGTGCAGCCCGATCTCGGTGTGCACCGCGAAGGCGAAGTCGATCGGCGTCGCGCCCTTGGGAAGCTGGATCACGTGGCCCGTGGGCGTGAACACGAAGATCTCATCCTGGTACAGGTCGAGCTTCAGGAATTCGAGGAACTCGTCCGGCGTCTTGGCGTCGAGCTGGAGCTCCAGGATCTGGCGGAACCACGTCAGGTGCCGGTCGAGCTCGTCGGCGCTCTTGGCGTCTTCCTTGTACAGCCAGTGCGCGGCGATGCCGTAGTCCGCGGTGCGGTGCATGTCGCGCGTGCGGATCTGCACTTCGTACAGCTGGCGGCCGGGCCCGAACACGGTCGTGTGCAGCGACTGGTACCCGTTCGACTTCGGCTGCGCGATGTAGTCCTTGATCCGCTCCTGCACCGGCGTCCATCCGTCGTGAATGATGCCGAGCGCGTGGTAGCACTCCGGCACGGTATTCACGAGCACGCGGATGGCGAGCAGGTCGTAGATCTCCTCGTACGGCTTCTGCCGCTGGGTCATCTTCTTGTAGATCGACCACAGGTGCTTGGGCCGTCCCGTGACCTCGGCGTTGGAAATGCCGGCGCGGGCCAGCGCGCGCTCGAGCGGCTCCTTGAACTGGTTGATGAGCTGCTCGCGCTCCTCGCGCTTCTGCGCGACCTTCCGCGCCAGCGTCTTGTAGCCCTCGGGCTCGAGGTGCTTGAAGGCCAGGTCCTCGAGCTCCCACCGCATCTTCGCCATGCCGAACCGGTGCGCGAGCGGCGCGTACAGGTCGCGCGTCTCCTGCGCAATGCGGCGCCGCTTCTCCGGCGGCAGCCATTCCAGCGTCCGCATGTTGTGCAGCCGGTCGGCGAGCTTGATGATGATGACGCGCGCGTCCTTGGCGATCGACAGCAGGAGTTTGCGGTAGTTCTCGACCTGCCGTTCCTGCGTGGACGCGCCCGTGGGCAGCTTGGCGATCTTGGTCAGGCCGTCGACGATGCCGGCCACCTCGGCGCCGAACTCCCGCTCGACGTCGGCCACCGTCATCTTCGTGTCCTCGACGACGTCGTGGATGAGCCCGCTGGCCACGGTCACCGAATCGAGCTGCAGGTCGGCGAGGATCTTCGCCACCTCGACGCAGTGGGTGACGTACGGCTCGCCCGAGTTGCGCACCTGGCCGGCGTGCGCCTCGGCGCTGAACTGGTAGGCGCGCGCCAGCAGGTCGCGATCCAGGCGCTCGTGCGCCGGAATCTCGCCGTCGGGCCAGCCCGGGATCACCTCACGCAGCGCCGTCGCGGTCACAGCAGCCCCGCCTCGGCGAAGCTCGTGTAGCGGCCCCGCCCGATGATCACGTGATCGTGCACGGGAATATCCAGCAGGCGTCCGGCCGCGACGAGCTGGTCGGTGACCGCGCGGTCGTCCGACGACGGCGTCGGGTCGCCACTCGGATGGTTGTGGACGAGAATCACCGACGCGGCGCGCTCCGCGATCGCTTCGCGGAACACCTCGCGCGGATGCACGAGCGACGAGTTCAGAAGGCCGCGCGTGACCGTCACGTCCCGTTCCATTCGGTGCTGCGCATCCAGTACCGCCACGTGGAACTCCTCGACCGGCAGATCTTCCAGCCGCGGCGCGAACACCGCGACCACGTCCCGGGGCGACCGCACCGGCGCCCCATCCTCGCGTGCCTCGGCCGCCATGCGCCGCCCGAGTTCGAGCGACGCATGAATGGTCACGGCGCGCACCTCTCCTACCCCGTCGACCGCGCGGAGAGCCGCCACCGGCTGCATGGCCATCCGTCGCAGCGATCCCCCGGCCGCTGCCAGCACGTCCTCGCCAAGCCGGAGCGCCGATCGCCCCGTGCCACCCGAGCCGAGGACGATGGCCAGGAGTTCGGGCGAAGACAGAGCGCGCGCCCCCAGGTCGATCAGCCGCTCCCGGGGGCGCTCCGACCGGGGCAACTCATGAATAGTTAGCGCTCGCGCCTTTGACTGGCTAGACATGGGAGTGGTCCTCCGACCGGACGGCAACGGAATTCGTTGCGTCGTCGAAGGATGGCCCGGGGAGTCGCCGGCACCGTCATCAAAACAACGCCGGAGGTGCCGCTTCCTACCGGAAGACGTGCCGGACGCGCGCCGCTCGGCGCACGGCGACCGATGACCTCAGGCGGTCGCCCCGTGGCATTTCTTGAACTTCTTCCCGGAGCCGCACGGGCAGGGATCGTTCCGCCCGACGTTCGACCAGTCCACGGCGCCGCCGCCGGCGCGCTCGGGCTGGCTCAGCGCCCGCGGCCGTCCCGCGCCCACGACCACGGCCTCGCGCTGGACAGGCGCCGGCTCGTCCGCAACCGGAACCGCCGCGGGCGCTTCCGCTCCGGCCCCGTCGGGCGACGCCTCGTCGGCAGGCACGTCCTCGAGCACGCCGAGCGCGTTGTAGCGCCGCGTCGGCTTCGAGGGCGCCTGGCGCGCGGCGGGCGGGGCGCTCGCCGGCGCCGGCGTGAACGTGATCTGCGCGCGCAGGAAGCGCTCGGCGAACGTCGTGTAGATGTCGTTCATCAGGTCCACGAACATCAGGTACGCTTCTTCCTTGTACTCGATGAGCGGGTCCTTCTGTCCCCACGAGCGGTAGTGGATCGAGTTCCGGAGCTGATCGAGGTCGTAGAGGTGGTCCTTCCACTTCTCGTCCAGGACGTTCAGCATGACGAGCGCCAGCAGGCGGTCGGCGAAACCGCCCTGCTCGTCCCTGTATTGATTCAGGCTCTCGAACTTGGCCGCGTACGCGCGGCGCCCGGCGTTCACCGCGGCCTCCGCGGCGTCGAGCACCGAAACGGGCCGCAGGTCCGGCGTGTCCAACTCGGGCACCGAGAGGAGGTAGTGCATCAGGAGATCCTGCTGGATCAGCGGGATGTCCCAGTCTTCGGCACGCTCGTATTCGGACAGGGCGGTTTCCACGCGCGTCCCGATCGCGCGCTCGATCATGCGGAGGCCTTCGCCCTTCAGCTCTTCCCCGCCCTCGAGCGCGAACGTGCGCAGCGAGTAGATGACCTCGCGCTGCTGGTTCATCACGTCGTCGTACTCGAGCAGCCGCTTGCGGGACTGGAAGTGCTGGAGTTCGACGCGCTTCTGCGCCTGCTCGATCGACCGGGTGATGAGCGGGTGCGTGAGGACCTCGCCCTCCTGCGCGCCCAGGCGGTCCATCAGCTTGGCGATGCGGTCGGAGCCGAACAGCCGCATCAGGTCGTCTTCCAGCGACAGGAAGAACTGCGACGATCCCGGGTCGCCCTGGCGGCCGGCGCGGCCGCGGAGCTGGCGATCGATGCGGCGCGACTCGTGGCGTTCGGAGCCGACGATGTGGAGCCCGCCGACCTCCTCGACGTCGACCTCCTTGCCGTTCGCGTCCATGACGCGTGACGCCTTCGCGACCGTCACGCCCGGACCGAGTTTGATGTCGGTGCCGCGGCCGGCCATGTTCGTGGCGATCGTGATCGCGCCGGGCTGGCCGGCCTGGGCGACGATCTCCGCCTCGCGCTGGTGATACTTGGCATTGAGGACGTTGTGCACGAGGCCGGCGCGCTGGAACAGCTTGGCCAGCGTTTCCGACGCGTCCACGCTCGTGGTGCCGATCAGGACCGGGTAGCCGAGGGCGTGGAGCCGCCGCGTCTCCTCGACGATGGCGTTGTACTTCTCGCGCCGCGTCTTGTAGACCAGGTCGTGGCGGTCGTCGCGGATCACCGGCCGGTTCGTCGGGATGACCGATACTTCGAGCTTGTAGATCTCGAAGAACTCACGCTCTTCCGTTTCCGCCGTACCGGTCATGCCGGCCAGCTTTTCGTACATGCGGAAGTAGTTCTGGATCGTGATCGTGGCGAGGGTCTGCGTCTCCCCCTTCACGTGCACGCCTTCCTTGGCCTCGACGGCCTGGTGCAGGCCTTCCGACCACCGGCGGCCGGGCATCGTGCGGCCGGTGAACTCATCGACGATCAGCACCTCGCCGTCCTGCACCACGTAGTTGACGTCGCGCTCGTACAGCCCGTGCGCGCGGAGCAGCTGGTGAATGATGTTCAGCTTCTCGCTCTTCGTGGCGAAATCGACCTCGAGCTGTCGCCGCCGCTCCAGCCGTTCCTCGGGCGACAGCGACGCGTCGTGTTCCACGCGGTGCGTCTGCTCCGAGATGTCGGGCATGATGAACGCTTCGTGGTCGTTGGGCGACAGGAAGTCCACCCCACGGTCGGTGAGATGGACCGAATGGCCCTTCTCGTCGAGCACGAACAGGAGGTCTTCCTCGAGATCGCGGTACCGTTGCTTGGACGCGGGCAGCCGGCGGTCGGCGATGTAGTCCAGCTCCATCCGCTGCACGAGCTGCTTGTTGCCCGTCTCCTGCAGCACCTTGAGCAGCCGCTTGTTCTTCGGGCTCCCGAGCTGCGCCTTGTACAGCTTCATGCCGGCGGCGGTGGGGTCGCCCTTCTGCAGTTCGCGTTCCGCGTCGCCCACCAGCGCATTCACCAGCTCGGTCTGCTTGCGCGCCAGCCGGCCCACGGCGGCGTTGTGCTCGAAGTACCGGCCGTCGTTCTCGTTGCCCACGGGACCGGAAATGATCAGCGGCGTTCGCGCCTCGTCGATCAGCACCGAGTCCACTTCGTCCACGATGGCGTAGACGTGGGGGCGCTGCACCCGCTGGTCGAGCTGCACGACCATGTTGTCGCGCAGGTAGTCGAAGCCGAACTCGTTGTTCGTGCCGTACGTGATGTCGCAGAGGTAGACGGCGCGCCGCTCCGGCGTGCCCGGCTCCGTGTCGTCGAGGCAGCCGACGGTGAGGCCGAGGTACTTGTAGACGTGGCCCATCCACTGCGAGTCGCGGCGGGCCAGATAGGAGTTCACGGTGACGAGGTGCGCGCCCTTGCCCGGCAGGGCGTTGAGGTAGAGCGGCAGCGTGGCGACGAGCGTCTTGCCCTCGCCGGTCGCCATCTCCGCGATGCGCCCCAGGTGCAGCTCGATGCCGCCCATGAGCTGCACGTCGTACGGCACCATGTTCCATTCGATCTCGTGCCCGGTGACCATGACCGTGGTGCCGAGCAGCCGCCGGCAGGCCGCGCGGACGGTGGCGAACGCCTCGGGGAGGAGTTCGTCGAGCACTTCCGCGATCGTCTCGCGCAGCTTGCCCTCGGCGCCGCCCGTACCGTCGGCGCCGCTCAGCTCGCGATCGATGCGCTCCCGTTCCTCGGCGTCGGCGGCGGCGTGCTTGCGCTCGCGCAGCTCCGCGACACTGGCTTCCAGCTCCTGCGTCCGCTCGCGAATGACGGCGCGGAACTTCTGCGTCTGGGCGCGAAGCTCCTCTTCCGGGACGTGGCTCAGCCGTTCGTCGTGCTCGTTGATCGCATCGACGATCGGCTGAATCCGCTTGCGCTCCCGGTCATGGCGATTGCCGATGACCGCAGAGATCATTCCCTTGATCATGCAGACCCCTGTCGGTACAACCCCGCCGTGGCGATGAAGTCCGCCACGGCTGCTGCAACGAACCCGCGGATCGGCCGTCCCTGCTGCACCCGCGTCCGAATCTCGGTGGCCGAAACGTCCACCCGGCGCGTGTGGAGCCGCACGACCGCCGCCTCCGGAATGCCCGGCGGCGCGGCCGCGGCCTCGTCCCCGGTCCGGTGCAGCACCGCGATTCGGGCGAGGGACGCGATCCGCGCCGGCTCCCGCCACTGCGCGAAGCCGGAGAACGCGTCGGCTCCGATGAGGAAGAACCGCTCCGCCTCCGGATACCGCTCGGCGAACGTCGTCAGCGTGTCAACCGTGTAAGATAATCCCTTTCGCTCGATTTCGATCGCCGACACCGAAAACCGCGGATCGCCGTCCACGGCGAAGTGGAGCATCGCCAGGCGCTGCTCGGGCAAGGCGACGAGCTGCCCCTGCTTTAGTGGCTGGGCCGCCGCGGGCACGAAGATCAGCTGGTCGAGCCCCAGCTCGTCGTAGGCGTCGCTGGCGGCCAGCAGGTGCCCGACGTGCGGCGGGTCGAAGCTGCCCCCGAAGATCCCCAGCCGCATCGCTCAGAACGGCGGCGCCGGCGCCGGCCCCCCGGGCGCCTTCGAGGTATCGGTGGGCGCCTTCACGCCGCGACAGTCGTCCCGAACCTTGGAATCGTTCGGGTACAGCGACCGCATCTGCTTGCAGATGTCGGCCAGGTCGTCTTCGTAGTGGATCCGGCGGTACGACTCGGCCAGGCGCAGCATCGCCAGGCGCGCGTGGTCGGTTTCCGGCCACTTGCTGACCACGTCCTTGAAGTAGAGGATCGCCGAATCCCAGGCCTCGTTCCGGAAGTAGAACATCCCCGAGTCATAGTCCTTCGTGGCGAACCACTCGTTCAGCCTGGCGACCTCGCGGCGCGCCGAGTCCGCGACCGCCGTGTCGGACTGCGCGAAGAGCTGCAGCAGCGTCGTGTACGTCTGCATTGCCGTCAGCCCGTAGGTCTCGTCGAGCGAGGGGTTGTGCCAGAGCGCCTGGTACGCGCGGCCCGCAGCGAGCGCCGCATGCGGCGCCAGGGAATCGTCGGGAAAGGACTCCACGAGGCGCGAGAACGCCTGTGCGGCCAGCAGATCCTCGCCCTGGCGCAGGTGCGCCATCCCCAGGTACCAGTACGACGGGACGAGCAGCGTGTCGCGGATCCCGAGATCGAGCGTCAGCTTGTCGAATCCGGAGACCGCATTGTCCCAGTGGTGCTTCCGAAATTCGGTGAGCGACGCCTTGTACAGCGCTTCGTTGGTGGGGAACTTCGTGACGACGAAGGCCGGCCGGCAGGCCGCCGCGGCGAGCCCCAGCGCCAGCGCCGCAGCGAGTCCGCGGGTCTGTCGGTGCATAAGGTGCGAAACATAACGGGCCGGGAGGCCGGAAGGCATCCTCACGCCCCGACTTTCCCCGCGGGCCGCGACTCGCGCGGCGCCATTCGCGTGGTGCCCAGGAGCCCGCGGAAGTAGGCGATCGTGCGCGACAGGCCTTCGCGCAGCGGCACCTGGGGCTCCCACCCGAGCATCGTGCGCGCGCGCGTGATGTCGGGCTGCCGCAGGCGCGGATCGTCCTGGGGCAGCGGCTGGTGCTCGATGGGAGCCGGGCTTCCGGTGAGCTCCACGACGAGCTCCGCCAGCTGGGTCACCGTGTATTCGGTGGGGTTTCCGATGTTGGTGGGCTGGTGGTCGCCGCGCATGAACAGCCGGAAGATCCCTTCCACCTCGTCGTCGACGTAGCAGAAGCTGCGCGTCTGCCGGCCCTCGCCGTAGATCGTGATCGGCTCCCCGTTCAGCGCCTGCACGATGAAGTTGGAGACGACCCGGCCGTCGCGCGGCCGCATCCGCGGGCCGTACGTGTTGAAGATGCGCACGATGCGCGTGTCGAGCCCGTGGTACGTGTGATAGGCCATGGTCATCGCCTCGGCGAATCGCTTTGCCTCATCATAGACACCGCGGGGGCCCACCGGGTTCACGTTTCCCCAGTACGTCTCCTTCTGCGGATGCTCGAGGGGATCGCCGTACACCTCCGACGTCGAGGCGATGAGGAACCGCGCGCCCTTTGCCTTGGCCAGGCCCAACGCGTTGTGCGTCCCCAGCGAACCGACCTTGAGCGTCTGGATCGGAAGTTCCAGATAGTCCACCGGACTCGCCGGCGACGCGAAGTGCAGCACTCCCTGCACCTCACCCGGCACGTAGACGAAGGTCGACACATCGTGGCGGATGAACGAGAACCGGTCGTCGCCCATGAGATGGGCGATGTTGTCCGGGTGGCCGGTGACGAAGTTGTCGATGCCGACCACCGTGTGGCCGTCGGCGAGGAACCGGTCGCAGAGGTGCGACCCGAGGAAGCCGGCGGCTCCAGTGATGACGATTCTCATGCGGCGCTCCCCCGTCCGATGGACGCGTACTCGAATCCGAGGGCGCGCATCTTGGCGGGATCGTAGAGGTTCCGCCCGTCCACGACGATCGGCCGCTTGAGCGCCTTCTTGATGCGCGCGAAATCGGGATGGCGGTACTCGTTCCAGTCCGTCACCACGACGAGCGCGTCGCGCCCATCGAGCGCGGCGTAACCCGTGTCGGCGTAGGCGATGCGATCGCCGATGCGGCGCCGCGCTTCGTCCACGGCCACGGGATCGTGCGCCGTCACCTGCGCGCCCGCAGCGAGCAGCGCCTCGATCAACACGAGCGCCGGCGCCTCCCGCATGTCGTCGGTGTTCGGCTTGAAGGCCAGCCCCCACACCGCCACCCGCGCGCCCCGCAGCTGTCCGCCGAGCATTGCCGCCAGCTTCTCGAACAGGCGATGCTTCTGCCGATCGTTGACGTTCTCCACCGCCTCGAGAATCGCCAGCGGCGACGCGAACTCCTGGCCCGTATGGACGAGCGCCTTCACGTCCTTCGGAAAGCACGACCCGCCGTAACCCGGCCCCGGAAAGAGGAACGCGGGCCCGATCCGCTCGTCGCTCCCGATTCCCTTCCGCACCAGATCCACGTTGGCGCCGACCCGTTCGCAGAGGTTCGCGATCTCGTTCATGAAGGAGATGCGCGTGGCGAGCATGGCGTTGGCCGCATACTTCGTCATTTCGGCCGATGGGATGTCCATGAAGATGATCGGCTTGCCCGTGCGGACGAACGGAGCGTACAGCTCGGCCATGACGCTGCGCGCGTGGTCCGTCTCCACGCCGATCACGACGCGGTCCGGTTTCATGAAGTCGTCGACCGCGGCGCCTTCCTTGAGGAATTCCGGATTGCTGCACATGTGGTACGGCAGCTGGGCGTGGGCGGCGATCGCCGCCGACACCTTCGCCGCCGTCCCGACGGGAACCGTGGACTTGGTGACCACCACGAGCTCCCGCGTCATGTGCTTGCCGATCTGCGCCGCCACGTCGAGCACGTGGCGCAGGTCCGCCGAGCCGTCCTCGTCGGGAGGCGTGCCGACGGCGATGAATACGACGTCGGTGTCGGCGATGCTCGCCCCGACGTCGGCGCTGAAGCGCAGGCGGCCCGCCTGCTGGTTGCGCGCCACGTAGGCGTCGAGCCCCGGCTCGTAGATCGGCAGCACGTTGCGCTGCAGTCGCTCCACCTTGCCGCCGTCCACGTCGGCGCAGACCACCGAGTTGCCGGTCTCCGCCAGACACGCCCCCACGACGAGCCCCACGTACCCCGATCCAACGACGGTGATGTTCATGCCGCTCCTCGCGGGCGGGAGTGGGCGGTCGAGGCCTCAGGCACCGGCGGCCGCCGGCTCATCGGGCGCGCGCACCGCCGCCAGGGACACGACCCGCGCCCGCGACGGGCGCGTGCGCACGGTGGCGTTCCGCGAATCGACGACCAGATCCGTGTGGTCCACCACCCACTGGTAGTCGAGGGAGCTGTGGTCGGTGACGACCACGACGGCGTCGGCCGCATCGAGTTCCTGCTCCGTCAGCGGCACGCCGAACATCTCGTGGCCGTCCTCCCGGAACATGTTGATGTATGGATCGTGGAACGCCACCTCGGCGCCGTCCGCCTGCAGCAGGCGGATCACGTCGAGCGCGGGGCTCTCGCGCAGGTCGTCGATGTCCTTCTTGTACGCCACGCCGAGCACGAGGATGCGGCTGCCGTTCACGGCCTTGCGGCGATCGTTGAGCGCCTGCGACACCTTCGCAACCACATAGGCCGGCATCTGGCTGTTGATCTCGCTGGCCAGATCGATGAACCGTGTCTTGTAGTTGAGGGTCCGCATCTTCCACGCCAGGTAGTGCGGATCGAGCGGGATGCAGTGCCCCCCGATGCCGGGACCGGGGGTGAATTTCATGAAGCCGAACGGCTTCGTGGCGGCCGCGTCGATCACCTCCCACACGTCCACGCCCAGCTTGTCGCAGACGATCGCCATCTCGTTCGCCAAGCCGATGTTGACCGAGCGGAAGGTGTTCTCCAGCAGCTTCGTCAGCTCGGCCGTCTCGGCGCTGGTCACCTCGACCACGGTCTCGATGCACACCCGATAGAGCGCGGCGGCCACTTCGGTGCACGCCGCCGTCACGCCGCCCACCACCTTCGGCGTGTTGTGGGTGTGGAACCGCGGGTTGCCGGGATCCACGCGTTCCGGGCTGAAGGCGAGGAACACGTCCTCGCCCACGGTGAGCCCGCCCCGCTCCAGGACCGGCTTCAGCAGCTCGCGCGTCGTGCCGGGATAGGTGGTGCTTTCCAGCACCACGACCTGCCCCTTGCGCACGTGGCGTCCGATCGTCTCGGCCGCCGACAGCACGTAGCTCATGTCGGGATCGCGCGTCTTCACGAGCGGCGTCGGCACGGCGATCGAAATGGCGTCCACCTCGCCGAGGCGGCTCTCGTCCGTCGTGGCGACGAAGGTGCCCGCCTTGACGAGCGCCGCGACGTCGGCCGCGGAGACGTCCTGGATGTGGGACTCGCCGCGATTCAGCAGCGCGACCACGCGTTCGCTCACGTCATAGCCGACGACGCGCAGCCCCGCCTTGGCGAACTCGACCGCCAGTGGCAGCCCCACGTAGCCCAGCCCGATAATTCCGACGACGGCTTCCCGCCGCTCGATCTTGTCCAACAAGGCGCGTTTCGACATGTGCATCAGTGCCCGTAGAAGGATTTGACCGCCGCGACGACTTCGTCCAGCTGTCCGGTCGTCAGCTCCGGATAGATCGGGAGCGACAACACCTCATTGGCCGCCTGCTCGGACACCGGACATGCGCCGGCCTTGTAGCCCAGATACGCGAAGCACGGCTGCAGGTGCAGCGGCAGGGGGTAGTACACCGACGTGCCGATCCCCTTGGCCTTGAGGTACGCTTGCAGTTCGTCCCGGCGTTGGGCGCGAATTGTGTACTGGTTGAAGATCGACTCGCTCGCGGGGCTTACCGTCGGGGGCTTCACCTCAGCCACGTCAGCGAGTGCCCGGGTGTAATACCCGGCATTCTGGCGACGCTTGGCGCTCCACGCCGCCAGGTGCGGAAGCTTGGCCGACAGGATGACGGCCTGCAGGGCATCGAGGCGGCTGTTGTAGCCGACCTCGTCGTGGTAGTACTGCCGCGATCCGCCGTGCATGCGCAGCCGCTTGAGACGCTCAGCGAGCGCCCGGTCCTGGGTCACCATCATCCCGCCGTCACCGTAGCCGCCCAGGTTCTTCGAGGGGAAGAAGCTGAACGTCCCGATCGTCGGGACCTCGCCCGCCATGCGCCACTGGCCGTCGATCATGCGGCGCGCGCCGATGGACTGCGCCGCATCCTCGATCACCGGGATGCCCCGGGCGACGTTGACAATCGCCTCCATGGCCGCGATCTGGCCGAACAGGTCCACGGGAACGATCGCCTTGGTGCGCGGCGTGATCGCGGCGGCGATCGCGTCCACCGAGATGTTGAACGTGTCCGGATCGATATCCACGAACACGGGCTTCGCCCCGACGTTGTGGATCGTGCCCGCCGTGGCGAAGAAGGTGAACGGGGTCGTGATGACTTCGTCGCCGCTCCCGACGTTCAGGGCCCGGAGGGCCAGGAGTAGCGCGTCCGTCCCGCTCGCGCAGCCGACCGCGTAGCGCGTGTGGGACAGCTCGGCGACCTGCTGCTCGAGCCGTTCCACCGGCGCGCCGAGGATGAACAACTGGGAGTCGACCAGCTCGAGCAGAGGCTTCACGATCTCGTCCTTGATCGCAGCGTGCTGAGCCCGAAGGTCAAGCAGTGGGACTGGCATGGTCAGATAGGGAAATGCCCGCCGGGCGGGCCATGGTCCTCGATTCGTGAAAGCGGCGCAAGTTCAACCGCCACTGAAACTTCGCGGCTCGCCAGGCACAGGTCAATCGCCCGCGCCGCGAGCGTACCACGATCCAGCAACCCGCGGGTCACGCGCCGCCGCTCCGCAGCGGGAGCGGAACCGTGGCCCCCGTCTTTGCGGATTCGTAGATGGCGAGAATCAGCTCGAGCGACTTCCGGCCGGCCCGGCCGTCGGTGTCGGGCCTGCCCTCGCCCCGCAGTACGGCGAGGACGTTCTGGTAATACCCCACGTGACCGAACCCGTAGACGTTCGGTGGACTCGTATTCACCGAATCCACGAGCTTGTCGTCGTCGTCGTACTCGGCGAACGCCCAGTGCTCGACCTTGTTCACCGCCGTGCCGCCGATCTTCACCGAGCCCTTCTCGCCGAGAATCGTGATCGAGCCCTCGAGATTTCGAGGGTACGTCAGCACGTTCACCTCGATCACGCCCAGCGCGCCCGAACGGAACTTGAGCACCGCCGCCCCGGAATCCTCGGCTTCGATGCGCCGGGCCTGAGTCGCCGTCTTCGCGGCGACACTCTCCACCGGCCCCACCAGCCACTGGACGAGATCGACGTAATGCGACGCCTGATTCATGATCGCGCCGCCGTCGAATTCCCACGTGCCGCGCCAGGGCGCGGCGTCGTAGTACTCCTGCGGGCGCTGCCACCGCACGGTGACGTTGGCCATGTAGATGCGGCCGAACCGCCCCTTGTCCACGGCCCGCCGCAGGAGCTGGATGGGCGGATTGAGCCGGTTCTGTTTCACCACGAACAGCTGCACGCCGGCGGCGTCACACGCGTCGACCAGTTCGTCGGCGGCCTTGAGGCTCGTCGCCATCGGCTTCTCGCTGAGGACGTGCTTCCCGGCGCGCGCCGCCACCACGCCCTGCGGCGCATGGAGGCCGGACGGCGTGCAGAGCGCCACGATGTCGCACGCCGCTCCCCGGATCGTTTCCTCGACCGACGTGAACCAGGGCACGCGGTACAGTTCGCCGGCCGCGCGCGCGCGCTCCGGATCGACGTCGCAGACGGCCGAGAGACGAAGCCCCTCCGTCTGCGCAATGGCATCGAAGTGGTTCTTGCTGATGCGCCCGCAGCCGACGAGCGCGATGTCGAAGATGCGTTGGGTCATCGCCGGTCTCTCACGCGCCGGGGGCAACGACGGGGCGAATCCCGTCGCCGTGTCGCTCGTACGTCGTGCCGCAGGCGGCGCAACGCCCTGCGCCGGAATCCGGCAGCCGTTCGCCGCACTGGCACATCCACCCGATGCGCCGGCCGGGCACGCCGGCGATCAGCGCGTAGGCGGGCACGTCGCGCGTGACCACCGCGCCCGCGCCGATGAACGCGTACTCGCCGAGCGTCACGCCGCACACGATCGTGGCGTTGGCGCCGATGGAGGCGCCCCGCCGCACGTGCGTCGTGCGGTACTCGTGCTTGCGCGACACGTGGCTGCGCGGATTCATGACGTTCGTGAACACCATGGACGGCCCGCAGAAGACGTCGTCGTCGAGGACCACGCCCTCGTAGACCGAGACGTTGTTCTGGATCTTCACGTTGTCGCCGATCTGGACGCCGTTCATCACGACCACGTTCTGCCCCAGGCTGCACCGCTCGCCGATCACGGCTCCACCCATGACGTGGCAGAAATGCCAGATCCGCGTTCCGCGGCCGATCTGGGCGCCCTCGTCCACGTACGCGGACTCATGGATGAACAGCGTGTCGCTCATACCTCGACTCCGAGCTCGGCCTGCCATTCCTGGAGCGACTTCACCCGCGGCCGGCGCGATCGCAGCGCGAGGATCGCGTCGCTCGCCGCGCTGGCCGCCGACATCGTGGTCGTGTAGGCCACGCGGTTGCGGATCGCCGCCTGGCGCAGCGTGTAGTCGTCCACCTGGGCGTGTTTGCCCAACGGCGTGTTGACGAGCAGCTGTACCTCGCCATTGAGGATGAGATCGTGACAGTTGGGGCGCCCCTCATGCACCTTGAACACCGGCTCGGCCGGAATCCCCCGGTGGCGCAAGTAGCGTGCCGTCCCCGACGTCGCCTTGAGGTCGAATCCCATCTCCTGGAATCGCCGCGCGATCGGCGTCACCGTCGGCTTGTCCGGATCGTTCACGGTCACCAGGATCGTCCCCTCCAACGGGAGCCCATTCCCGGCCGCCAGCTGCGCCTTGGCGAAGCTGGCGCCGAACGATTCGGAAATTCCCATGACCTCGCCGGTCGACCGCATTTCGGGGCCGAGCACCGGATCCGTGCCGGGGAACTTCGTGAACGGGAACACCGCCTCCTTCACGGACACATAGCCCGGCGCGACCTCCTCGGTGAATCCGATCGCGTCGAGGGTCTCGCCGAGCATGACGCGCGCCGCCAGCGACGCCAGCGGCACGCCGATCGCCTTCGAGACGAAGGGCACTGTCCGGCTGGCCCGCGGATTCACCTCGAGCACGTACACGACGTGATCCTTGATCGCGTACTGCACGTTCATGAGGCCCACCACGCCGAGCGCGCGCGCCATGGCCGCCGTCTGCTCCCGCATGACCTCCATGTCCTGCTCGGTCACGAGGTACGGCGGAAGCACGCACGCCGAGTCGCCCGAGTGGATGCCGGCGTCCTCGATGTGCTGCATGATGCCGCCGATGACGACGCGCGTGCCGTCCGCGATCGCGTCGACGTCGACCTCGAACGCGTCTTCCAGGAACCGGTCGATGAGCACCGGACGCTCCTCGGAGACGTGCGCCGCGGTCTCGAAGTACTGCTCCAGCGACGCCGGGTCATAGACGATCTGCATCGCGCGTCCGCCGAGCACGTACGACGGCCGGACGAGCACGGGGTACCCGATGCGCGCCGCCGCGTCCAGCGCCTCCTCCACACTCGTCGCCGTGCCATTGGGCGGCTGCGTGAGTCCGACCTCGCGGGCGATCTGTTCGAAGCGGCGGCGGTCCTCGGCGATGTCGATCGCGTCGGGGGAGGTGCCGAGGATCTTCACGCCGGCCGCCTCCAGCGGACGCGTGAGCTTGAGCGGCGTCTGCCCGCCGAGCTGGACGATGACCCCTTCCGGCTGCTCGCGCTCGACGATCTCGAGGACGTCCTCGAGCGTCAGCGGCTCGAAGTAGAGCTTGTCGGACGTGTCGAAGTCGGTGGACACCGTTTCGGGATTCGAGTTGATCATGATCGTCTCGTATCCCTGCTCGCGCAGCGCGATCGCCGCCCGGACGCAGCAGTAGTCGAACTCGACCCCCTGGCCGATCCGGTTGGGGCCGCTGCCCAGGATCACGACCGACCGGCGCCCGGTCTTCGGGGCCTCGGTTTCCTCGTCGTAGCACCCGTACAGGTACGGCGTGGACGACGGGAACTCGCCGGCGCAGGTGTCCACCATCTTGTACGACGGCCGCACGCCGAGCGCCCATCGGTGGGCCCGCACGGCGTCTTCCGTCTCGCCCCGCAGGGCCGCGAGCTGCCGGTCGGAGAATCCCATGCGCTTCATGCGGCGCATCTCGAAGGCCCCCACCGACCGGAGCGCCGAGTACCAGCGTTCGGCTTCGACCAGTTCGTGCATCTGCTGCAGGAACCAGGGGTCGATGGCGGTGAGTTCGGCGACCTGCTCCACCGTCATGCCGCGGAGGAACGCACGCTTGACCTGGAAGATGCGTTCCGACGTGGGCTGGCGGAGCGCCCCGGTCAGCGCCGCCTCGCTCTCGTCGGGCAGCCGATCGTCCACCGGGCGCGCGGCCACGGCCCAGCCCGGGCGTCCGGTCTCGAGGGCGCGCAGCCCCTTCTGCAACGCCTCCTTGAACGTCCGGCCGATCGCCATCGCCTCGCCGACCGACTTCATCTGCGTGGTGAGGTACGGATTGGCCGCCGGGAATTTCTCGAACGCGAAGCGGGGAATCTTGATGACCACGTAGTCGAGCACCGGCTCGAACGAGGCCGGCGTCGTCCTGGTGATGTCGTTGGGGATCTCGTCCAGGCGGTAGCCCACGGCGAGCTTGGCCCCGATGCGTGCGATGGGGAACCCGGTGGCTTTCGAGGCCAGCGCCGACGACCGCGACACGCGCGGGTTCATCTCGATCACGAGCATCTCGCCGTCGCGCGGGTTCACCGCGAACTGGATGTTGCAGCCGCCCGCCTCGACGCCGACCTCGCGGATGATCGCCACCGCCGCGTCGCGCATGACCTGGTACTCGCGATCGGTGAGCGTCATCGCCGGCGCGCACGTGATCGAGTCGCCCGTGTGCACGCCCATCGGGTCGATGTTCTCGATCGAGCAGACGATCACCACGTTGTCGGCGTGGTCGCGCATCACTTCGAGCTCGAACTCCTTCCACCCGATCACGCTGCGCTCGATGAGCACCTGCGTCGTCGGCGACTCGTCGAGCCCGCGGCGCACGATCTCCTCGAACTCGGCGCGGTTGTACGCGATACCGCCGCCCGTCCCGCCCAGCGTGTACGACGGCCGGATGATCGCCGGGAACTCCGTGTCCTCGACGATCGCGAGCGCTTCGTCCAGCGTCGTCGCGATACCGCCCTTCGCCACAGCCAGGCCAATGCGCGCCATTGCCTCGCCGAACAACTTCCGGTCCTCGGCGATGGCGATCGCCCGTTCCTTGGCGCCGATCAGCTCCACCCCGTGCTTCTCGAGCACCCCGGATTGGGCCAGCGCCATGGCGACGTTGAGCGCCGTCTGCCCACCCATCGTCGGCAGCAGCGCGTCCGGCTGCTCGCGCTCGATGATCAGCTCCACGTACTCCGGCGTCACCGGCTCGATGTACGTCCGGTCGGCGACCTCCGGATCCGTCATGATCGTGGCCGGATTCGAGTTCACCAGCACGACCTCGTAGCCCTCCTCCTTCAGCGCCTTCGCCGCCTGCGTGCCGGAGTAGTCGAATTCCGCTCCCTGCCCGATGACGATCGGACCGGAACCGATGACGAGAATGCGATGAATGTCAGAGCGTCGCGGCATGTAGCAATTCGTCGATGATGTCGTCTCGGGTGCGGCGGGGCCGCCACCCGGTGGCTCTGGCCAACTTCTCGGGACTCCCTACCAGGACGGGAACGTCGGTCGCCCGCTGAAGCGACGGATCGCTCACAATATCGGCCTTGACCCCCGCCCGTTCCAGCACGCGTGCCGTCAGGTCGCGAACGGCCACGCCCTCCCCGCTGCAGACGTTGTACGCTTCGCCGGGCACTCCCCGCTCGAGCAGCGCCAGATAGGCGTCCACGACGTCGCCCACGTGAAGATAGTCACGGATGGTATCGGCGTTGCCGACCCGGAGCGTCGTCCCCCCGCCGGTGCGCAGCGCCAGCACGCGCCGCGCGAGCGCCGGGAGGAGAAAGTGCGCGTCGTGCCCCACGCCCGAGTGGTTGAAGCTGCGCGTCGCGATGGCCTGCACGCCGTCGGCCCGGAACGCCTGCAGCGCCGCGATCTCCTGGGCGGCCTTGGACGCGGCGTAGACCGTCAGCGGCCGCTGTTCGGCCGTTTCGCGCAACGGCAGCTCGCCCGGGTCGTGCCGCCCGTACTGCTGGGCGCTCCCCGCGACCAGGACGCGCGGGTCCAGCCGACCGGCCTGCCGGCGACGCCCCACCTCGGCCAGCAGGGTCACCGCTCCGATCACGTTCACCGCCCACGCGTCCGCCGGCGCATCGTCGGCGCTGGGCAGATAGCTGATGCCGGCCAGGTGGACGATCGCGTCAGGGCGGCTCGCATCCAGCGCCGCCACGACGTCGGCGCGCGAGCGGACATCCAGGGGGATCCAGCGGATCGCGCCGCGCTCCGCGGCGTTCAGGATCCCCGCCGCCGGCGCCCCGACGCCGGCGGCATAGACGTCCCACCCCTGGGCCAGCATCGCTCGCGCGATCCACTGGCCGACGAACCCCCCACCGCCCGTGACCAGCGCCCGCCTGGTCACTTCCGCCCGAGCGGCGCGTGGCGGTCCATGTCGGCCCGGACCATCATTTCCACAAGCTCCTCGAATCCGACCTTGGGCTCCCACCCGAGGCGCCGGCGCGCCTTGTCCGGATTCGCCACGAGGAGGTCCACTTCGGCGGGACGGAAGAAGCGCTTGTCCTGCACGACGTAGTCCCGATAGTCCAGCCCGACGCACGTGAAGGCAGCGTCGCACAGCTGGCGCACGGACCACGTGTGGCCGGTGCCGATCACGAAGTCGTCGGGGACGTCCTGTTGCAGCATGCGCCACATGGCATCGACGTAGTCGCCGGCAAAGCCCCAGTCGCGGCGGGCGTCGAGGTTGCCCAACCGCAGCTCATGCGCCAGGCCAAGCTTGATGCGGGCCGCGGCGTCGGTGATTTTGCGCGTCACGAACTCGAGCCCGCGGCGCGGGCTTTCGTGATTGAACAGGATCCCCGACACCGCGAACAGGTTGAAGCTCTCGCGGTAGTTCACCGTGATCCAGTGGCCGTAGACCTTCGCCACCCCGTACGGGCTGCGCGGATAGAAGGGGGTCGTTTCGGACTGTGGGGATTCCACGACCTTGCCGAACATCTCGCTGGAACTCGCCTGGTAGAAGCGCGCCTTGGGCGCGGCCTTCTTCACCGCCTCGAGCATCCGCGTGACGCCGAGCGCGGTGAACTCTCCCGTGAGCACGGGCTGGCTCCACGAGGTCTGCACGAAGCTCTGCGCCGCCAGGTTGTAGACCTCGTCCGGCTGGTATTCGCCCACCACGTCGGTGAGGGAGGTCTGATCGAGGAGGTCCGCCGAGACGAGCTCGACGCGATCGATGAGGTGCGCGATGCGTTCGTAGGGCGTCGTCGAACTGCGCCGGACGATGCCGACGACGCGGTAGCCCTTGTCGAGCAGCAGTTCGGCCAGATACGAGCCGTCCTGCCCGGTGATGCCGGAGATCAACGCGGTTGGCATGGGATGTGGGAGTTGAACAGTCGGTCAGTCGGTCGATCGGACAGCAGGACGGCAGGACAGTCGGACAGCGCTGCAGAACCGGCGTTCACGAAAAAAGGGGGAGCCGCAATGCGGTCCCCCCTCATCGCGGCCGGGTCGCGCCACGGTCAGGCGGCTTGCCCGCGGGGGGCCCGCTTGACCTTGCCGGCGTGCAGGCACCGCGTGCAGACCTTGACCTTGACGATCTTTCCGTTGGCGTCGACGATCCGCACGACCTGGAGATTGGGCTTCCAGGTCCGGCGGGTCTTGTTGTTGGCGTGCGACACGTTGTTGCCGAAGGTGACGCCCTTGGCGCACACGTGGCAGCGGTTTCTCTGGATGGCCATGGGTCAGCCCTCGATCAGTTCGATGCGCGCCATCTCGGCTCCGTCACCCTTGCGGTGCCCGGTCTTGAGAATGCGCGTATAGCCGCCGGGCCGCTTGGCGTACCGCGGTCCCAGCTCCTGGAACAGCTTGTCCGCCGCTTCCCGCTTCTGAATGTCACGGCCGGCCATGCGGCGCGCGTGCAGCGTGCCGGTCTTGGCCTTCGTGATCAGCTTCTCGACGAAGGGCCGCAGTTCCTTGGCCTTCGCTTCGGTCGTTTCGATCGCGCCCTGCTCGATGAGCGAGGTCGCGAGGTTGCGCATCAGGGCGCGCTTCTGTTCACCGGTCCGGCGCAGCGCTCGCCCGGCATTGGCATGCCGCATTGCCTACTCCTCCATGTCGTCGGGCGCCGCCGCGGCGGCCCGGCTCGGCGGCGTGCCCCAATCGAGCACCCGCACGCCCTCGCCGTTCTCTTCGAACCGCATCCCGAAATTCAGTCCTTCACGCTCGAGGAGATCGGCGATCTCCTGAAGCGACTTCTTGCCGAAGTTCTTCACCTGCAGAATCTGGCTCTCCGTCTGGCGCACGAGATCGCCGAGCGACCGGATGCTGGAATTCTTGAGCGAATTCACCGAGCGCACCGAGAGTTCGAGATCGTCGATGGGCGTCTTGAGCAGCTGGGCCATGCGGACCGCGTCGCCGTCGCTCGACTCCGCGGCCTGCCCGAGCGGCGCCGACGTGTGCGAGCCGAAATCGACGAAGTACTGGAAGTGCGACTGCGCCAGCGCCGCCGCGTAGCTCACGGCCTCGGCGGGCGAGATCGTGCCGTTGGTCTCGACGGTCAGCGCGAGCCGATCGTAGTCGGTGCGCTGGCCCACGCGGGTTTCGGAGACGAGGAAGTTGGCGCGGCGCACCGGATTGTAGATCGCGTCGATGCGCACGAGGTCCACCGGCCGGCCGCGGTCGAGCGGATGCTGGTCGGCCTCGACGTAGCCGCGTCCCTTGTTCACGTAGAGGTCCATCGTCAGGTCGCGGTCGTCCTGCAGCGTCAGGATGTGGTGCGACGGATCGATCACCCGCACTCCGCTGGCCGACTGGATGTCTGCCGCGGTCACGACGCCGGCCCTGGACTTGGCGATGTGGACCACGGCCTCTTCGACCTCCTCGTCCAGCATCACGGTGAGCGTCTTGAGGTTGCCGATGATCTGGTGCACGTCCTCGACCACGCCCGAGATCGTCTGGTGCTCGTGCACCACACCGTCTATGCGGAAGGCCCAGACGGCGGAGCCGCGGAGCGACGAGAGCAGCATGCGCCGCATCGCGTTGCCGAGGGTGTGTCCGAACCCGCGTTCCAGCGGCTGGAGGCGGAATTCCGCCACGTTCGGGTTGTCATCGCGCGTCGTCGATTCGACGAGCTGCGGGCGGACGAGTCCGCGAAGATCGATCGTGTTTGCCATGTGTGTTGAATCCCTGGTCTTACCGGAATGCCCCGGTATCGCCCTGCCCCGCCCCTAACGCGCGGCAAGCTCGAATGGGAGTTAGGGTCCCGACCTTGCCCTTCCGCAGCCCCGCCCCTCCCGTCGGAAAGTCGGACAGTCGGACAGTCGGACAGCGAGACAGCCAAGCAGTGAGGAGGTGGCGGGTTCAGCCCTGCGCTGCCGCCGCCCCACCGCGTCGTACGCTTACTTCGAATACAACTCGACTACGAGCTGCTCCTGCGCGGCAATCGGAATGTTCGGACGCGTCGGACGCTCGAGCATCCGGCCGCTGAACGTCTCCTTGTCGATGGCGAGCCAGGAGAGCGAGCCGCCACGACCCGACTGCTCCAGCGCCGCCTGCACGGCGACCATCTCGCGCGACTTCTCGCGCACGCGGATCTCCTGACCCGGCTGCGCAATGAAGCTGGGAACGTCCACGGTCTTGCCGTTCACTTCGATGTGCCGGTGCCGGATGAGCTGCCGCGCGGCCTTGCGGCTGGGCGCGAACCCCATGCGGTACACGAGATTGTCGAGCCGGCTTTCCAGCGTCGCGAGCAGGTTGTGGCCCGTCACGCCGGGAAGGGTCGTCACCTTCGCGAAGATGTTCCGGAACTGCTGCTCGCCGAGGCCGTACATCCGCTTGATTTTCTGCTTCTCGCGCAGCTGCTTGGAATACTCCGAGGCCTTGCGCCGGCGTGCCTGGCTCTGGCCGTGCTGGCCAGGCGCGTACGGGCGCCGCTCGACCGGGCACTTGTCCGTGAAGCACTTCGTGCCCTTCAGGAAGAGCTTCGTCCCCTCGCGGCGGCACAGCTTGCAGCTCGCTCCCACGTACCGACTCATGGCTCAGACTCTCCGGCGCTTGGGGGGACGGCAGCCGTTGTGCGGAATCGGCGTCACGTCCTTGATCGACTTCACCTGAAGGCCGGCCGATGCCAGCGCCTGGATGGCGGACTCGCGCCCGCTGCCGGGGCCCTGCACGCGCACGTGCACGCGCTTCACGCCCAGGCTCAGGGCCTCGCGCGCGCACTGTTCGGAAGCCACCGTGGCGGCGAACGGGGTGCTCTTCTTGGAGCCCTTGAACCCCGCCTTGCCCGACGATCCCCACGACACGGCGTTCCCGTGCGCATCGGTGATCGTGATCATCGTGTTGTTGAACGTCGCATTCACGTGCGCGACGCCGGAGGCGATGTTCTTGCGCTCGCGCCGGCGGACGCGCGTGGCTTCCTTTCCCATTCTGAACCCTTTCGCGGATCGGAACCGGCTGTTCCGGTGCCGTCATTTAGTCCTGCGTGACGCGCTATTTCTTCTTGCCGGCAATTGGTTTGGCCGGGCCTTTGCGGGTGCGCGCATTGGTATGCGTACGCTGCCCGCGAACCGGAAGGCCGCGGCGATGACGCAAGCCGCGATAGCAGCCAAGATCCATCAGCCGCTTGATGTTCATGGCGACTTCGCGCCGCAGATCGCCCTCGACGATATAGTCGCGGTCGATCACCTCGCGCAGTTGAAGCACTTCCTGATCGGTCAACTGCGACACCCGGCGCGATTCGGGCATCGACACTTTGTGCAGGATTTCCTTGGCCTTGGCCGACCCAATCCCATGGATGTACTGCAAGGCGACCACGACGCGCTTGTTGGTGGGGATATTGACGCCAGCGATACGGGCCACGTCCGCTCTCCTTCTACCGGTCCGGGGAGGCCCCGCGCCGAATAACAACAACAAGGGACCGGACCCCGATCCCCGCTCTTA
>DASVWS010000083.1:0-5476 GCA_036393095.1 Gemmatimonadaceae bacterium | reverse complement strand
GCGCGCTCCGCGTCGGCGCCGGTGCCGGTGAGCGTGGCCTGGTAGTCGGTGGAGAGCGTGAGGTCCTGGAACACCGTCTGCGCGTCGCGGAAGACGGTGAACTTGGGATACGACCACACCATGCCGTGGCGCGCGGGCTCGCCACCGTGTGCGGGCACCGTGAGCGTGACCTTCATGAGCCGCGCGGGCTCGCGATAGGGGAGGGGACGGAGCAGCAGCGCGTTCACGGCGCTGAAGATCGCGGTGTTGGCGCCAATGCCGAGGGCGAGCGTGAGAATGGCGACCGCGGTGAAGCCGGGATTGCGACGGAAGGTGCGGAGCGCGAAGCGGAGATCCTGACGCGCCATCTCGACGAACCCCAGGCCGGCTGCTCGGCGCGTCGCCTCCTTGTGCACGGTGACGTTGCCGAAATTGCGGCGCGGCGCGTCCGGCGTGTCGGGGTGCTGCAGCGCGTCGAGCGACAGGTGGAAGCGGATCTCCTCGTCGAGCTCCTCGTCGTACGAGCGGGGCGTGAAGAGCACGCGAAGGCGGTGGCCGAGTGCGTGGAGGAGCGACATGGGGACTCCGGGGGATTCCGGGGGACTCCGGCTCAGGCTGGCTTCATGACGCGCTGGATGGCGAGCATCACGCGTTCGAAGCTCGACACTTCCTGCCCGAGCCGGCGGCGCCCGGAGGCCGTGAGCCGATAGTAGCGCGCGCGTCGCCCGGTGGGCGACTCCCCCCAGCGGGACGTGACCCACCCTCTGGTCTGCAGGCGTTCGAGGGCGGGATAGAGCGACCCCTGCTCGACGCTGAACACGCCATCGGAGAGCCGCGCGATGTGCTGCGCGATGGCGTAGCCGTGCATGGACTGCAGCGTGAGCGTCTGGAGGATGAGCATGTCGAGCGTGCCCTTGAGGAGGTCGCTCTTTGGCGGATCGGCGGAACGTGGGGGCACGAGCGGTTATAAGTAGAAGTTCGACATATGATAGGTAGGAGTTCTGACCAAGGCAAGGGGGCCGGGAAGCGGCGCGTGAAGTAGTGATAGGGGTCAGAGGCTGATCAGCCTCTGACCCCTATGCGTGGCATCGGCGCCGGGGTTTTTTCGCGTCTCCTGTTGGGTGGGCGATCTGGGTGGTTCCCGCGGCAATCCCGCAACGCAACAGATCTTCAGGAGGCGCGTCATGAATCTGCCACACTGCTCGAATGTGAGGTCCGCGACTCGGCTGGCCATCGTGTCACTGCTCGCGATGTCATTCATGGCGGCGTGCAGCGACGCCGTGCAGCCGACTGAGCCTCCCGCACCGGCGCAGGCTGTCAGCGCGGCCAGCGCTGACGTTGTCGTGAGCAATGCCGCCGAACTCGTCGCCGCGCTGGCGCCGGAGCATGCCGGGCAGCGCATCCTCGTGCCCGCGGGAACGTACGCCATCAACGCGCCACTCACCGTGCCCGACGGCGCTACCCTCGAGGGCGAGGGGGTCATGCAATTCGACGGGGCCGGCCTGCCCACCGGATTTGCTTCGGGTACTGGAACGATCCTGAGCATGACCACGAACACGCCCGGCAACCTGCTGACGCTCGGCAACGGAGCGAGCATTCGCGGCCTGGAGATCGTGGACCTGCCCGGTCGCGCCGGCAATGTCGTCGCGGTGGTTTCGCGTGATGCCGGCGATCGGGTCTCGGCGACCATCGCCGAGTCCGAGATCGTCAACCCGAACTCCCTTGGGGTCGGGCCCGATGGGTCGACGGGCTATGGGCTGCTCATCGTCACCCGCAACCTGAATCTGGGAGCCGATCCCGCACCGCACGAAGGCGCCGCGCTCACCGCCCGGGTGGTCCGCTCGCTCATCCGGTCGCCCGCGGGCGGTGGCGGTCTGTTCGCCTTCAACTTCGCGTCGCTCGGAAGAGTGTCCGTCGCGCTCAGCGACAACATTGTCGGCGGCGAAGTTACCGCGAATGGAGGCGTCAGCCGCCCCGATGCGGTGCACGATGCGATCGTCGGGATCGAGTCGCAGCGCAACCTCTATCGTAACGACAGCCCGGATCCCTGTGCATCGCTGCCCCGGGGAGGCTGGAACCTCACCGGGGGTTCGGGTCCCCCGGCTCCGCTCCCCGTGCCCGAGACGGCCAGGAACTCGCTGCGCGTGCACTCTGTCGACGATCGGATCGAAGGCTTCACGACGGCCGTCGCCGCGACCGGCAGCAGGCGTTTCTTCCCGTCGCCGATCGCTGGTCCCAGCACGGACAACAGCATCGAGCTGCAGCTGCTCGGCGGCACGATCTCGACCCCCTCGTGTGCCGGTGCTCAGTTCGTTGCGGACCTCGACCTGGAGGGAGCCGCCACGGCGGATGACGCGCTCGTTCCCGGAGATGGCAACAGCGTGCGAGCCGTGATACGTGGCGTGACGGGCAGCGGGCCGCGATTCAACCGATACGCCAACGCCGCGGGACCCGCCGGACCGCTGGCCCCGGCATTCCAGGGAACCGGTAACATTCTCGAGATCGTCGGCAGCCCGGTGGCCTTCGCTCAGACGAATCGGCACATCGATCCGGCACCAGGCGCCGGATTCTTCACTGCGCGCACACCCTGAGACGGCTATCGCCGCTGGAGGACAGGGCAGTTTCAGAGTGAGAGTCGAGAGGGCACATGACCCGCGGCTCGATGTGGGTATTCACGACGCGCTCCCACACGAATAGCCGCGGCCCATGTGCCCCTCTCATTGTAGCTGTCCCGCGCGGTTCGCTTCCCGCAGGTCGCCGCAGGCGACCGCTTCCCACCAGTTGCTCCACCTCCCGTTTCCTTGCGGCGTCCGGCGCTCCTCCGCAACTTGAGGCCATGCATCCTGACGCGATCGCGGCTCAGATCGAGGCCCTCCGCGCGATGAGCGTCGAACAGAAGCTCGCGGTTGCGGATTCCCTCCGCGCCTTCGCCTGGGAGCTCACACGAGCCTCCATCCGCCGCAGGAGTCCGGAGCTCAGCGACACCGAGGTGTTGCAGCGCGTCCGCGCCGCGTTCGCGAATGACCGCGCCTGATCTCGTCCGCCTGCTCCTGCTGCCGCTGCACGATTCCGGGATCACGTACATGGTGACCGGCTCCGTGGCGGCGATCGCCTACGGCGAGCCGCGAATGACCAACGATGTGGACATTGTCGCTCGACTCGACGCGGAAAGCACCGGCCGCATCCAGCGGGCGTTCCCCGATTCGTCATACTACGTGGCTCCGCCCGAGGTGATCGAGCAGGAGCGCCGCCGGGACCGATTCGGGCATTTCAACATCATTCATCGCGAGACGGCATTGCGGGCGGATGTCTACGTAGCGGGCAGCGACCCGCTGCACGCGTGGGCGTTCGAGCGGCGGCGTGCGGAATCACTCGCTGACCGCACAATCTGGTTTGCGCCGGTCGAGTACGTCATCGTGCGGAAGCTGGAATACCATGCGCAGTCCGGATCCGATCGGCACTTGCGTGACATCGCCGGCATCGTGCGGGTCAGCGGCGAGAACATCGACACGGCGGCGCTCCAGAAGCTGCTTGATGAGCGGGGACTGAAGCCGGCATGGGAGCGCGCGAGGCAGAGTTGAGGGCCGCCGGTCTCCGTTCCGCGAGCAGCGGTCAGCTCGCGTGCCTTACAGCCCCTCAGCGTTTCGACCCGCCTCTCCGCCGCAGCGCGAGCAGCGCTTCCAGCTCGATCAGGTGTTCCACATCCCTGGCGCGGCCGGTGGCGCGTTTGGCGGCGATGAGCGCGGGGAGCGTCAGCGCCCGGAATCGCGTCGCCCCGATCGCGACCGGCTCCGAGTGCGCGCGAGCTTCCGCATAGCCGCCGATGCCGGGTACGCGATCCAGGACGTCGATGTCGCCGGCGTCCGTGGTGAGCGTCATCATGGGCGTCATGCGGAGCGCGCGTGCATCGAGCACGAACGGGAGTCCCCGCTCCACGTCGCGGAGATAGGCGTGCCACTTCCGTAACAGCCGCACGAGCGCCTCCAGGTTGTCCGGCGCCGTGTCGTAGCAGATGTCGATGTCGTTCGTGAAGCGCGCCGACCCATGGATGGTCGCGGCGACGCCGCCGATCACGACGAAGCGGATGCCCGCGGCGACAAGCGCCTCGATGATCTGCTCAAACACCGCTGCCTGCCGGCGCCGGACGGCGTGGTGCGGCGGCGGACTCTGGCGAATGCGACGGACGCGGCGGACGCGCCGGCGGAACTCCGCCATCGCGTCGAGCTGCCGCAATCGCTCAGCCGGTGTGCGCCGGAGATTCGCGGCGAGGAGCGTCAGATCGAGGCCGTAGTCGGCCGCACGCCGGACCGGATCACGGCGCGCGCGGGACGGGCGGCCCCGGCGTCGCGGCGCGTACGTCGTCCGCAAGCGCGAGAGACCCGCGCTCACCGCGGCGAGAATGCGATAGACGTCGACCGTCGCCGCGACCGCGCCGTCACTGATCGAAACCGGCACTGGCCGGCGCGAGCCATCGTACCGGCGAAGCATCCCGGCCGCCTCGGCGTATGCGCGCGGCAGCGGCGTTCCCAGCGCGTCGCTGAGCGCACGCGCCACAGCGAGACGTTGCGCGGTCGCGATCGTGTAGCGCAGCGGGGAGCCGAGCGCGGCGCCGGCGTTCTGCACCCACTTGGGGTCGACATCCAGCACGTACGCGAACTCACCAAGCGTCATGAACAATTGTATCTGATATCAAGACATATTTCAATGGCGCCGGGCGGGTGCGCGTCAAAAGAGTCGATTGGCCGGGGAAGCGGCGATCGAGCTTGCGGCTCAGCGCCTGCGGGGAACGATCCCGGGCACCGGCGCGGGGGAGCAGAGCGGACCCGCTTTACCGAGGGTCCGCGGCGCTCCCCCGCGCCGGTGCCTCTCCCCACGGCACCGCCTGCGCGACACGCTCGCGACCGCGCGGTAAGCGTTCGAGTCCTGCGCGCCGTCCAATGGGATGTGACCCCCCTCGTGACCCCGCATCGAGGAGCGCGCCATGGTGCCGAATGATCTGCGGTATGCGCTCCGCGCCCTGCGCCGGCGCCCGGCGTTCGCGGCATTCGCGATAGCCACGCTCGCGATCGGGATCGGTGCGAGCACCGCGCTCTTTGCGCTCGCCGACGCCGCGCTCCTGCGCCCGCCGCCCTTTCCCGGCGCCGACCGCCTCGACGAGCTCTACCTCACGCGGCAGGCGAGCGGGCATGGCATCGTCCGCACGCGCTGGTCGTACGGCCGGTACGACATGCTCCGGCGTCTCACCGCGTCGTACACCGACGTGGCCGCATACGGGCCGTACGAGTTCAACCTCGTGGGTGACGACGCACCGGAGCGGATCGCCGCCGAAGCCGTGTCGGCGTCGTACTTTCGTGCCCTCGGCGTCGGCGCGCGCGTGGGCCGCACGTTTCTTCCCGCCGAGGACTCCGTGGGCGGGCCATCCGCGGTCGCCGTGATCGGATTCGGCCTCTGGACGCGCCGCTTCGGCGCCGACCCCGCGATTCTCGGCCGCTCCGTG
>DASVWS010000082.1:0-9995 GCA_036393095.1 Gemmatimonadaceae bacterium | reverse complement strand
TGCCACCGCGTCTCACGATCGGTCGTTTTGGGAATCGCGCTCCGGATGGCGGCCTGCAGCTCGCCGAGCTCGCCCCGGAGGTCCGCCTTGGCCTCGTCCGACAGCGGTGTGAGGGGACGGCCGAAGAACGCGCCGCCGCGGCCCGCACCGGCCGCCGCCGGCGGCGGATTCAGCTTGTTGCCGATGAGCGTCAGGTAGTTGTTCTGCAGCGTCCGCCGGTAGATGTCGATGGCCGGATGCGCGTCGCTCAGCTCGCTCCAGACGCCCTTGCGCACGTCGTCGAGGAACGTGGGCAGCGGATACCGGTCGGCGGGCGCCGCCGTGGCCTGGAGCTCGAGCAGCCGGTCCATGCGCTGGTCGTTGAGCAGCGAGTTCAGCACGCGGTTCTGCGCATTGCCGATGCGCTCCACCATGCCGGTGGGATCGACGCGGGCCTGGATCTGCGTGTTGATCAGGTACTGCGGCGTCTTGAACACGCTGTCGTTCAGGAACTTCACCGCGCCCGCCTGCCGCGCGCGGCTGAGCGGCACGTACACGGGGCCCGGCTGGCTCCCCGACTTGTACCAGACGGTGCCGCCGCCGATCACGTTCGTCGGGTGCGCCGCCTCGGTGGCCCACTGGCCGACGACGCGATCGTACAGGTCGCCGAGCAGGGTGTTGTCTTCCATCGGACGTGTGGCGGCGCCCTGCACGTAGCCCATCACGCGCGCGATGTTCCTGAAGCCGAGGCCGGTGGCCCACACCGGATCGGCATCGGCCACCGCTTCACTCTGCGTGCCGAACTGGCCGAACTCGTTGTTCACCGAGAAGCGCAGCCAGGGCACGGTGTCCTGCACGGCGATCCACTTCTCGAGGGTCGGCTTCTCCTCCTCCGGCGTGTTGGCGCCGGGGATGGGCTTGTACCCCCACATGATGGTGTACTTGTCCCACGGCCCGATGCGCGGCACCAGCGTCCAGAGCGGAACGCCGTCGCCGGGCTGCGCCACGTAGTTGAAGCGCGAGTAGTCCATGATGCTCGGGCTCGTGCCCATCTTCTCCACCCAGCTCGGACTGCGCGCGCTGTCGGGCGGATACTCGGAACTGCCGATCTGGTCGTGCTGGAGACCGAGCGTGTGGCCGATCTCGTGGGCCACGCCGAACTCGAGCAGCCGGCCCATCAGCGAATCGGGCATCGGGAGCTGCCGGGCGCGTGGATCAAGCTGCGCGGCCTGCGCGAAGTACCAGAACTGCATCAGCTCGATCAGGTTGTGGAAGATGCGTGGCGACCCGTTGAGGATCTCACCCGTGCGAGGATCGCTGACGTGCGGGCCCACCGAGTTCTCGACGGTGGAGGGGAGCCAGCGGATCACCGTGTGCCGGATGTCTTCCATCGACCAGTTCGGATCGTTGGTGGGCGCGTCCTTGGCGATGATGGCGTCCTTGAAGCCGGCGGCCTCGAAGGCGGGCTGCCAGCTCTCGATGGCTTTCCGGATCCACGGCTTCCACTTGTCGGGGGTGCCGGGATCCACGTAGTACACGATCGGCTGCTTGGGATAGCAGAGGTTGCCGTCCATGCGCGTGGAGCACTCGAGGCGCCAGCGCGTGATGTACTGCCGCGGCACGGCCACCTGCTGGTTGCTGCCGAAGTCCACCGTGCGAACGGTGAAGTACCCCATGCGCTGATCGGCGTAGCGGATCGGCATCGGGTTCTCGGGGAGCTTGATCATGCTCCAGTGCGCGAGCACGCTCTTGGCCATCGCCTGGCCGCCGCGTCCCCCGCCGCCGGCGGCGCCGCGCCCGCCGTTCGCCGCCTCGGTGCCGGTCTGCGCGGCCTGGATCTCGACGTTCTCCGGGAACGACGCCACGTGCTCGATGTACGAGCGGGTGGCGTCGATGTTGCCGTTGATCGCCTCGATCTCCGGCACGTGCGTCGTGAACAGCCGCGTCACGTCGATCACCGGCGCGCTGTCAGGGCCGTACGACTCGATCGGGAACATCATGATGATCGGCGCGTAGTTCGACGACTCAACCGACCGGTACACCGACAGATTGCTGTCGGCAGTGATGTTGAACGACGGCGTGCGCAGCACGATCTTGTCGCCCAAGCGGTCCCAGCGCAGCGTGCGCTCCATGAACTCGTCGCCGCCGTAGTCGCCGAATCCCCCGCCGCCGCCGGCGCGGCCCTGCGGTTCCGGCGCCGCGGCGCGATCATACCGCCCCACGATCAGCATGTCCTTGTCGAATTCGTGCGTCGGGATCTCGAAGTACAGCTTGTCGCCCACGCGGTGGGTGATGAACAGCCCGCGCTGCGTGACCGCGCTGGACGGAATCACCTGGTGGTAGGGGCGCGGACCGGCGGCTTCACCGGGCGCGGCGCCGCGTCCGCCACCGCGTCCGCCGCGTCCGGCGAACGTGGGCGCCTCGGCGGGCGCCTGAGCGGTGGCTGGCGGAGCAGCAGGAGTCGGGGCGGGCGTGGGCGCGGGGGCCGGGGTAGTGGAACCGGCGCAACCCGCCACGCATGCGACCGCGAACAGGCGAGCGATACGGAAAGACATGGCCGTGGACGGTTGAGTGGGATCGAGGGTGGCCGGCGACTCGGAGGGCCGCCGCAGGCCGGAGGAACGCCGCTATAATGGAATGCGGACCAGGCCCGCAACAGGGGCGGCGGCCCGTGGCCGGAGCCGTCGCCGCCCTCTAGTTTCCCGCCAGCACGCGGCCGGCCTCCCCCGGAGCCCGGACCCCGCGGCACCCAACGCCCCGCGCCGAGGATCGCCATGCCGATGACCCACCGCACCGCCGTCCGCGCCGCCCGTTCCGGGCTTCGGCCCCTGGCGGCGCTGTTCGCCGCCCTCGCCGCCGCTGTTCCGGGGGCCGCGCAGATTCCCGCGCCCGTCGATTCCGCGCTGCACACGCTCTTCGCCTCGCGCACCTACGTGGGGGAGCGGTTCGGGCCGGCGCGCTGGGCCGACGGCGGCAACTCGTACCTGACGCTCGAGCCCTCGCCGAGCGCCCGCGGCTACGACCTCGTGGAGTACGACGCCGCCACCGGGCGGCGGTCGGTGAAGGTGCGCGCCGAGGATCTGACGCCGGCCGGCCGCGCCGAGGCGCTGATTCCCCAGGACTACGCGTTCTCGAAGGATGGGCGGCGGCTGCTCGTCTTCACCAACACGCGCAAGGTGTGGCGGCAGAATACGCGCGGCGACTACTGGGTGCTCGACCTCGCGACGAAGAAGCTCCACCAGGTGGGTGGCCCGCACGTTCCCGAGTCGCGACTCATGTTCGCGAAGTTCTCGCCCGACGGATCGCGCGTGGCGTACGTGCTGTTCGGCGACCTCTACGTCGAGCCGGCCGACGGCGGTGCGGCCACGCGGCTCACGCACGACGCCTCGCACACGCTGGTCAACGGCATGAGCGACTGGGTGTACGAGGAGGAGTTCGGCCTGCGCGACGGCTTCCGCTGGAGCCCCGACGGGAAGAACATCGCGTTCTGGCAGTTCGACATGTCGGGCATCCGCGACTTCCTGCTGCTCGACGTGACCGATTCGCTCTACCCGTTCACGGTCCCCGTGCAGTATCCCAAGGCGGGCACGACCAACTCGGCGGTGCGCGTGGGCGTGGTGCCGGCTGCCGGCGGCCGCGTGACCTGGGTGAAGCTGCCGGGCGAGCCGCGCGACAACTACGTGCCGTGGATGGAGTGGGCGGGCGCCGGCGAGCTGCTCATCCAGCACATGAACCGCGCACAGAACCGCGACGCGGTGATCCTGGCCGACGCGCGCACGGGCGCGCCGCGCACGGTGTTCACCGAGACCGACAGCGCGTGGGTGGACCTGGTGGACGACGTGCCGTGGCTGAACGGCGGCCGGGATTTTCTCTGGTCGAGCGAGCGCGACGGGTGGCGCCACATCTACGAGATCTCGCGCGACGGGAAGGCGGCGACGCTGCTGACGCCGGGCGCCTACGACGTGGAGAGCGTGGCCGCAGTGGACGAGCCCGGGGGCTGGCTGTACGTGATCGCCAGTCCCGACAACGCGACGCAGCGCTACCTGTACCGCGTGTCGCTGCGGAATCCGGGCCCGCCCCAGCGGCTGTCGCCGGCGGGCGAGGCCGGCGTGCATTCATACGATTTCTCGCCGGACGCGCACTGGGCGTTCCACACCTATTCCACGTTCGACACGCCGCCGGAGGTGGACCTCGTGCGCTTCCCCGACGGCGCCTCGGCCCGGGTGCTCGTGGCCAACGCCGCGCTGCGGGCCGCGGTGCAGGATGCGGTGCGCACGCCGGTGCAATTCTTCCAGGTGACGGTGGGCGACGGCGCGACGCTGGACGGCTACATGATCCGGCCCAACGACTTCGATCCGAACAAGCACTATCCGATTCTCGTGAACGTGTACGGCGAGCCCGCGGCGCAGACGGTCATGGACCGGTGGGGCGGCGCCGGCATGCTCTGGCACCGCATGCTCGCCGACCAGGGATACCTGGTGGTGAGCTTCGACAATCGCGGCACCCCGGCGCCCAAGGGGCGCGCGTGGCGGAAGGTCATCTACGGATCGATCGGGCCGCTGTCGAGCAAGGAGCAGGCCGACGCGGTGCTCGCCTTCGCGCGCTCGCACCCCTACGCCGACAGCACGCACATCGCGATCTGGGGATGGAGCGGCGGCGGCTCGAGCACGCTCAACGCGATGTTCCGCTATCCCGACGTCTACCGGCTCGGGATGGCCGTGGCGCCGGTGGCCGACCAGCGGCTCTACGACACGATCTATCAGGAACGCTACATGGGGACGCCCGAAGAGAATCCGGACGGCTACCGGCGGGGCTCGCCCATCAATTTCGCTGACGGACTGAAGGGGAAACTCCTGATTGTGCACGGGACGGGGGACGACAACGTGCACTTCCAGGGGACGGCCCGGCTCATCAACCGGCTGGTGGAGCTCGACAAGCAGTTCGACCTGATGATCTATCCGAACCGGACCCACTGCATCTGCGAGGGCGCGGGCACGACGCTCCAGCTCTACTCGACGCTCACGCGCTACCTGCTGACCAACATGCCGCCGGCCCGGTAGCCGGCCGGCGCGACAGTACGTCATGACCGATCCGTTCTCGCTGTTCCGCCGTTCCACCTCGCCCGAGCTGCGCACGCGGTTGGTCGGGCTGTATGCGGTGCTGATCGCCGCGAACCTCGCGGCATGGGCGTGGGCGTTCGTCGCGTTCCGCCACTACCCGCTGCTCATCGGCACGGCGCTGCTCGCCTACGGGCTCGGCGTGCGCCACGCCATCGACGCCGACCACATCGCAGCCATCGACAACGTGACGCGCAAGCTGATGCAGGACGGGCGGCGCCCGCTCGGCATCGGGTTCTTCTTCTCGCTCGGGCATTCCACCGTGGTGGTGCTGGCGTCGGTGGCGATCGCGGCCACGGCGATGGCGCTGAGCACGCAGCTGGCGTCGTTCCGCAACCTCGGCGGCATGATCGGCACGATCGTCTCGGCGCTGTTCCTGCTCGTGATCGCGATCATGAACCTGTTCATCCTCGTGGCGGTGTACCGCACGTTCCACCACGTGCGCCGCGGCGGCGAGTACGTCGAGGAGGATCTGAACGCGCTCATGGCGGGGAGCGGATTCCTGGCCCGTGTGTTCCGGCCGCTGTTCGCGATGATCCGCGAGAGCTGGCACATGTATCCGCTGGGGCTGCTGTTCGGACTCGGCTTCGACACCGCCACCGAGATCGGGCTGCTCGGCATCTCGGCGGCGGGGGCGGCGAAGGGGATGTCGATCTGGACGATCCTCGTCTTTCCGGCGCTGTTCACGGCGGGCATGTCGATCGTGGACACCACCGACAGCGTGCTCATGCTGGGCGCGTACGGCTGGGCGTTCGCGCGCCCCATCCGCAAGCTCTACTACAACATGACGATCACCTTCGTGTCGGTGCTCGTGGCGCTGCTCGTGGGCGGCATCGAGGCGCTCGGCCTGGTCGGGGCCCGGTGGGACCTGCACGGATGGCTGTGGAACGTCGTGGCGCGGCTGAACGGCGACTTCGGCACGCTCGGGTATCTCATTGTCGCCGTCTTTGTGGCGAGCTGGGTGGCCTCGGTGGCGGTGTATCGCGCCAAGGGCTACGACCGGCACGAGGCGCCGAAGCTCGCGGACTAACGGTTAACTCGCAGCCGCGCGGCGCGGGCACTTCGCGCGCTGCCGTGTGTATACACGACGCTGGAACGCTTCCACCGCCTGCGCAGCGGTGGAGCCGCCGGGAAGCGGTGACGACCCCCGCGCAACACCACCCCGGCGTTCGGTGTCGCACGACGACCGCAGAGGGAATGCCCCCGCCCGTAAGGGCCTGCGAGCGACACGCCATGCGCATCCGACATTTCGTTCGGAGCGTCCGCTCCGGGAGGTACCCGTATGTCCGTTCGCAATACGCAGGACGATGCGCGCCGGCACGGCGCGCGCCCCATGCTTCTTGCCGCATGCGCGCTGGCAGCGGCGCTGGCGGTCAGCGCTGCATCCGCGGGGGCCCAATCGATGCGCACTGCGCTCCCGAACGTCTGGCTGCGGCCGGAGCTGGGTGCGTACATCCCCACGGGGCAGCAGCGCGACCTGCTGGCGAGTGCGATGATGGTGGGGGCCCAGGCGCAGTGGGACTTCACGCCGCGCTGGGCGCTCACGGGCACCTACGCCTGGACGCCGACGCACGATCGCACGACCACGGCGCCGTCGAGCCCGCTCTTCCTGGGCGACGAGGCGCCGTTGAACGTCAAGCAATGGGACCTGGGCCTGCAGGCCTATCTCGCCGACGCGCATTCCCGGCTCGAGGACGGCGACTGGTACGTGAGGCCCTTCGTGGGCGCCGGACTCGGCGACCGCATGTACAACTATACGGAAAGGCATACGGTCATCGACGCCGTCGGACGGTCGAGCGCCACCGACGCCGCCGGATACGGCGCGCTCGGCGCCGACGTCTCCGTGGGCGGCTCGCCCTTCGGCCTGCACCTCGAGCTCCGCGACGACGTGTCGCGCTTCAAGGGGACGTACGCGCAGCTCGCCAACCAGACGACGCGCAACGACATGACCCTCGCGGCGGGCGTGAACCTGGGCTTCTGACGGCCGCCCTGCGGCGCGCGGGCGCTACGCGTCGTCGGCGACGCGCAGCACCCGCGCCCCGCGAATCGCCTCCCCCGAGCGCAGCCACGCGAGCGCGGCATTCGCTTCGGCGAGCGGCACCTCCGACACGGTGGGGCGAAGATGCATCTCGGCGGCCGCGGCGAGGAACTCGCGCACGTCGGCGCGCGTCACGTTGGCCACGCTCCTGATCTCCCGTTCGCGCCACAGGTGCCGGGCGTAGTCCAGCCGCAGCAGCTCGTGCTGGTCGGCGGTTTCCTTGCGGATGGCGTTGATCACCAGCCGCCCGCCGGGCGCGAGCCGGGCGAGCGCCTCGACCACGGGCTTCCATGCCGGCGTGGTATCGACGATCGCGGCGAGAGGCTCCGGGGGCGCGTCGGACGTGTCGCCGGCCCACGCGGCGCCGAGCTGCCGCGCGAAGTCGCGCTCGCCGGCGCTGCGCGCGAACACGAACACCGGAGAATTGGGATAGCGATGGCGCGCCGTCTGCAGCATCAGGTGCGCGCTGGCGCCGAAGCCGGTGAGGCCGAGCGGCTCGCCGTCGGTGAGGTCGGCGAGGCGCAGCGACCGCCAGCCGATGGCGCCCGCGCAGAGCAGCGGCGCCACGCTCGCGTCGGGCAGGCCGTCGGGAATCGGGTAGGCGAAGGCGGCGGGCACGACGAGATATTCGGCGTAGCCGCCGTTCGCGTCGCACCCCGTGGCCTTGAATTGCGGGCACAGATTCTCGCGGCCCGACGTACACCAGCCGCAGCGGCCGCACGCGGAGTGGATCCAGGCGACGCCCACGCGGTCGCCGTCGCGGAATCCGCTCGCGCGCGCGCCAATGCCGGCGACGCGTCCCACCACCTGATGGCCGGGGATGACCGGATACGCGGGCGCGGCGAGCCGTCCCTCGGCGATGTCGAGGTCGGTGCGGCACACGCCGCACACCGACACGCGGACCAGCAGCTCGCGCGCCGCCGGCGCGGGCGCAGCGACGTCCGCGGCTTCGAGCGGCAGCGGATTCTCGGCGAGCGGCGCGGGCCGCCAGAGCATCATGGCGCGCATGCATCTAAGAAATACAAGGGTGCGCGCGAACGGGAACCCCGCGGCGCGTCCGGCGCGCATTCGCGGGAGGGGCGGGTTATCTTCGGAGGGAACTTCGCCATCCCGTACGTGGAGGGAGTGCTGTGACCCCATGGGTCAAACGACTCATCGCGGCCAACGCGATCGTCTTCTTCATTCAGCTCACCGTCCCGTCGGTGACGGACGCGTTCGCATTCGTGCCGCAATTGATCCTGGTGCGCCCGTGGACCGTGGTGACCTACATGTTCCTCCACGGCGGGTGGATGCACATCATCTTCAACATGATCGTGCTCTTCTTCTTCGGGCCCCGCGTCGAGTCGCGGCTGGGCTCCAATCGCTTCATCGCGCTGTACTTCATCGCCGGCATCTCGGGCGCGCTGCTGTCGTTCGTGCTCGCGCCGGGGGCGGCGATCATCGGCGCGTCCGCTGCCGTGTTCGGCGTCGAGACGGCGTTCGCCAAGTACTGGCCCCGTGAATTGATCTACATCTGGGGCGTGCTGCCGATTCCGGCGTTCCTGCTCATCGCGCTCACCGTCGCGTACTCGATCTGGAGCGGCATGAACGGATCGACCAGCGGCGTCGCCGACTTCGCCCACCTGGGCGGCATCGCCGGCGGATTCCTGTATCTAGTCTGGCTCGACCGGCACTACGGCACGAAGAGCTTCCGCGCCAAGGCCACGGCGCCCAAGCGTCCGGTGAAGGTGCTCGACTGGCGCAAGGTGGATCCGTCCAACATCCACGAGCTGAACCGCGAAGAGGTGAACCGCATCCTCGACAAGATCAGCGCCCAGGGCATCGAGAGCCTCACCGCCGACGAGCGCGTCTTCCTCTCGAACTTCGTGCCGCCGGACGACCGCGTGCCGCCGGTGTCCTGACCGGCGTCAGCGCGGCAGGCGAAAGCGTGCCGCGTCGATGGGAAGATCCACCGCCGCGGAGGCGAACCGGATGTGCTGTCCTCCCGGTCGTCCGCGCGTATCGCTGTCGATTCGAAACGCGATCATCACGCCGTCCACGCGGCGGTAGTCGCCGAGGTACGAGTCGAAGACCAGGGTGTCGCCGTTGGCCGGACGGATTCCCGTCCACTTGGTCTGCAGGTGCGTGCGCACGTCGATGTAGTAGCGATCGTGCAGTCCGGCCGCCGTGAACACGTCGAGCACCCAGGCCGGCCGGCCGTCGGCCGTATCGATCCCGGCATACGCGACCCGGTTGCCTTTGGCTGCGTGGTCCACGAGCGGGCCGTCGATGTCCGCGCCCGCGTCGATGTTGCGGGCGAGATCGCCGGTCACGACGTGCGGGGCGGTGTCGCCCGCCAGCGGGTTGAGGGTCCACGTCGTGCGACCGTCCGAGGCCTGCACGAGCACGCGTCCGCCGAGATCGAGGGTCGTGCGAATCCGATTCGGGCGCGCCACCTCGACGGTGTCGACGCCGGAAAGGCCATTGGCGAGCGTAATGCGGCCGGCCAGCCGTTCGCTGCGCACGGCTTGCAGGCGGGCCAGTCCGCCCCGCGCCGCGACGTTCAGGGCGATGATCGAATCGGCCGACTGTGCGCGCGCCGGCGGAGCCGCGACCAGCATCGCGAGGCAAACGCCGAGTCGGCTCGCGGAACGATGGGGAAGCACGCGGAGAATCTCGTGCGCCGGGGCACGGCGCGCAGCAGGAGCCCGTGTAAAGCTCTCGTAAATGGCGGCTGGTGGTTGCCGCCGGGAAGCGGCAGATTCCCGGCCATGAAAGTCCTTCGCATTGCCATCGCGGCCGGCGCGTTCCTCCCCGGCCTGCTCGCTGCCCAGCGCGCCTCGCGGCTCCCGTCCATCGAGCTCCGCCCCGGACTCGTGATC
>DASVWS010000081.1:0-26606 GCA_036393095.1 Gemmatimonadaceae bacterium | reverse complement strand
AGAGCGGGCGACCGGACTCGAACCGGCGACGTCCAGCTTGGGAAGCTGGCATTCTACCAACTGAATTACGCCCGCAAATCCTGCGACTCGTCCGGCAAAGTCTACACCGCCCCCATACCCTAATCAAGCCGAGCCGCCCCTGGCGATTTCGCCGCCACGCGCTACGACCCCGCCCCCCACACCCTCCCCTTCACCCGCACGCCCTTCCGCAGCAGATCGTTCGGCAGCCCCACCACCGTGTCCCCCGCCGCGAGCCCCGACAGCACCTCGGCCTCGCTCGTGCCGCGGTGCCCCACCTGCACCGCTACCGGGTCGGCGCGCCCGCGCACTACGCGGAACACCCGCCATCCGCCGTCCGCCGCCACCAGCGCGCTCGCCGGCACTCGCAGCACGCTCGCGCCTTCCCAGAGCACGATCGACACGCTCACCTGAAAGCGGTCGCCCATGCCGCGCGGCGGCGCGACGAACAAGCCGTGCACGTTCACGCGCTGCTCCTGAACGCCCAGGGGCGAGAGCTTCGTGAATGCCGCCGGCTCCACGCGCGTGACCACGGCCGGCAGCGCCGAGTCGGTGCCGGCGCGCACTAGCATCGGATCGCCCGCGCGCACGCCCTGCACGTCGGACGAGAGCACGTCCACCACCACCTCCAGGTCGTGCGGATCGCCCACGTCCATCAGCGGCGTGCCCGCCGGAATGAGCCGCTCGTGCTCCTCGAATACGCGCAGCACGCGGCCGGTGAGCGGCGCCCGCACGGTGACGCGCCCGCCCGCAGGCACCACCGCGGCGCTCGCGCCCGAGACCCCCGCCTGCGCGCTCGCCCGCTCGGCGTCCGCCGCACGGAGCTGCTCCACGGCCATCTCCGATTCGCGCTGCCGCATGTCGAACAGGCGCTGCGCGCTTTCGAGATCGCGGTCCGACACGGCGCCCGTGGCATGCAGCTCCCGCGCCCGCGCCAGCGCGCGCTGTGCCTCGTCCACGGCCAACTGCGCCACCGCCGCCGCCGACGTCGCTCGCGCAACGCCCGCCTCCGCCGCCCGCAGCGCCGCCTGCGCCTGCTCATGCGCCCGCGGATCGAGCGGCGCCGAGACGATCGTGAACAGCGGATCTCCCCGCGCCACCGAGTCGCCCGCTTCGAGCGTCGTCTCCAGCAGGCGCCCCGACACGGGCGACGACACCGTCACGCGGTGCAGCACGCGCGTCTCGCCGTCCTCGTCCAGCGTCACCCGGAGCGGCCCGCGCGTGGCGATGGCGAGATCGGCCGACACCACCGCCGGCCGCGTCCACCACAGCGCGGCCATTACGGCGACGGCGGCCAGCGCCACGCCGATCAGCACCCGTCGGGTCTTCCTGGTCATCGCTCACTCACCGGTCTTGAGACACTCTACGATATCCAGCGCGCGGATGCGCCGCAGCATGGCCAGGGCCGACGCCCCGAATGCCCCCGCGATCACCATCGCCGCAAATCCATCGGTGCTCCAGCGGACGACGAGGGGGATGCGGAACAGCTCCGTGTTCCCGACCCACGACACGACCGCGCACATCGCGTACCCCACCCCCACGCCCACGGCCATCCCGGCGCCGGTGAGCAAAATCTGCTCGCCGAACACCATCGTCGTCACCTCGCGCTTCGTGAACCCGAGCACGCGCAGGCTCGCCAGCTCGCGCGACCGCTCCGAGAGCGCCACGCGGGCGCCGTTGTACACGACGCCGAACGCGATGATGACGGCGAAGATCACGGCGATCGAGAGCATGACCTGAAAGGTGTCGCCGAGCGTGCGCTCGAACCCTTCGAGCGACGCGGAGCGAATCCCGACACCGATCAGCGCCGGCTGCTCCTTGAGCTTCAGGTACAGCGCGCCCTCGCGCCGCGGATCCACGGCCAGCAGGGCGCCCGTGATCGCCTGGCGCTCGCCGGTGAGCGCTCCCACGAACCCGAGATCGGCGTACGCCGTGGCGCCGAGCGCCTCGTCGGCGACCGCGGCCACTCCCACGCGCACCGTGCGGCGCGTGCCCTCGCGCAGCTCGACGGTCAGCGAATCGCCCGGTTGCACGCCGAGTACCTGGGCCAGCTTCGATGTGAGCAGCACGCCGGTGGCGGGCACGCGGTGCATGCGCATGCTCTGATCGACGATCCGTCGGAGCTGCGCACCCGCGGGCAGCGCCAGCAGCGCCGTGCGCCGCTCCACCGCCCCGTGGCGCAGCGCCACCGGCACGGCGCGCATCGGCTCCACCGCGAGCACCCCCGGCAGCCGGCGCAGCGCGTCCACCGCCGAACGCGGTGCCGCGTCGCGGAAGGTCACGCTGATGTCCTCGCGCTGCACGTACTGGAACTGGAGATCCTTGATCCGGTCCACGGCGTCGAACGAGAACCAGGACACGACGAGCATCGCGAACGCCAGCGCGATGCCGGTGACCGCTGCCACCGCCCGGAGCGGGCGGCGCGCCGTGTTGCGCACCACGATCCGCGCCGAGGGCGCGAGCAGCCGTTGCAGTCCCAGCCGTTCGAACAGTCCCGCTTCGAAGCGCGCCGGCGCCGGAGGACGCATCCCCTCCGCCGGCGGAAGCCGCACGGCGGCGCGCACCGCCAGCGCCGCCCCCGCCACCGCGGCCGCCGCCGCGATCAGACACGCCGCGAGCGCCACGCCCCAATCCGGGCGGATCGTCGCCACCGGGAAGCGATAGTACTGTGCGTATAGCGCTGCCGTGCCGGCCGCGAGGCGGAAGCCCACCGGCACCCCGACGACCGCGCCGGCCACGACCGGCGAGAGCGCGAGCATGAGATAGTGCGCGCCGATCTCGCCGTTCGTGTATCCGAATGCCTTGAGCAGCGCCACCTGCGCGCGCTGCGTCGCCACCAGCCGCGAAAGCACGACGTTGAGCAGGAACGCCGTCACGCCCAGCAGGATCGCCGGCATCACCACCGCCCCCACCTTGTTCTGCTCGATCTCGTCGGAGATGAACTTGTGCGAGAGGTGCTCCGACCGGCCGTACGCGCCGAGCGTGCCGTAGGGCGCCAGCACGCGGTCCACCGCCGCGATCACATCGCGCTCCGCCGCGCCGGGCGCGAGCTGCAGCGCCAGCGCGTTGAACCCCGTCTCGAGCCCCGTCGCCGAGGCAAGCAGCGCGCGCGGCGTCCAGATCACGCCGAACCGCCGGTTGTCGGGGAACAGCTCCGTGCCCTGCATCTCGTAGATGTACTCGGGCGAGATCGCCACCCCCACGACGTGCACGCGCTCCCATCGCCCGTTGAGCACGGCGCCGAGCGAGTCGCCGGGCCCCAGCCCGTTGGCCTGCGCGAACGCCTCGCTGATCAGGACTTCGCGAACGGCGCCGGGCGCCGGCATCCGTCCCACACGCACGTGCGGCATGTTCAGCAGCGCCGCGCCCGACTCCGGAATCGACACGAAGCGCCCGATCGCCGGCTCCGCGAGACCGGGCACGTCCAGCACCGCCTCGAAGATGATGCGCGGCTCCACCGTCCGGACGCCCGGGATCAGGGCGATGCGCCGGGCGACCGACGCCGGCGCCCGCTTCACCTGCACGAACGCGTCGGCAAACCGGTAGTCGCGGTAGTAGTTGGCCTGCGACTCGGCCAGGAACCCGCGCATGCTCCGCAGCGTCACGAACAGCGCGATCCCCGACGCCGCCACCAGGGCCACGGCGCCGAGCGGGCCGGCCAGCCCGCGCACGTCGCGCATCAGCTTCCGGTTGAGCATGCGCACGGCTACCACTCCAGCTCGGCGGCGTCCCGCCGCGTCGCGTTGGTCTCGATGGACGCGATGCGCCCGTTCCGCATGCGGAGCACGCGGTCGGCCATCTGCGCGATCGTCGCGTTGTGCGTGATGATCACGAGCGTGGTGCCCAGCTCGCGGTTGGCGCGCGCCAGCGCCTGCAGCACCACGATGCCGGTCTCGGAATCGAGCGCGCCGGTGGGCTCGTCGCAGAGCAGCACGTCGGGGCGCTTGGCGATGGCCCGCGCGATGGCCACGCGCTGCTGCTCGCCCCCCGACATCTGGGACGGAAAGTGGTCGAGGCGCTCGCCCAGCCCCACGAGCCGGAGCGCGTCGGCAGCCGGCATCGGCCGTTCGGCGATCTCCGTCACCAGCTCCACGTTCTCGATGGCGGTAAGGCTGGGCAGCAGGTTGTAGAACTGGAACACGAAGCCCACGTGCTCGCGGCGATACCGCGTGAGCGCGGCGTCTCCGGCGCCCACGAGCTGGTGGTCGCGGAAGTTCACCTCGCCGCCGCTGGGCGCGTCGAGCCCCCCGAGGATGTTCAGCAGCGTGGACTTGCCGCTTCCCGACGGGCCGAGGATGACCACGACCTCGCCCTCCACGAGGTCGAGGTCGACGCCCTGCAGCGCATGGACGGCGACGTCGCCCATGTGGTAGGTCTTGGTGAGACCACTCGCGTGGAAGAGGACAGTGCTCACGGCTGGATGCTATCCAGCCGTTTACGAATCGTCTATCGGGTATTGCTGGCGGGGCCGTGAGGGAGAATACTTGGGCGACGCAATGCGGTGTCTCTCCCCCCCGGAGGCTCCATGCGCTGGCTCGTCGTTGCCACAGGAGCGCTCGTCGCGCTCGCCGCTTTGGCGGCCGTGGCTGGGTATCTCATTCCGCAGACGCGCATTACCTCGCGCTCCGCGGTTCTTCCATGGCGCATGAACCGTGTCTGGGACGCGATTACTGCCGTGGGGGAGTTCCCGCGATGGCGCCGGGGCGTCCGGGGGGTGGAGGTACTGCCCGCCATCGATGGGCGGCCGGCCTGGCGGGAACGCGTTCGGCACGGGACCGTCTCGTGCCGGGTGGATGAGATGACGCCGCCGCTGCGGCTCGTCGTCCGCCTCACGGACCCGGGGATCACCTATTCCGGCACGTGGACCTACGAGCTGGCGGAGGTGGGAGAGGCAACCCGGGTCACGATCACCGAGCGCGGGGAGATCGCGCACCCGATGTGGCGCGGCATCGCGCGGTTCGCGTTCGGCTACGATGGCAATCTGGACGCGTACCTGTCGGCGCTCGATCGCGCCCTCTCGCCGGCGGTCTCGATGCCGCCGGCACGCCGTCCGCAGGACGCATAGCGCCGCCCGCGCGGGACCGCGGCCGCTGGCTCTGGAACGAGAACGCCCCGCTCGTGAAACGAGCGGGGCGTTGGATTTCGTGTCGAGAGCCAGCGGTCGGGATTGAACCGACGACCGCCCGATTACGAATCGGGTGCTCTACCACTGAGCTACGCTGGCGAAGCGACCGCCAGGCGATCGCCGAAATGCCCTGGCGCGGACTCGAACCGCGACGCCTTGCGGCACCACCCCCTCAAGATGGCGTGTCTACCAATTTCACCACCAGGGCAAACAGCTACGGGGCCGACGGGGCTCGAACCCGCGACCTCTCGAGTGACAGTCGAGTGCTCTAACCAAGCTGAGCTACGGCCCCTGCTACATCGGGGTCTGGGGCCGGAACGAGCGCTCCGAGTCCTTGCTCCACCGAACTCCTGCGGACTGCAAACTGCCGACTGCGAACTGCCAACTGTTGTACCGTACGACGCGATTCCCGTGCGGGCCTGCAATCCCGTCGTGCATAGCCCGTAGGGGAATCGAACCCCTCTCTGCACCGTGAAAGGGTGCCGTCCTGACCGATAGACGAACGGGCCTCTCGTCCCAAGTAGCGGTAACGGGATTCGAACCCGTGTTTGAGCCTTGAGAGGGCTCCGTCCTAGTCCCCTAGACGATACCGCCACAGCTACCCGCCACGAGCGGGTGGCTGTGGCGGCGTTCCGTACGGAGTCGCTCGCCCTGCGCGGGCTCGCTCCTCATTCCATCCCCTTGTCAATCATCGCCACAGGCCGGGAGGGACTTGAACCCCCAACCGCTGGTTTTGGAGACCAGTGCTCTACCAATTGAGCTACCGACCTTCACTACGGCATCCAGTCGGCAGTGAGCAGTTGGCAGTCCAGCTGCCGACAGTCGACGGATCTTAGGGTGACTGACGGGAATTGAACCCGCAACCCCCGGAGCCACAGTCCGGTGCTCTAACCAATTGAGCTACAGCCACCATGGTGGACGCTCGCGCGTCCGGTCGCTCCACGCGTGATACGACAGACTAGCATTTTAACCGTCGCAAGACACCGTATCAACCGCACGTCGCCGCGATTTCCGCGGGGCGCGGCGGTCGCTACTTGGCCCGCTCCTGATACTCGCCCGTCGCCGGATTGACCTTGACCTTGTCTCCGGTGCCAACGAACTCGGGCACGTTGATCGTGACCCCGTTCTCCAGCTTCGCCGGCTTCGGCGACGACGTCTTGGTGGCCGTCTTCATGACCGGCGCCGTCTCGACCACTTCGAGCACGAGCGAATTCGGCAGCTTGATGCCCACCGGATTCCCGTTGTAGTACTCGGCGATGATCTTCATGCCGGGCTGCATCCACGGCGCCGCATCGCCCAGCGTCTCTTCGTCCATCTCGAGCTGGTCGTAGTTCTCGGTGTTCATGAAGTGGAAGCGATCGCCCCCCTGGTACATGAACTCCAGCTCGTGGGTCTCCATCGTCGCAGGGTCGATGGAATCGGCGGCGCGGAAGCGATGCTCGAAGCCCGCCCCCGTGCGCAGGTTCTTCAACTTCGCCTGAACCATGGCCCGAAGATTTCCGGGCGTGTGGTGGCGGAACTCGACCACCCGACAGGGATCGCCGTTGAAAACCAAGACCATGCCGCGCCGAATCTGAGTCGCGGGAATCGCCATCTATGAATTCCTTGAGAAACTGGTGGCAAGTGCAGACAGCCTTTCAATTTAGGGGACAGGGACGGGGACGGTCAACTGGGAAAGCCGGGGCGCGCGAAGGACAGAACCGAAGTCGAGAGTCATCAGTCGACAGCCGGCAGTCAACCGTTGCCGGGAGCGAGAGTTAATGAACGTTTAACCCCACGCTCCCGCTCCTGCGCGAAGTTACGCGATAGCACGTTCTGGAGGAGCCGATCGCCAAGACCCCATTCGGCCGCACGGCCCTGCTCGCCCTGCTGCCGCTGCTCGCCGCCGCGTCACTCGACGCCCAGCGCGTTTCGGGCGTGGTGCGGGACAGCATCAGCGGCCTCGCCGTGCCCGGCGCGGTGATCGCGGCGCTCGATTCCGCGGGGACAGGTGGAGTGCGCACGATCGCCGACGAGTTCGGCCGCTTCTCCCTGGACGTGCCGGCGGGCCCCGCCCGGCTTCGCGTCATCCGCATCGGCTTCGAGCCCCGAACGGTGGCCGTCCCTGCTTCGGCGCCGGCACGCGCCGCCGGGATCGAAATCCGGATGCTCGCCCTGCCCGCGCTCCTGACGCAGGTTCACGTGTCGGACCGGTCGATCTGTCCCGGCAGCGAGGACCGCAGCGGCGCGCTCGCCCTCTGGGACCAGGCGCGGGCCGGCCTCCTCGCCGCCGTCGTCGCCCGACAATCCAAGCCGGGCAACATGAAGGTCCTCGAATACTCCAGCGACGAGGAGCCGGACTCCCGGCTCGTCATCCGCCAGACCACGCGCACCACGACCGGCACCACGGGCCGACCCTTCGTCGCCGTGCGCGCCGCCGAGGGCTTCGCCCGCCAGGGCTACATGGCCCGCGACGGCGGGACGCTCACCTTCTTCGCCCCCGACGCCGACGTCCTGCTGGACCAGGAATTCGCCGCCACGCATTGCTTCCGCGTCGTACGCGACGACGGCCACCACCCGAACGAGGTGGGCCTGTCGTTCGAACCCGCGCCGGGAAGTCACCCCGACGGGTTCGTGGACGTGGACGGGACGCTGTGGATGGACAGCGACCATCCGGCGCTGCGGACGCTCGACTTCGCCTACACCGGCCTCGATCCCGCGTACCGCTCGGCAGGCACGGGGGGCCGTCTCGTGTTCCGCAACATGACCAACGGCCTCGTGTACATCGAACGCTGGAGCATGCACCTGCCGGCAGTCGCCGCGCTCGCGGCGCCGGGGCACCAGGTGCCGGCCGGGAGGTACGCCGGCGTGACGCCGGGCGAGATCCGCAACGTGCACGTCGTCCAGTGGCACGACCTGGGCGGCGACGTGCTCGCCGCGCGCTGGCCCGACGGCTCGCACGCCGAAAGCACGCTCGGCGCGGTCACCGGGCTGGTGCGCGATCGGAACGGCGCGCCGCTGCCGGGCGTGCACGTGATGCTCGACAGGACGCAGACCGCCGCCACGACGGACACGACGGGCCGGTTCACCATGTGGCCCGTACTCCCCGGGCGCTACGGACTCGACGCCGTCGACTCCGCGTACGCGGCGTTCGTCGATCCGCGCCGCGCGTCGCAGACGATCTCAGTGGGGCGAGACACGCTCGCCGCACCGCCGATCGTGTTGTCGTCGCGGCAACAGGCGGTGGCTGGCCTCTGCGGCGACCGGTCGGCGCCCCCAACCGGCACGGCAATCATCCTCGGCCAATTGCGCAGCCCTGCTCCGCTCGGCCCCGAGCTCCGCGTCGAGGGAAGCTGGACCGTGCAACAGTTGGGAGACGCAACCGCAGCGCACCGTGACAGCATCCGCGTGACGCCCGGCGACGACGGCGGCTTCATTCTCTGCCACGTCCCGCTCGACCCGCCGCTCGCCCTGCGCCTCGTGCGCCGCGACTCGACGCTGGCCGATACGACCGTGAAGCTGGGACGCGGCAGCGTGCAAACGATGGAGTGGCGGGTGGGCGGCGGCAGGTAGCTGTCCGACCGTCTCACTGTCTGACTGTCCGGCGGTCTGACTGTCCGACTGTCTCAAGCACGGGCTTCAACCCCTTCCACACGTTCTCGGCCACGATTTTCTCGCCCGCGTCGTTGGGATGCATGCCGTCGGCCTGATTGAGCGACGGATGGCCGGCCACGCTGTCGAGCAGGAACGGCAGGAGCACCAGGTGGTTCTCGCGTGCGAGGAGCGGGTACGTCGCGTGGAAGGCGCGTGTGTAGCGCTGGCCGAGGTTGGGGAGCGCCTCCATCTGGACGAGGACGATGCGCGCCCGCGGACGCAGCCGCCGCACGGTGTCGATGATCGCCTGGATGTTGTCGCGCGTCTCGGACACCGGCGTACCGCGCAGTCCGTCGTTCGCGCCGGTCTCGAGCACCATGACGTCGAACGGCTGGCGCAGGAGCCAGTCCATCCGCCCCAGCGCGCCCGCCGACGTCTCGCCGCTCACGCCGGCGTTGACGACGCGGAACGGAAGTCCCGCCGAGTCGATCTTGCGCTGGATGAGCGCGGGATAGGCGCTGTCGGGATCGAGCCCGAGGCCGGCGGTGAGGCTCGTGCCCACGAAGAGCACGGTGTGCGCGTCGCGCGCGGGCACCGCCGGCGCGGCCGTCGTGCTCCCGGCCCCGGTGCTATCCTTCGACTGGCTGGCCGGGCGGCGGTCCGCCGCTCCGCGGCACGCCGCCAACGCCAGCAGTCCGCCCAGTCCCCACGCCATCACTCGCAATCGCATGCTCGAAGCTCGTCAGCTCACCAAGGAATATCGCGTCGGGGAGCGCCCGTTGCGGGTGCTCCGCGACGTCTCGTTCTCGATTCCGCAGGGCGCCTTCGTCGCCATCGTCGGCCCCTCGGGCAGTGGCAAGACGACGCTGCTCGGCCTCCTGGCCGGGCTGGACACGCCGTCGTCGGGCACCGTGCGGCTGGATGACGCCGATCTCGCCGCGATGGACGAGGACCAGCGGGCCCGCCTGCGTGGAGCGAAAGTTGGCTTCGTGTTCCAGAGCTTTCAATTGATCCCGACGCTCACGGCGATCGAGAACGTACAGGTACCCCTCGAACTGCGCGGAGATTCGCACGCCGCCGACCGGGCGCGCGACCTGCTGAAGCGCGTCGGGCTCGGCGACCGCCTGGACCACTTCCCCACCGAACTGTCCGGGGGCGAGCAGCAGCGGGTCGCGATCGCGCGCGCCTTTTCGAATGAGCCGCGCATCCTGTTCGCCGACGAGCCCACCGGCAACCTCGACAGCGAGACGGGGCAGCGCATCGTGGATCTGCTGGAGCAGCTCAACCGCGAGTCCGGAGCGACGATCGTACTCGTGACGCACGACGCGGCGCTGGCGGCGCGCGCCGGCCGCATCATCCGGCTGAGCGACGGCGCCGTGGTGGAGGACAGCGCGACGCAGGGCGCGGCGACGTGACGGCGCGGTTCGGCGGCCTCGCGGCGGTGGCCTGGCGCGAGAGCCGCACGGCGCGGCGCCGGCTGCTCCTCTACATGTCGTCGATCACGCTCGGCGTGGCGGCGCTCGTGGCCATCGACTCGTTCGCGCAGAACGTGACGCGCTCGGTGCGCGAGCAATCCCGCGCGTTGCTGGGAGGCGACCTGTCGCTCACCAGCCGCGCCAAATTCACCCCCGCCGTGGAGACGCTGTTCGACTCGCTGCAGACGCACGGCACGCCGGTGGCGCGGCAGACCAGCTTCTCCTCGATGGCACTGGTGCTCCGCACCGGACTCACGCGGCTGTCGCAGGTGCGGGCGGTAACGCCCGGCTATCCGTTCTACGGCCGGATCGAAACCGATCCGCCGGCCGCGTGGAGCGGCCTCGCGAACGGACGCCACGTGGTGGTGGACGCGTCGCTGCTCGTGGCCCTCGACGCGCACGTCGGCGACTCGCTCTCGCTGGGCACGGCGAAGTTCGAGATCACGGGCACGCTCACGAGCGTGCCGGGCGAGCTGGCCGTGACGGCGGCCATCGGGCCGCGCGTGTACATCGCGGACCGGTACCTCGCCGAGACCGGGCTGCTCGTGTTCGGGAGCCGGGCCGATTACGAGGCGCTCGTGAAGCTGCCCGCCGGCCAGACGGTCGAGCAGTTCGAGGGGCGCACGGCGCGCGTGCTCTCGAAGAACGACGTGCGCGTGCACACGGCGGCGCAGAGCGAGCAGAACCTCAGCAACGCCATCGACCAGCTCCGGAACTTCCTGAGCGTGGTCGGGCTCGTGGCGCTCCTGCTGGGCGGCATCGGCGTCGCCAGCGGCGTGCACGCGTTCGTGATGCGCAAGATCGACACGGTGGCGATCCTGCGCTGCCTGGGCGCGACGAGCGCGCAGGTGCTGGTGATCTACGTGCTGCAGGCGGCGGCGATGGGACTCGTGGGCGCCGCCGCCGGCGCCCTGCTCGGCGTGGGACTCCAGTTCGCGATGCCGCTCGCGGTGAAGGACTTCCTGCCCGTCGACGTCTCGGTGCGGCTGGCGCCGGCGGCCCTGCTCACCGGTCTCGGCATCGGACTCTGGGTGGCGCTCGTGTTCGCGCTGCGCCCGCTGCTGGCGCTGCGGGGCGTGTCGCCGCTGCAGGCGCTGCGCCGCGAGTCGGACGACACGGTGATGCGGCAGGGGCGGCGCGACAGCGCGACGCACGTGGTTTCGTTCGCGATCGTGGCGAGCGTGTTCGCGATCGCGCTCCAGCGCGCCGAACGGCTGCGCGACGGGATCGGGTTCAGCGTCGCCATCCTGCTCGCGGTGGCCGTGCTCTGGGCCGTGGCCGCGCTGCTCACGATCGCCGCCCGGCGCGTGGTGCGGCCGCGTTGGCCGTTCGTCCTGCGCCACGGCATCGCCAGCCTCTACCGCCCCGGCAACCAGACGCGGGCCGTGATCCTGTCGCTCGGCTTCGGCGTCTTCCTCGTCAGCACCCTCTACCAGGCGCAGAAGAATCTGCTCGGCCAGCTCGACCTGCGCCTCGACCAGGTGCGGGCCAACGTCGTGTTCTTCGACGTGCAGGAGGACGAAGCCGCCGGGATCGATTCCATCATCACCGCCGGCCGTTACGAACTGGTGCAGCGGCTGCCGATCGTGCCGATGCGCATCGCGTCGATCAACGGGCGCACGCCGGACCAGATCATGGCCGGACTGCCCGCGGCCGGAGCCCGCAGCGGCGAACCGGCGGCCGACCGGCGCGAGGTGCCGTCCCGTGGGCGCGGCGGCGCCGCGCCCCGCCGCCCGTCGCGATGGGCCGTGCGCCGCGAATACCGCTCGACCTACCGCGACACGCTCGACGCCACCGAGAAGCTGGTGGCCGGCCGCTGGTTCGACGCCGCGAAGGACACGATGTCGCAGGTGTCGCTCGACGCGGGACTCGCCGACGAGCTCGACGTCTCGGTGGGCGACACGATCACCTGGGACGTGCAGGGCGTGCGCGTGCCGACGCGCGTGACGAGCCTGCGCGAGGTGTCGTGGGCGCGCTTCCAGCCCAACTTCTTCGTGGTGTTCCAGCCGAAGGCGCTGGCGCACGCGCCCAAGCAGTTCGTGTTCCTGGCCTACGGCCCCACGCCGCGCGACGTCGCGCTGATGCAGCGCGACGTGGTCCTCAAGTTCCCCAACGTTTCGAGCCTCGACCTCTCGCTGGTCCAGCACACGGTGGCCGACGTGCTCGGCCGGGTGACGACGGCCATCCGGTTCATGGCGCTGGTCAGCCTGCTGCTCGGCGTGCCGGTGCTGTTCAGCGCCGTGGCGGCCACGCGCCGCGAGCGGCTGCGCGAGGGGGTGCTCTTCAAGACGCTGGGCGGAACGCGCCGGCAGATCGGGCGGATCATGCTGGCAGAGTACGTGCTGTTGGGGGCGCTGGGCAGCCTGGCCGGCGTGGTGCTGTCGGTGGGCGGCGCGTGGGCGCTGATGCGGTTCGTGTTCAACACGCCGTTCACGCCCGCGGTCCTCCCGGCGCTGGCGGTGAGCGCGGGGATGACGCTGCTGGCCGTGGCGATCGGGCTGCTGACCAGCCGGGAGGTCTTCGCCTCGACGCCGATGGCGGCGCTGAGAACGGAAGGCTGAGACAGGGACAGTGAGCAGTGAGCAGTCCGCAGTCACTGTCGACGGTGAACTGTCGACTGTCTACTCTGAGCTTTCCTTCCTCAGTTGCCTCGAGATCGCCTCGATCAGCCGTGTCTCATCCACGATCGGCTTCGTGAGATAGTCGTCGAATCCGGCGGCGAGATATCGTTCCCGGTCGCCGGCCATGGCGTGCGCCGTCAGCGCGATCACGGGAAGGCCGGCCAGCGCCGCATCGGCGCGGATGCGCGCGAGGATCTCGAGCCCGTCCATGCCGGGCAGCGAGATGTCCAGCAAGACGACGTGGGGGCGCTCGGCGGCGAATCCCGCCAGGGCCTCCTCGCCGCTGGCATATTCCAGCACCGCAAAGCGCTCGCCCAGGATGGCCTGCAGCAGCAGGCGATTGTCCGGATTGTCCTCGACCACGGCGACCCGCGGCATCACCCGCCGTTCCCGCGGCGGATGACGGCGAGCCGGGCCAGCAGCGCCTCCGTCTCCGTCTGCAGCGCGGGGAGGAGCGCGGCCACGCCGCGCACGTCGCCCTGGGCCGCCAGGTGCTCGGCGCGCTCGCAGATGCCCTGCACGCCCAGCGCGCCCATCTGGCCGGCGCTGGACTTGAGGGAATGCAGAACGCCGCGGGCCGCTTCCGCGTCGCCGTCGGCGACCGCATCGCGGGCCACGGCCAGACGGGCCGGCGCCCCCGCCGCGAGCAGGTCGATCATCTCGAAGAGCAGCGCGTCGCCCCCGAACCGCCGCAGGCGGGCGATCGCCTCGTCATCGAATCGTTCGGTGAATTCGGAATCCATGGCACGTCGACCGAAGACCGTTGCAGCCGGCACGTTCGGCGTCGAAACGTACTCGGAACCACGCGGAGCCGCGTTGCGATTCGCTATCGCAGGGCCCGCCGTACCGCGTTCTGGACCGCGCCGGCCGCACGCGTCCAATCGGGCGCCGACCCGGCGCCGGCGGCGGACCTGTGCCCGTGGCCGTTCGCGTGCCCGTGCCCGTTGGTGTGCCCGTGGCCATTGCCATGGCCGTTGTCGCCGGCGTGGCCATTCTCGTTCTCGTAAGGCGCCGACGCCTGGTCGCCGGGCGTCGGCGGCAACGGCAGGTCCAGCACCGTCTCGATCGTCGTCTCGGTGGCGTCGTCCCCCGCCGTCAGGAGCGCCGGGCCCAGCGGCGCGGCCAGCGCCGGCAGCGACGCCTCGCTGATCACGAACGAGAATTCGCGCCCGTCGCCGAGCAGGCGGACCGCCGTCTCGCCGTCCATCGCCTCGCCGACGCGGAAGCCCGCGCCCTCGAGCATCGCGCGCGCCATGCGCCGCCACGCCGGATCCGGATTGAGGATGAGGATGCCGGGGTTCACCCCCACCGCGGCCGGCTCGTCCTCGAGCTGATCGCCGAGCACGCGCTCGATTTCCTGCAGCGTCGTTTCGCCGCGCCGGACCCGCGCCACGGCCACGTCGCGCAGCGGCGCCATGCCCGCGGCGATCGCCGCCCGCTGGAGCTGCTGCGCCGTGGCGCCGCCGGCGATCATGTCGGCGATGCTCGGCGTCACGATGGCCACTTCGACCAGCGGCAGCCGTCCGCGGTAGCCGGTGTTGCCGCACCGCTTGCACCCCGTGGCCCGCGACAGCGGCAGGACGCCGAACTGCCCCGAGAGCCGCTCCTCCTCTTCCGTCAGCGCACCGAGCAGCGGCTGCGCGCAGTCGGGGCAGACGCGCCGCACGAGCCGCTGCGCCAGGCAGCCGCGGAGGCAGGTGGCGATCGTCTGGCGGTCGAGTCCGAGATCGGCCAGGCGCGTCACCGCGCTCATCGAGTCGTTGGTGTGCAGCGTGGCGTGCACCAAGTGGCCGGTGAGCGCCGCCTGCGCGGCCACCTCGGCCGTTTCCAGATCTCGGATCTCACCCACGAAGATCACGTCCGGATCCTGGCGCAGGATGGCGCGCAGCGCGCTGGCGAACGTCACCCCGCGCTTGGCCTCCACCTGGATCTGCGTGATGCCGGGCAACTCGTACTCGATCGGGTCTTCCACCGTCATGATGTTGACGTGCCCGGTGGCGATCTCCTTGATGGCCGAATACAGCGTCGTCGTCTTCCCCGAGCCGGTGGGGCCGGTAACGATCACGATGCCGTCGCGGCAGGCGAGGAGCTGGCGCAGCCGCGCCAGTTCGCGCGGCGTGACACCCACCTCTTCGAGCTTGCGCGCGCTCTCGGGGCGCAGCACGCGGATCACCGCCTTCTCGGCGTCGCGGGTAGGCACGGTCGAGATGCGGAGATCGTAGTTGCGGCCCTCGATGGACACCTTCGCCCGCCCGTCCTGTGCGATGAGGCGGTTGGCGATATCCATCCGGGCCAGGACTTTGATGCGCGACACCACACGGTTGAGCGCCGCCATCGGCAGGTGCATGTGCTGCCGCATCACGCCGTCGATGCGGAACCGCACGGTGCCGCCCTTGGGCCCCGGCTCGACGTGCACGTCGCTCACCCCGTGCATCACGGCGTCGCGCAGGATCAGGTTGGTGAGCTTCACCACCGGCCCCGTCTCGACGTCCGAGAGATCGACGGCCTCGGGCTCCAACTCGTCCACGACCCGCACGGCGTCGGCGATCTGCGAATCCACGGTGGTGAGCAGGTTCTCCACCATGCGATCGGCGGAGTAGCCGGAAAGCAGCGCGTCCTCGATGAGACCGGGCGCCGCGAGCTCGAACACGGGGCGGCGGCCCGACGCGAAGCCGATGGCGTGCTCGACTTCGATGTCCGTGGGATCGGACGTCGCCACGTAGATGTTGCGGTCGTCCTCCCGCAGCGGGAAGACGTGATACCGGCGGGCGAGGCGCTCGGGAAGCAGGGCGAGCGCGCGCGGATCGGTGCGGTCGAACTCGGCGACGCGGAGGCCGAACTGCGGGGCGACGCGCGCGGCCAGTTCCTGCGGCGTCAGGCCGAGGGTGCGCGTGGCAATTTCCCATGCCTCGACGCTGGTGACGTCGCTGGGAATGGAGAGCGAGGGAGCCCCCGCCAGCCCTGCACGCGTTGCTGCCCCTTCAAGCCAATGCATCCGAAAGCACCTCTCCCTGCGCGGAGTCCGCGTCGAATCCGCCCGCGACGATCTTGCCTGGACGAGCCGAGTTGGCCCCGAGCGTAGGCTCAATCTGTGACCCCATAGATAGCTCGTGCAACGGGCCGGTGGTGTGACGCCCCTTACAGACGCGTAAGTCGCATGATCGCAACGTGATAGACACCACGGCTCAGGACGCTGCCGGAGCCCGGATCCGGCGCAGCGCCCCTCGGAGCACCCGCGCCAGCTCGGCGCCGAGTTCGTCCCCCTTCTGGAGCACCGAGATCGCCTGCCGTTCGAGGGCGCGGCGCTCCGCGTCGCTGAGCGACTTTGCCGTGATCACGACGACCGGCGTTTCCCGGTAGCGCTCGATCCGCCGGATGCGCTCGAGGAACTCGACGCCGTCCATGCCGGGCATGATGATGTCGAGCAGGATGAGGTCGGCGTGGAAGGCCTGGAGCTTGGCGAGCGCGTCGAGCGCCGACGGCGCCGAATCCACGACGAGGCCGGGGAACTCCGACAGGTGCGCTTCCAGCAGCGACCGCGCGTCGTCCGAATCCTCGACGATCAGGACCCGCGCCGGGCTCGCGTGGAGGGCGCGATCGATGGCTTCGTGCAATGCGTCGCGGTCGATCGGCTTCTCGAGCAGCTCCACCGCGCCCGGCAGCCGCGACCGATAGTCCCCGGCCACGGCGCTCACCACGATCACCGGAATCCGCGCGACGGACGGATGGGCGCGGATGCGCTGCAGCGTTTCGAGTCCGTCCATGTCCGGCATCAGCAGGTCGAGGACGATGAGATCGGGCCGGTGGTCGAGCGCCGCCGACACGCCGCCCTCCCCGGACCCCGCCGTGAACACGCGGCATCCCGCCTCCTCGATCAACTGCGTCAGCAGCACGCGGGCGTCGTCGCTGTCGTCGATGACGAGGACCGTCGGCGAGTCGGCCGGCACGGCGGGGCGGGCGCGGCGCGGGGTGGGCGCGGGGGTGCGTCCGCCCACCGGGCCCGGCCCCTCGTGCTGCGTGAGCAACGGCGCGCGCTGGTCGGTGACGATGCTGAAGGTCGAGCCGACGTCGGGCGTGCTCACCACCGTGAGCCGGTAGCCGAGCCGCTCGCACATGGAGCGGGAGATGGCGAGCCCGAGGCCGGTGCCGCCGAAGCGGCGCTGGACCGAGCTGTCGGCCTGCTCGAAGGCTTCGAAGATCCGCTCCAGCCGGTCGGCCGCGATGCCGACCCCGGTGTCGATGACGTCGATGCGCTGGAGCTCGCGGGTGCGCGCGTCGGCAACGCCGCGCACGACGATGCGCCCCTGGCTCGTGAACTTCGCGGCATTCGCGATCAGGTTCAGCAGCACCTGGCGCAGCTTGTCGGGGTCGGTGCGCAGCGGCGCGACGCCCGGCCAGACGTCCACCTCGATCGGCGGCGCATCCACGCCGCGCGTGGTGAACTGGCTCACGGTCTCGGACAGCAGCCGCTTCACGTCCACCGTCTCGAGGACGACGTCCATCCGCCCCGATTCCACCTTGGACAAGTCGAGGATGTCGTTGATGATCTCGAGCAGGTGCGTGCCGTTGTCGCGAATGCGCTGCACGTACGCCCGCGACTGGTCGTCGAGCGACTGGCGGCCGTTCTTGAGCAGCACGTTGGCGAATCCGATCACGGAGTTGAGCGGGGTGCGCAGCTCGTGGCTCATCCGGGCGAGGAACTCGCTCTTCGCCCGGCTCGCCGCATGGGATTCTTCGAGCGCCGCGGCCACGTCGGCGTCGAGCCGCGAGCGCTCCACCATGTCGCGGCGGATGGTGAGCACGGCCAGCCCCGCCACCAGGCACGCCACGAGGAAGCCGAAGAGCACGATGGTCGTCGCGATCTGCTGCTCGACGCGCTCGTCCTCCAGGCGCTGGTCCAGCAGGGCGCGCTCGGCCCGCATCATGCGCGACACCTGCTGCTGGACGGAGCTGGAGAGGCGGGCGCCGCGGCCGCCGGCCACGGTGTCGCGCGCCGCGGCGGCCCCCCCCGCGTCGTACAGCGCGAGCACGCGCGCGGTGAAGGCGAGCTTGTTGCGCACGGAATCGGCGAGGATGCGGGCCCGCGCGGCCTGCGCCGCATTCCCGGGCTCCAACCGCGCGAGCGCCGAGAGATCGAGGTCCACGCGATGCGCGGCGTCCTTGTACGGACCACGGAAGTCGGCGCGGTTGGTGAGCAGTAGCCCGCGCACCGCCGACTCGGCGTCGAGCATGTCGCCCTCGAGGTCGCCGAGGGTCTGGAGGGCGTCGTACGTCTGGCGCACACGCCCCGACGCCCGAGTGGAGGCCTGCAGCCCGCGATACGACTCGGCGCCGATCACCGCGAGGATGAGCAGCGCGGTGGCGAAGCCGAGCAGCGCCTTTCGGGGAACGGAGAGCGTGATCACGGGGCGAAGGTATCTTTGAGCATGCGCCAACGCTCCGGGGAACGCGGGCTCAAGCCATACCTGATCTTCGGCATCATTGCCGCGACCATCGAGATGGCCATCATACTCTGGTTGCTCTACGGCTGAGGGGGCCGGTCATGGGTTGGGAGGCCGAATGCCGCGCCCACCCCGCGCGGCGCGGGTTTCGCGTTCCTGGAGCAACCGGCAGCGCTGCGACGCCTGCGGCTCGCCGGCCGCGGCGTTGAAGCACGCCTGGACGGACGCCGCGGCCAGCCCCCGGACCTGACGCTGGAACTCTGGCGTGAGGGCGCCCGCCGGCATCTGCTGGCGCAGGTTCTTCAACTCCGTCTGGGCCAACCGCATTTCTCGATTGGCGGCCAGCATCCGGCCGCCGGCGACCTCCCGTCCCCCCCGCTGGAGATGATTGCGGACCTCCTGCAGCGCCGCGGCGATCGTGTCGGGCGCAGTGCTGGCGATCGGGGCGCGCGGCTCGACGGGCGCTGGCGTCGGCGGCGTCGCGGGCGGAGTCGAGGCCGCATTGGACACAGCGGGCTGCGGCGTGGCAGGCGCCGCCTGCGGGCGGCGGTGCTTCACAACCGGCGTGTCGGCCTTGGGTGGGCTTGAATCGGGGCGCGTCGCGGCCGAATCGGGTTTCCGGATCGCGGCGCTTGCAGAGTCCGCGGGCGCCGGCGTCGAGTCGGCGGGCGGGCGAACGGCGACGGGCGCGGCGTCCGCAGGGCGGCGCCCGTGCATGGCGAAGAAGCTGGCGATGACCACGACGAGGAGGACCGCGGCCGCGAAGAGGATCCGTGACGATCCCCGCTGAGGGGGCGGATCGGGCGGCAGCTTTCGGGTGGGGGACTTCGAGGCCGGCGCCGCGGCCGCGGCGGGCGCCTTGGCGACTGGCGCCGCGGCGGACGGGCGAGCGGCGGCGGGCAGGCGAACCGTGGCGTCGGCATCCCCTTCGGCGACGGCGGCGGCGGAGATGGCGCGGCCGAAGTCGGCGACGTTCGCGTAGCGCCGGTCCGGTTCGGGATCGAGCGCCCGGCTGAGCACCGCCTGCACCGGGGCCGGCCAGGTCACGTCGGGCCGGACGTCGGACAGCGTGGCGGGGGCCGAGGTCAGCCGCCGCACCAACGTTTCTTTGGAAGTCAGCTTGGGATAGGGCAGCTGGCCCGTGAGCATGTTGAACAACACCAGCCCGAGCGAGTAGATGTCCGTGCGCGGATCGAGCTTCTCGCCGGCGAGCTGTTCGGGGCTCATGTACTCGGGGGTGCCGAGGGAGACGCCGGCGGTGGTGACCGTCTGCCCGCCCCTGCCCTCGCCGGCGCTCGCCACCGACTTGGCGATCCCGAAGTCCACCACCTTCACCCAGTCGGCGCCGTCGAGCTGGCGGGCGAGCATGATGTTGTCGGGCTTGAGGTCGCGGTGGATGATGCCGAGGTGGTGCGCGGCGTGCAGCGCGTCGGCCACGCCCCTGGTGATCTGCGCCGCACGGGCGATGGGCAGCGGGCCGCTTCGCTCGATGAGCGCGCGCAGCGTTTCGCCCTCCACGAACTCCATCGCGATGTAGAGCAGCCCGTCGGGCGTCTCGCCGAAGTCGTAGATGGCGGCGACGTTCGGGTGGTTGATCTGCGCCGCGTTGGCGGCCTCGCGGTTGAAGCGCGTGATGGCGTCGGCGGTCGTGGCGAGCGAGGGGCTCATGACCTTGAGCGCGCTGCGCCGTCCCATGCGGACGTGCTCGGCGGCATACACGCGTCCCATGCCGCCCTCGCCAAGCAGCCCCGTGACGAGATACCGGTCGGCAATCACCTGGCCGACCAGCGAGTCATGGGGCGACTGGGCGCGGAGCGGGGTGCCGTCGGTCGGGCAGAAGCGCTGCTCCGGACCGTATTCGGTGCCGCACTGCGGGCAGATCCTGGGCGTGCTCATCTCTGCAAGGACCGGTAGGGACGCCCGCGGGTCACGGCATCGCCGCTGGGGCAATCGGCCACCATGCCACTCGGGGCCGCCGCGACGGGCTTCCGTGGGTCCGGCCCCGGCTGTAACATGCGCGCGCTCCCTCGTTGGAGGTCGGAATGACCATGCACATACGATGGCTGGTGGCAGCGCTGTTGCTGGTTGGCGCGGCCGCGGCCGGGGCGCAGGAGTTCCCGCTCGCACCCCTCGTCGCGCGGCTGCCGGGCGGCACCCGCGCCCTCGCCATGGCGAATGCAGACGCCGGCGGCCGGGAGAGCGACGTCATCTTCTACAATCCGGCGCAGATCGCCGTGGCGCGCGGCACCGGCGGATCCGCGGAGTTCTACACCGGCGCCAACCTGCTCGTTACGTTTTCCACCGTGCTCGGGATCGGGCCGGGGGCCCTGGGGGTGGGGGTGCAGTCGCTCACCTTCTCGAACGCCGACATCGCGTACGCCAGCCCCAACGCGCTCGGCACGTCCGGAGCGTTTCCGTCGTCGGGGCTCGTCTTCGCGGTAGGGTATGCGCAGCCGCTGTTCGGCTTCAGGGCCGGCGTGAACGCGAAGCTCCTGGAGCAGTCCATCGGGTCCAGCCGCGACAGCCGCGGATCGCTGGACGTGGGCCTGTCGCGGGACCTCCTCGACGGCACGCTCGGGCTGAGCGTGCAGAACTTCGGGCCCGCGTTCCGCACGTTTCTCGGAGCCATGAGCCAACCCACGCGCACCAACCTTGGATTCACCACCAATCGCTACGAGGTCGGGCCGTTCGATGTCTCCGCGGCAGCCACCACGTCGCTGCTGCGCGGCCGCGATTTCGTAGCGGCAGGCGGGGGCGAGATCGCGTACAGTTGGCTGGACGGATATTCGGTGGCGGTGCGCGGCGGGGTGCGGCGCGCCACGGAGGGCGAGGGACCGTGGACGCTGGGGTTCGGCTTCAACGCCGACCGGGTCTCGCTGGACTACGCGTTCGAGTCGCGCTACCACACGCACGGCGCGCACCGCATCGGGGTCCGCATTCGATGAGGATGGCGCGGCGTTGGACGGTGGCCGCCGCGGCGGTCGCGGGGCTCGGCGGCTGCACGCAGTCGCTGAAGTTGAGTCCCGACGACTCGAAAACGGTGCTGTCGCAGCAGCTCATCACGGCGCCCGACCCGGGAGAGCCCGGGCCGTATCGCGTGAAGTATCTCACGTACGGCAGCGGCACCGACCGGCGCCGGGCCGCGTATCGCGACTCGGTCGCCTTCCGGACCGCCGCGGTGGACGCGTCGCCGTTCGTGACGATGCCGCGCGACGACGCGAAGCGCCGGAAGGACCTGTGGGGATTCGACATCAAGCACTCGCCGCTCAACGGCCGGGTGTGGTATCCCGACGGCCCGGGGCCGTTTCCGCTGGTGGTCATCGCCCACGGCAACCACGATCCCACCGACTATTCCGATCCCGGCTACCGCTATCTGGGCGAGCTGCTCGCGTCACGCGGATTCATTCTCGTGTCGATCGACGAGAACTACATCAATGGCAGCCTGCGCGGGGAGAACGACGGGCGCGCCTGGATCATGCTCGAGCACCTGAAGGCGTGGAAGGCGTTCACCGACAGTGCGCGCAATCCGTTCTACCGGAAGGTGGACTGGAACGAGATCGCGATCATGGGGCACTCGCGGGGCGGCGGCGCCGTGGTGCACGCGGTCCAGTTCAACCGCCTGTCGCGCTACCCGGACGACGCGAACGTGCGGTTCGACTTCCACTTCAACATCCGGTCCGTCGTGGCGATCGCGCCCGTGGACGGCCAGTACAAACCGGCGGGCGAGTTCGACCCGATCGAGAACGTCAACTTCCTGGTGATGCACGGCTCGCACGACGGCGACGTGTCGGAGTTCATGGGGCTCCGGCCGTACGAGCGCCTCCGGTTCACCGATGGCAAGCCGTACTTCAAGTCGGCGTGGTACGTATACCGGGCGAACCACGGCCAGTGGAACAGCATCTGGAACAACCACGACAACGGTCCGCGCAGCGCCAACCGGCTGGACCTGCGCGCGCTGCTCTCGCCCGACGAACAGCGGCAGTTCGCGCGCGTGGTGATCGGCGGATTCCTGGAAGCCACGCTGCACCACCGCACGGAATACCTGCCGATGTTCCGCGACCAGCGCACCATCGGCCACTGGCTGCCGAAGACGATGTACATCACGCGGTTCCAGGAGAGCAGCTTCCGGCTGCTCGCCGGCTACGACGAGGACGTGGACGTGACGACGGGGTCGGTGCCCGGCGTGACGCTCGAAGGCGACAGTCTCGCGACGTGGGACGAGGCGCCGATTCCGCTGCGGTTCAAGAACGACGAGCAGAACACGAACGCCGTGTGGCTGGGGTGGAACGACCGCATCGCGGGCGCCGACACGGCGGCGCGCGGCAGGCCGGCCTCGTATGCGATTTCGCTCAGCGACTCGCTGGTGCGCGCGCTGCGCGTGGGCGATACGTCGTCCGTCGTGCTGTCGCTGGCGCCGACGCGCCAGATCCCGCCGCCGCGGCGCGCGCCGCACGACTCGGCCGCGAAGGGGCGGCGGGCGCCCAAGCCGCCCGCCGTGCACGACGACTCGGTGCCGATGGACCTGACCGTGGAGCTGGTGGATGCCGACGGGCACCGCGCGCGCCTGCCGCTGTCGCTGTTCGGCCCGGTGCGGCGCCCGCTGGAAACGCACGTGCTGCGGCGCGCCGACCGCGAACGGCAGGCGTTCCGTGAGCCCTACGAACTGGTGCTGCAAACGTATCCGATGCCGCTGGCGGCGTTCCGCAAGGTGGCGCCGTCGTTCGAGCCGGCGCGGCTGCGCGCCATCCGCCTGGTCTTCGACCGCACGCCGTCGGGCACCGTGGTGATGGACGACGTCGGACTCGCCAACCCCGATCCTGCGTTCCTGATCTCCGGCCGGTAGCGCCGCCCCTCTCCGCGGGCGGCCGTTCGCATATATATCGGTAGAGTGGAACCGCGGACCGTGGGGACGAGTGGGATGGCGGGCGCCCGGCGCCCGGGGGTATGGGCGCGGGTTGCGCTGATCGCAGCGTTGGCAGCGCCGGGCGGGCGCCTGGCCGCGCAGGCCGCCGATTCGGCGCGCCTGGTACGTGCCGCGCACGACGCGCAGCGCGACTTCGAGGAAACGCGGCGCAGTCACCTGCGCTGGACGCGGGGTGGCGACGGCGGCCACTGCGACGAGCGCATCGGGCGCTTCTGCTACTGGCACGGCGACATGCCCGACTCGGCGCCGCCGGAATCGCCGGTGATCGAGCGGGCGCGCCGCCGGCTGCTCGCCGTGCTCGACAGCGCCTCGCGCGCCGCTCCCGCCGACGGATGGATTGCCGGACAGCGGGTGCGCTACGAGCTGGAAGCCGGTGCACCCGACTCCGCGTTCATCCAGCTCGCGTCGTGCGGCGCGGCGCCCTGGTGGTGCGACGCGCTCCGCGGGTTGGCGCTGCACGCCGGCGGGCACTACGCGCGCGCCGAAACGGCGGACGACCGTGCGCTGGCGGAAATGCCCGACACGCTGCGCTGCCGGTGGATCGACCTCTCGCCGCTGCTCGAGGGGCGCGCGGCCGGCCGCTACGCGCACGCCGGATGCGACGAGCGCCCGGTGCTGAACGCGCGCCTCTGGTGGCTGGCGCAGCCGTTCTTGGCGCTCCCCGCCAACGATCGCCGCACGGAACAGTTCGCGCGGCGGACGATGGTCGAGATCGCGCGGCACTCGGTGTGGCCCGTTACGGCGAGCTGGGGCGACGACGTCGCCGAGCTGATGCTGCGCTACGGGTGGCCGCGCTGGTTCGAGCGCGTGGAGCCGGAATCGCAGATCGATCCGTCGTATTCGATCATGGGACACGACCCGCAGCCGAGCTTCGCCTTCTTCCCCGACGGCCGCCTGCTCGACTCGGTGTATTCGGCGCGCCCCGGCGATTGGGACCTGCACGCCGCGCGCGCCGCCTCCCGCTACGCGCCGGCGTACGCGGAGTCGATCGAGGCGGCGCGCGTGCTGCTGTCCCGATTCGCGCGCGGCGATTCGACGCTCGTCGTGGCCGCGTACGACGCATCGCGGGACACCCTGCTCCACGCGCGCGGCCTGCGTGCCGCGCTGGCCGTCGCGCCGGACGAGCGGCAGCGTTTCGTCCGGTGGGACTCGTCGGCCGCGCCGACAGGCGTGCTATCGGTCATCGCGCCCCGGCTCGATGCGCTGGTCGACATGGACCTTTTCGACGACCGATCGCACGCCGCGGCGCGCGACCGCGAAGCGCTGCGCGCGCTCACCGGCGGCGGCGGGGCGCGGCTTTCGGACCTCCTGCTCTTCCGCCCCGCGGACGGGACGCCGGAAACGCTGGACGCAGCGATGCCGCTCGCGCTTCCGAGCGCGGATATCGCCGGGCGCGATCCCCTCGGCGTGTACTGGGAGTTGTATGGGCCCCGTTCGGTCGGCGTGGGTCTGGAGGTATCGCTCACCGTGGAGCGGGTGGGCGCGAGCTGGTGGCAGCGCGCGCGCCGCGTGCTGCGCATTGGTCGGGGAGACACGCCGATCGCGCTGCACTGGCGGGACGTCGCGCGGCCGCGCGACGGGGTCGTCGGGCGCTCCGTGGTCGTGGACCTGTCCCACGTCGACGGGGGTACGTATCGCATCCGGTTGCAGGTGCAACCGGACGGAGAACCGGCGCAGGTTGCGGAGCGCGAGGTGGTCGTCCGGCGCTAGGCGCGCGCGTGCAGCGCCGTTGCCGGCGAGGCGAACGCGCGCCAGTTCAGGCACTGCGTATATCGGGCTCCCAACGCCGGTGCCTTTTCGGGCGTACATAAAGACTGAAGGCGCCGCACCGGGTTTGGCGCCGGAGCCGTCGCGCATGGAGAGCGGCCGTCGCCGCACGGCGCGGGCCAGGACGCTACGCATCCACGAGTTGCCCATGACGACCGAAGACATCGAACAAGTCACCGCGGCGATGAATGCCGTACGCTCGATCGTCCGGGCGCTGCGCGTGTCCTCGCGAATGATCGAGAGCAAGATGGGGATGAGCGGCGCGCAGCTGTTCGTGCTCCAGCAGCTGGCGGAGCGTCCGGCGCATTCGCTGAACGAACTCGCCGAGCGCACGGCGACGCACCAGAGTTCGGTGTCGGTCGTGGTGCGGCGGCTGGTGGACCACGGCTACGTGTCGCGCACGCCGTCGGACACCGACCGCCGCCGCGTGGAGCTGGCGCTCACCGAGCGCGGGCGCGAGGTGCTGGCCGACGCGCCGACCACGGTGCAGGTGCAGCTCCTGCGGGGCGCGCGCGCGCTGTCCGCGGAGGAGCGCCGGTCGCTGGCGAAGCTGCTGCAGGCCTGGGTGACGGCATCGGGGCTGGAAGACGGCGCGCCGCCGCTGATGATGGACGAGCAGGGCTCGAGCGCCGAAGTCGCGCTCTAGGCTCCCGGCTCGGGCTCAGTCGGGATCCCAGGCAGGCAGGACGAGCGAGAACACGCTGCCGCCCCCGCGGCGCGGCGCGTACTCCACCATGCCGCCCTGCGCGTGCGCGAGCCGCTGCGCGATCGACAGGCCGAGGCCCGCGCCGCCGTCGTTCGCCGAGCTGGGCGGCCGGTAGAACGGCTCGAAAATCTGATGCACCTCGCTGGGCGGAACGCCCGGCCCGCGGTCGGCTACCGTGAACCGGAGGCGGTCGCCCTCCCGCGTGGCTTTGAGGTCGACGGTCGAGCCTTTCGGTCCGTAGCGCAGCGCGTTCTCCACCAGGTTGCCCAGGATGCGCAGGGTGTGCACGAAGTCGAACATGCCGAACAGCGCGGGCTGCGACAGATCGAGCTCCGTCACGAGTTGGCGGCCGCGCGCGGCCCCCGCGAACTGCCGCACCACGGCGCCGATCACGTCTTCCGCGGAATTCAGCTCGGCATTCGTCTTGAACGTGCCGCCCTTGATGCGCGACAGGTCGAGCAGGTCGTTCACCAGGCGCGACAGGCGGTCCGCCTGTTCCTCGATCACCACGGCGTTCTCGTCGCCGCGCAGCGCGCCGTCCTGCGCGAGGGCCTTGATGGTGGTGAGCGGCGTGCGGAGGTCGTGGCTGACGGTGGCGAGCAGTACGTCCTTCAAGCGATTGGCTTCGCGGAGCGCCTCGGCGTGTGCGGCTTCGGCTTCCAGCCGCACGCGCTCCACGCCCAGGGCCGCGTAGTACGTGAGCGCTTCCAGAAAGCGGTTCTGCGACTCGTCGAGCGTGATGTCGAGCGGATGGTACAGCCGCAGCGAGCCCACCGCTTCGCCGTGCACGGTGAGCGGCAGGGTGAGCGTGCGCGCCGCGCCGGTGGGCGGCCACGCGCCCGCGTGCGCGATCTGCACCTCCGAGCCGGCCACCACGCGGTCGATGGAGCAGGAATCGACGCGCAGTTCGTCGCGGATCACGCGGGCAATGGAGCCCAGCGCCTGCTCCGGCGTGC
>DASVWS010000080.1:0-14086 GCA_036393095.1 Gemmatimonadaceae bacterium | reverse complement strand
TCCAGGAACACCGAGAAGAAGTTGACGTTCACGACGCCGCCGGCGTGCGCCACCGCCCGCAGCATGTCGTCGGAGAGATTGCGCGCGTGCGGGTTGAGGGCCCGGGCACCCGAGTGGGAGGCGATGACCGGCGCCGAGCTCGTGGCGAGCACGTCGGCGAACGTCGCATCGGACACGTGCGAGACGTCCACCAGCATGCCCATCCGGTTCATCTCCCGCACCACCTCCCGTCCGAAATCGGTGAGGCCGCCGGTGCGCGTCCCGTGCTCCCCGATGGACGAGCCGGCCCAGTCGTTGCCGTTATTCCACGTCAGGGTCATGTAGCGCGCGCCACGGCCGTACAGGACGCGCAGCTTCTCCAGCGAGTTCTCGATCACGTGCCCGCCCTCGATGCCGATGAAGACGGCGACCTTGCCCTCGCGCTTGGCGCGCACCGCGTCGCGCGCCGTGGTGCCGGGCAGGAGATGGCCGGGATGCCGGCGCACGAACGCATGGATCGTGTCGAGATACGCATTGACGCGCGCCCACGACTGGTCGGGCTCCGCCTGGGCGTATCGCGCGTGGACGAACGCGGCGAGGAACTGCGCGGTGATACCCGAGGACACGAGCCTCGGCAGATCCGTCTCGCCGCGGTCGCTGCCGTATCCCGGCGCGTGCAGGACGTCGGGATCGTATCCGTCGTCCAGCACCCGGTTCGCCATGTCGTTGTGCATGTCGATGACGACCGCCCGGCGATAGAGGGCGGCCGCGCGGGGCGAGACGGGGAGCGCCGTCATGGACTCCGGCGGGTGTAGGGCTGGCGCGCGAAGTGCGCGGGGGCGCGGGACACGCAGGCCGACGACGCAACGGCGAACCGCAGCGGCCAATCGGCGGCGTGGCGGATGCCGATGCGCGGCGTCACCACCACGTCCGTGTCGGCCACCGGCGCGCCGGCGCGGATCAGGAGCGGCGGCCGCTGCAACGACGCGGTGTTGTGCTCCGCGCCGATGCCGAGCGCTTCGCACAGCTTGGCCGGACCGTTGGTGAGATCCACGTCCCGGCGGGCCGAGCGGCGCCGCCGCCGGATCAATGGCAGGCCGGCGAGCGGTTCCACGGCGCGGATCAGAACGGCGCTCGGTTGTCCGCGCGGACGCGTGACGGCGTTCACGCACCAGTGCATGCCGTAGATGAAGTACACGTACGCGGTGCCCGGCGGACCGTACAGGGGAGCCGTGCGGGTGGTCAGGCCGGCGGCTGCGTGGCAGGCCGCATCGTGCTCGCCGAGGTACGCTTCGGTTTCCACGATGCGGCCGCTGGCCACGCCCTGCGGCGTGTGGCATTCGATGACCGCGCCGAGCAGTTCGCGCGCGACCGTTTCCGTGTCGCGCGCGTAGAACCGTGCCGGGAGCGGAGCACGCGCGCTCGAGCGCCGCGCGTGCCGCGCGGCGCTCGTCGTCACGCGTCGGCCGCCTGGCCGTCGGCGGCCGGCGCCGTCTTCCTTCCGCCGCGCCGCTTCCGCGGCTTCTTCGCCGCCGGGCTGTCAGTCGCGGTCGCCTCGCCACTTCCGCTCGCGGCGGACTTCGCGGTGCCGCGCCTGCGGCCTCGCTTGGCGGGTGCGGGCTCCTCGTCGGCCGGGGGGACCGCTTCCACAGCCGGCGCCGGCGTGACGGTGCCGACCACGCCCACCGCCAGCAGCTCCGGAGGAAGAGCGCCCGGCTTCCCTCCGCGTCCGCGCGCGCCGGCGCCGCGCGGTCCCATGCCGATGCGAGGCGCCGGCGCGGCCGGCGTGGGCGCAGGCGCCGCGGCCGATGCCGCCGCTGCGAGCTGGTCGGACACCGGCGCCGCGCTCACGGCGCGCGAGACGTCGAAGTCGTCGCCGTGGCGGCGCAGGTCGATCATGTCGGCGTCGTGGGCGTCCTGCAGGATCCGCGCGAAGTTGCGTTCGCTGAGGCTTTCGCTGTCGCGGCCGAGCAATTCGTGAGCGCGCCGGCGCACGGCCGTCGCCGTCACCGATTCTTCGCTCGTGGTGAGCGTTTCGACGGCGCGGCGCACGAGGTCGAACGCCTCGTTGCGGGTCAGCCGCTCGCCGCTGGCGCCGATGCCGCCCGCCGGCTTGACCGGCACCGCCGGTGCAGCCGGTGTCGCGGCCGTTCCCGCCCCCTCGAGCTCGAGCTGCGGCGCTTCGGCCCCGCGGCCACCGCGTCCGCGCCCGCGGCCACCGCGGCGTCCGCGCCGTCCGCCCCGCTCCTCCCCGCCGGCGGCTTCGGCGCGCTCGGCCGGCGCCGCCTGGGTCTCCACCGGCGCTGCGGCCGGCGAGGGCGCGGGCCTGCCGCCGGAACCCGGCGTGCCGACTTCGAGCTGCCCGTTCTCGAGCTTCGTGAGCGTCAACAGCCCGCGCGCGGCGGCATCCTGCACGAACTTCGAGAACTTCGAATGCCCGGTGTTCTTCTCATCGAACGTGCTGTCGATGTCCTGCATGACCTGCTTGAGCCGGTCGGAGCGCATCACGTCGCCGTTGCGCTTCATGCGGGTGACGGCTTCGCTGACCAGCTCCCACGGATCGTACTTGCGGGCGGTCTCTTCCTCGCCCGCCTTCATCAGGCCGGCCAGCGCGTTGTAGCTGTAGTACTCGTCGCAGTTCATGACGAGCAGGTCGCTGGACGATTCGCGGATGCCGACGCCGATCACGTACTTCCCGTATTCCTTCAGCTTGATCACCAAACTCGAGAAATCGGAATCGCCGGAGAGGAGGATGAAGGTCCCGATCTCGGGGCGCGTGAAGACCAGCTCCAGCGCATCGATCGCCAGGCGGATGTCGGTCGCGTTCTTCTTCGACGACCCGTAAGCGGGCGCGAAGATCAGGTCGATGGACGCTTCGGTGAGCGGGACGATGTACTGCGGATAGCGGCGCCAATCGGCGTAGGCGCGCTGCACGGCGACCTTGCCCTTGATGATGTCGGAGCCGAGCAGGTTGCGGAGCTCGTGGCCGAGGTCGGAACGGATCCCCATCGTGACGTTGTCGAAGTCGATGAGGAGTGCGGCGTTCGGTGCGTGCAACGGCACGGCGGTCACCGGATGGCTCTGTGTCACGGCGGCCTGCGGGCCACGGTGTACGAGTGCGCCATGCGAGCGCGTGGGCTCGCGGCGCTGATTGCGAGGGTTCATGCCCTTCCCTGTGTCGAGTCCGAGACGGACTCCTGGCGGTTGTCGGTTCGACCGCCGGGCGAGAGGGGCAGATCGTCCGTGAAATGGATCGCAGACGATCGTCACCGAGCAGCGCTCGTCGATCGGCACGCGACCCGCGCGACGGCCCGCTCGAACAGCGGCGGCGCGGCGGATCTCGCTTCGGAGGGCGCGCGTGGAGCGGCGCCCTCCCGGCAGGCATGCAACTGCCGGTTTGCCGTCCGGTCCGCGAACCGCGCCGCCGCTCTGACGGCAGTGTGTATGCGGAGGACCGAACGACGAACATGAAATGTATCGCGTAACCGGATGGTGGGAAAGAGCGTACGGGTGGTTGGGCGTCCGCCCCCCCTGTATGTTAGGAGCGAAACCGGCGCGACGTGTTCGCGTACGGAGGGAGGGCGTGTGAAGCGCATCGGGTTTCGCAGCCGGCTGTTTGTCATCCTCCTGTCGTTCGCCCTCGTGCCCTCGGCGGTGCTGGCCGTCGGCTGGTTCGCGACGAGCCGGTATGCCTTCTCGCTGGTCGGGGCCACGGCGGCATGGGACAGCGTGGCGGCCAGCGGCGCGCGGGCCATCGACGCCATGCGCTCGGCCCCGCTGACCGCCGCCCAGCGGCGGGCGATCACCGCGCACGAGCAGCGGCTCCACGACAGCCTGGTGCAGTCGAAGCGCGCGGCATTCGTGTTCCAGCGAGCCGTGTACCTGGCCGGCGCCGTGATCCTGTTGGTGTCATTGGGCGTGGTCGGACTCGGGGCATCGCGCGTTGCCGGCCACCTGAGCCGGCAGCTCAGCCGCCCGCTCATGGAGCTGATGGGCTGGACGGAACGCATCGGCCGCGGGGAGATGCTGCCGGCGGAATCGACCACGCGAGGCGCCCCGGAGTTCGGCGTCCTGCGGTCGCGCATGCGCGCGATGGCCGACGAGATCGCGCTGGGCCGCGCGCGCGCGATCGAAGCCGAGCGGGCCGCAGCCCTGCGCGAGGCGGCGCGGCAGGCGGCGCACGAGCTCAAGAATCCGCTCACGCCGATCCGTTTCGCCGTCGCCCGGCTGCGCCGGGACGCGCCGTCGGAACTCGCGGAAACGGTAGAGGTGCTGGCCACCGAAACGGCGCGGCTGGAAACGCTCGCCAGGAACTTCTCGCAGTTCGGGAAGCTGCCCGAGGGCCCGCAGTCGACGGTGGACTTGGGGGAGATGGCGCGGTACACGGCGCGCGCGTCGGTGCCCGACGGCATGCCGCTCACGGTGGACGTGGACGAGGGCGTGCCGATGGTGCTGGGCCACCATGATGCCCTGCAGCGCGCGCTGAGCAACGTGGTGCTGAACGCCGTGGACGCGTGCCGCGACTCGGGGGGCGGAGCGATCGCGGTACGCGTGGAGCCCGCGCAGTGCCGGGGGCGCGACGCGGTGGCGGTGGCGGTGCATGACACGGGTCCCGGCATTCCACCCGAACGGCTGGCGCGGATGTGGGACCCGTATGTGACGTTCAAACCGGGCGGAACGGGGCTGGGACTGGCCATCGCCCGACAGACGATGCTGGCCCACGACGGCGAAGTGACGGCGTCGAGCGCGCCGGGCGAAGGAACGACGATCCGGTTGATCATTCCGGTGAGCGCCGAGCGGCAGGGCGAGGACCGGGCCATGGCAAGGAGCGAGGTATGAGAGGGGAAGAGATGATCGTCGCCATCACGGCGCTCGTCGTGGTGGCCTACATGTTCCGCAGCATCCTCGGCCTGATCGGCCGCCGGATCGACGCGAAGTCGCATCCGTCGGTCAGCCCCGCCACCGATGAGCGGCTGGCCCGCATCGAGCAGGCCGTCGACGCGATCGCCGTCGAGGTCGAGCGAATTTCCGAGGGTCAGCGGTTCACCACTCGCCTGCTGTCCGATCGGGCGCAGGGTCAATCCGTGTCCGTCCCCAAACCGCCGGTGCAATCATGACGACCGCCATGTTGCTGCAGCAGGTGATCATGCCGCCCGTCATTCCCGACAACCTGGTCGCCATCGTCGGGGTCGTGTTCGGCACGATCATGATCATGGTCGTGGCCACGCCCATCATCCGCGCGGTTATCCGGGCGGTCGAGAGGCGGCACCAGCCGGCGCAAGCCGCGGCGCTCCCCACGGACCTGGGCGCCCGGCTCGACCGGATCGAACAGACGGTGGACTCGATCGCCGTCGAGATCGAGCGCGTCTCGGAAGCGCAGCGGTTCCTGACCCGCCTGCAGACCGAGCAGCGCGCCATCCCCGGCGCGCCGCAGCAGCCGCCGCGCTGAGTCGCGCCTCCCGCCATGTCGAGCGTGCTCATCATCGACGACGAGCCCAACATCCGCCGGATGGTGGGGGCGCTGCTCGCGGCCGAAGGGTTCGACGTTCGCGAGGCATCGGACGGCGCCACGGGCGTGGCGCGGGCGGCCGAGTCCGAGCCCGACGCCGTGCTGCTCGACCTGATGATGCCGGGGGAGCTGGACGGCATGGCGACGCTGCACAAGCTGCGCGAGGCGGCGCCCGACACGCCGGTCGTCATGATGAGCGGCAAGGCGGGACTGAGCGACGCGGTGAAGGCCACTAAGCTGGGCGCCTTCAACTTTCTCGAAAAGCCGCTGAGCCCCGAGGGGGTGCTGCTCGCGCTGTCGTCGGCCATCGAGCTGCGCCGGGCGCGCCGCGAAGCCAGGGCGTTGCGCGCCGAGGTCGGCCTGAGCGGCGAGATGGTGGGGGCGAGCCCGGCCATGCAGCGCGTCCGCGAGATGATCGCGCGCGTGGCGGCGACCGACGCCCGCGTCCTGATCACGGGAGAGTCGGGAACGGGCAAGGAGCTGGTGGCGGCGGCGATTCACGAGGCAAGCCCGCGGCGCGACCGGCCGTTCGTGCGCGTCAACTGCGCCGCGATCCCGCGCGACCTGCTGGAGAGCGAGATGTTCGGACACGAGAAGGGCGCGTTCACGGGCGCGTCCGAGCGCCGCATCGGGCGCTTCGAGCTCGCGCACACGGGCACCCTGCTGCTGGACGAAGTCGGCGACCTCGGGCAGGAAGCGCAGGCCAAGCTGCTGCGCGCGATCGAAGCCAAGGAGATCGAGCGCGTGGGCGGCGGCAAGCCGATTCGGGTGGACGTGCGCATTCTCGCCGCCACCAACAAGGATCTCGCCCGCGCCGTGGCCGAAGGGACGTTCCGCGAGGACCTGCTGTTCCGGCTGAACGTGATTCCGCTCCACGTCCCGCCGCTGCGGGAGCGCCCCGACGACATTCCGGCGCTGGTCGAACACTTCTCCCGGCTGCACGCATCGCGCACCGGCCACCCGGCTCCGCGCTGGACCGAGGATGCGATCGCGCTGCTCACGCGCTACCGGTGGCCGGGCAACGTGCGCGAGCTGGCGAACGTGGTGGATCGGCTGGCCATCCTGCACGCGGGCGGAGAAGTGACCGCCGACGAGGTGCGGCGCCTGGTGGCGTTCGGGCAGGGCGACGGCGAGGCGGCGGCGCCGAAGCTCCCCGATCCGTCGCGGCTCACGCAGTCCCTGAGCGACACACTGGACGAATACGAGCGAACACTCATCTCGCGGGCCCTTTCGATGGCCGGCGGGAACGTGGCCGAGGCCGCCAGGCGGCTGCAGACCGACCGTCCGAACCTCTACCGCCGCATGCGGCGCCTGGGGATCGGCAATGGGAGCGAATGAGATCGAAGCGACACACCCCGGTTGCCACGCCGGGTGGACACCGGGCGGCACGGCGGGCGCGGCGCGGACGGGGTAAGTGCTTCCGCTCGCGCCGGTTGACCCGGCCGGGCGATTGCGGCACGGGGGGTGCGTTTCGCGTGGCCGACTCACGACATTAAGGGGTATGCTCATGCGACGTCTTGCCCTCGCGTTCGCCCTCATCGCCATGCCGGCAGCAGCCGCCGCCCAGCAGCGTGACACGACGTTGGACCGTCGGGTGCTGCCGCGCGACATAGTGCACGAAGCGGTGCGACTGTTCAACGCGCCGGGCACGTTCCGCGCGACGGGCGCGCTCGACATCGCGGCCGGTCGGACGATCGACGGCGACGTCGCGGTGCTGAACGGGCCGCTCACGATCGCCGGCCGCGTCACGGGCACCGTGCTCTCGATCAACGGCGACGTAACGCTGGCGCCCACGGCGCGGCTGGACGGCGACCTGCTGGTGGTGGGTGGAACGGTGCGCGGTCAGACCAGGGGCTACGTGGGTGGGGAGATCCGCATCTACCGCGACCCGCTGCGGTACACGCAGGAGGGCGACCGGATCGCCGCCGAGGACGAGGGAACCGAGGGCGACGCGTGGTGGCGGCGTTTCGAGCCGCGCACGGACGAGAGCGGGAGCAAGATCCAGATCGCGAGCGCCGGCGCGTACAACCGCGTGGAGGGGCTCCCGATCAATCTCGGCCCGCAGCTGTTCCGCAACTTCAGCCGCGGAAGCGCCCGTCTCGATGCGTACGCGGTGTTGCGCACGGCGAGCAGCTTCCGCGCTGCCGACAACGACGTCGGCAACAATCTGCACGGCGAGCTCCGGCTCGGCACCGGACACGGCGTGCTGATCGGCGCCGGCGCGTACGATCTCGTGTCGCCCGTGGAATCGTGGCAGTTGAGCAGCCTCGAAACGGGACTCGCGGCCGCGCTCTTCCGGCGCGACTACCGCGACTATTTCCGCCGGCACGGCGGCGCGGTCGAGGCGGGCCTGTTCACGGGGGACAACACGACGTTCACGGTGTCGTACGCCGACGAGCACTGGTCGCCGAGGATCGCGAGCAACGCGTGGACGCTGTTCCGCTCGAACACTCCGTGGCGGCCGAACCCGACCCTCGACGACGCGCACGTTCACCTGCTGAACGCCACGCTCCGGATCGACACGCGGAGCGACGAGGAGAATCCGTGGGCCGGGTGGTACGTGCTCGCCGACATCGAGCACGGCAGCGGGCGCTACGCCGCGCTGGGCGCGACCAGCCTGCCGCGCAGCTACCCGGCGGGCCGGCCGTCGCGGTACGATCGCGGCTTCGTGGACGTGCGGCGGTACAACCGCGTGTCGCGGCACGCGCAGATCAACCTGCGCGTCGTGGCCGGCGGGTGGCTGGGCGGCGATCCGCTTCCATTGGAGCGCCGCCTCTCGGTGGACGGCTACGGCGCCCTGCCGGGGTTCGAGTTCCGCACGCCGCGCGCGGGCGACGACGTCGCGAGCTGCACCACCGCGCTCGCGCCGGCCGGCTATCCCGCGCAGTGCGACCGCGTGGCGCTGGCGCAGGCCGAATATCGCAGCGACCTGCACGTGCACCTGTTCGACTGGGAAGACGACGATTGGGTGCGTCCCCACCTGAACGCCGACGGCTCGTGGGTGCTGTTCGTCGACGCCGGCCGGGGGTGGATGGTAGGCAACGCGGCGGATCCGATGAGCTACGGCAGTGGTTCGATTCCGTCGTTCTCGTCGTTCCGCACCGACCTCGGCGTCGGCCTGGATTTCGATTCGTTCGGCGTGTACCTGGCCAAGCCACTCTCGACGCCCGGCCTGCCGGCACGCGTCTTCGTTCGCCTCCAGCACCGATTCTAGTCCCGTGCGCCTGCGCCACTGGATTCTCCTCGCCCTCCTGCTGCCGGCCGCGCCGGCGGCGGCGTTGGCGCAGAAGGATCCGGCGGTGCGCGTGGACCTGGTCCATGACCGCGGCGGCGACGACGGCCCGGTGGTGTCAGTGTCGCACGTGCTGGACGATCCGCAGATCCAGGACCTGCTCAAGCACGGATTCCAGGTGGCGATGCACTTCCGGCTCGAATTGTGGCGAACCGGGGGCGTGTTCAACGACCTGGAGCGCACCACGCGGTGGGACGTGCGTGTGGTGTACAATCCGGATCCGTACGCGAAGGCGTATCACATCGTCCGGCAGGCCGGCAACCAGATCGAGGATTTCGGGGCGGTGCCGACACTCGATTCGGCGGCGGCGCTGCTGGGCCGCCCGTACCGCGTGAAGCTCACGCCGGCGCATCCGCGCGCCCACTACTACTACAACGTCGTGCTCGACGTCGAGTCGTTGAGCGCCAGCGATCTGAGCGAGCTGCAGCGCTGGCTCAACGGCGACCTGCGGCCCGCGGTGCGGGGCCACGGCAATCCGCTGTCGGCGCTCCGGAACGGGATCGGACGGCTGTTGTCGCGCGTGCTCGGGGGCGCGAAGCGGAGCTACGAAGCGACGTCGCCCACCTTCGTGGCCGGGGGGCCGTAGCCGGCGTCAGGCCTCGGCCGCGCGGTGTTCCAGCCGCTCGAGCTGGTGCAGCACCGCGTCGCCGTAGAAGGTGCGGATGTAGTGCGCCTGGATCGGCGTCAGCTTGCGCACCGCCCAGCTCAGGTGCACGAAGTGTGGCTCGACCGGAAGCGTGAGCGGATGCATCCCGATCTCTTCGGGCATCCGGTTGCCCTTGCGCGTGTTGCACGAGCTGCACGCCGCCACGACGTTCGTCCAGTCGTTGCCGCCGCCGCGCGAGAGCGGGATCAGGTGGTCGCGCGTGAGCGACTCCCGCGGCTTCAGCTCGGTGAGGTGGCGCCCGCAGTACTGGCACTTGTAGTGATCGCGCGCGAACAGGAACGTGTTGGTGACCTGGCGGCGGAACCGGCGCGGGACGTGAATGAACTTGGTCAGCCGGATGACGACGGGGCGCGGCAGCGTCAGGCGCTCCGACCGCACGACGCGGTCGTGCTCCGCTTCCACGATCTCCGCCTTCCCGTCGATCACGAGACGCAGGGCCCGCTTCATCGGCACCATCGTGAGCGGTTCGAACGAGGCATTCAGCGCCAGGCACCCGACGATCACGCGCGCCTCCCTGCAGCGAGGGGAGCCGCGGCCCGGCGCAGCCGGCACCTCATTGGTCGATCCCGGCCACGGCCGGCTCGCGCGCCGGCACCATCGTGAGCCACGCGTGCGTATCGGGCGCGCGCCCGTGCACGGTGTCGAGGAACAGCTTCTGCAGCCGCTCGGTGATCGGGCCGCGCCTGCCGTTGCCCACCGGCATCCGGTCGACGCTGCGGATGGGCGTGACCTCGACCGCCGTTCCGCAGAAGAACAGCTCGTCCACCACGTACAGGAACTCGCGGGGCAGCAGCTGCTCGCGCACTTCGATCCCGAGCTCGCCGGCGAACGACAGGATCGCATCGCGCGTGATGCCGGGCAGAATGCCGGAGGCGAGGGGGGCGGTGTAGAGCACGCCGTCGCGCACGGCGAACAGGTTCTCGCCGCTGCCCTCGGACACGAAGCCGAACGAATCGAGCATGATCCCTTCGGAATACTCGTCCGCCTTGGCTTCCATCTTGGCGAGCTGCGAATTCAGATAGTTGCCGCCCGCCTTGGCCATGGTCGGGAAGGTGTCGGGGGCGGCGCGCCGCCAGCTCGACACGCGAACGTCGACGCCGTTCTTCATCCCGTCGTCGCCGAGATAGGCGCCCCAGTGCCAGGCGATCATGAACACTTCGGTGCGCGCGGAATTTCCCATCACGCCCATCTGCTCGCCCGTCCGGATGACGACCGGGCGCAGGTAGCATTCCTCGAGGTCGTTGGCGGCAACGGTGTCGACGCACGCCTGCACGAGCTCGTCCACCGAATACTTCATGGGAATCCGGTAGATCTTGCAGGAGTCGACGAGCCGGCGCATGTGCTCGGGCGCGCGGAACAGGGCGCCACCGTTCGGCGTGGCGTATGCGCGCAGTCCTTCGAACACGCTCGACCCGTAGTGCACGACGTGGCTGATCACGTGGATCTTGGCGTCGTCCCAGTCCACGAGCTGACCGTCGCGCCAGATTTTTGCGGTGCGCCCGGTCGGGACCTGACTCATGAGGGTACTCCTTGAGACGTGGGGTCCTACTATGATAAGCAGAGCACCACGCCAGCCGCTAGCGGATTCCCCCCGCTACTGATGCCCCGCCAACCAGCGCTGCAGCGCGTCCGCCGCGTGCTGCACGCGGGCAGGCAGCGCCGGATCGCGATCCACGACCGCGCCGTCCCGGACCCGCACCGTGCCGGCAACCGTGACGAGGCGCGCCGGCAGGGCGTTCAGCGTGAACACCACCGCGCTCTCCAGATCGTGGACGGGACCGAGCCGCTCGTCCAGCGGAAACGCCGCGAGGTCGGCCGACTTCCCCGCTTCGAGCGAACCCACCTCGCCCTCGAGGCCCAGGGCGCGGGCCCCGTCGATCGTGGCCAGACGCAACGCGCGCGCCGCCGGCACGGCGTTGGGAAGCTGCGCCCGCGAGCGCTGTTGCAGGGTCGCCAGCCAGGCCTCGCCGAGAATATTCATCCGATTGTCGCTGGCCACGGAATCGGAACCCAATCCCACGGGAATGCCCGCTTCGAGGAATGCGGTGAGCGGCGCGACGCCGTGGCCGAGCTTGGCGTTGGAGCCCGGGCAGTGGGCCACGGTGGAACCGGAGGCGCGGATCGCACGCACGTCCACGGCGGTGGCGCGCACGCAGTGGATGAGCAGGGGCTGCGCATCGAGCACGCGGAGCCCGCGCAGCAGCTGAATGGGCGTGCGCGCCCGCGGCTCCACGCGGATGCCGCGCTTGAGCAGCGCGTCGGCGAACGGCCCGCGCCCCTCCACCACGAGCCGCTGCTCCGACTCGCTCTCGGCGATGTGGATCGCGATCGGCAGCCGTGCCTGGATGGCGTAGCGGGCCGTGGCGGCGAACAGCCGGTCGCTCACTGTATACGGCGCGTGCGGCGACACGCCGACGCGCACGAGTGGCGTCTGCCGCGCCCGCAGCGCCGTGACCTTCGCCTTGAGTTCGTCGATCGACTCGTCGCAGGTGGCGGGCGCCGGACCGAACACTTCCTGGTACATGATGCCGCGCACGCCGCGCTCGAGCATGGCGTCGAAGACGACGCCCGAGTCGCAGGTGTCGGCGTAGGTCGTGATGCCGGCCGCGAGTCCCTCGTCGATTCCGAGCCGCGCGGAATCGAGCAGCATGTCGCGCGTCAGCACCTCGCGGCGCGCCGTGACGAGGCGGCGGATCCAGTCGTGGAACTCGAGGTCCTCGAGAAATCCGCGCATCGCTGTGAGCTCCAGATGCGTATGCGCGTTCACGAGGCCCGGCATGAGCACGGCGGCGCCGAGGTCGATGTCCTCGCCGGCCGGCGCGCGGTCGCGGGGGCCGACGTACGCAATCCGGTCGTGGCTCACGGCCACGGTGCCGCGGCGCACCGCTGGCGCCGTGATCGGCAGCACCCATTCCGCGTGGTAGCGGATCACCGGCCGGCGCCCGCCCGCGTCGAATCCGGGTGTGTGCCGCCGTCGGAGCCGCCGCCTTTCTTGAGTGGCGGGATGTAGAACGGATTCGTGGTGTCGGGCGCGACGAACTTCTTGGGCACCAGCACCGCCGGGGTGGTGTCGGGCTTGAGCACGATGCCGTGCGCCGTGTGCACGTCGCAGGGCTGCGTCGGTTCCGTGCCCGCGATGTAGACCTCGGTCATCACGTCGGCGGCGGGGCAGTACGGGTTGCGCAGCATGTTCGTGGTGAAGTCGATGTCGCGGGAGACGATCCCTTCGGGGCGCGGCCAGTCGGGCGGCGCCGGCTTGCGACGGTACACCTCGTTCATGAACGCCGTCCAGGCCGGCGCCGCGAGCAATCCGCCCTGCGCATTGGCCTTGATCTTGGCGGGCTTGTCGAGCCCGATCCAGACCCCGGCCACGAGATCCGCCGTGTAGCCGATGAACCAGACGTCGGCGCCGTCGTTCGTGGTGCCGGTCTTGCCGCCGGCGGGCAGGGTGAAGTACTGCCCCACCGATCCGGCCGCGGAGCCCTTGGTGATCACGTCCTTCATCATGTCCACCATGATCCACGCCTGCTGCGGCGTGAGGATCGTGGACAGCTGCGGATCCTGCTGCCAGAGCACCTTCCCGTCGGCGCTCTCGACGCGCGTGATGCCGATGGGCGTGGCCCGGGTGCCGAGGGTGGCGAACGTCGAGTACGCGGAGATCAACTCGATCGGGTAGACGTCGGCGGCGCCGATGTGGATGGACGGGTACGGCGGGATGGGCGTCGTGATGCCGAACTTGCGCGCCTCGTCGATGACCGTCTGCTCGCCGAGCTGCATTCCCATGCGGATGGCGGGGACGTTCCGCGACTGGTAGAAGGCGCGGCGGAGCGTCATCCGTCCCTCGAACTTCAGGTCGAAGTTCTGCGGCGTCCACTCCGTGCCGTCGATCTGCGGCACCGCGAGCGGCTCGTCGTCGAGCAGGTAGCTCGGCGGGAACCCCGCTTGGATGGCGGTGGAGTACAGAATCGGCTTGAAGGTCGATCCCGGCTGGCGAAGCGCCTGCGTGGCGCGATTGAACTTCGAGTCGTCGAAGTCGCGGCCGCCCACCATGGCGAGCACGGCGCCGGTACGCGGATCCATCGCCACGAACGCGCCCTGCAGGTACGGCGAGTTCTCGTCGGCGTGCGCCTGTCCTTCGTTGGCCTGGGCCAGGTACTGCTCGTACGTCGGATGCCGGTAGGGGCCGTACTTGCCCGCCTCGATGGCCTGCAGCTGCGTCTCGAGCGCGCGCTCGGCGGCCGATTGCAGGTCGGGGTCGAGCGTGGTGTAGATCTTGAGCCCCTGCTGGTAGAGCCGCTGTCCGAAGCGGGCGTCGAGCTGCTGTCGGATCCACTCGATGAAGTACGGCGCGACGTCGCCCGATTCGGTGCGTCCGGCGAGTTGCAGCGGATACGCCCGGGCGAGGCTCGCGTCGGCGTCGCTCACCAGCCCGTCCTTGCGCATCAGCTCGATGATCGTGTTGCGGCGCTGCACGGCGCGGTCGGGGAACCGGCGGGGATCGTAGCGGCTCGGCGCCTTGGGGAGCGCGGCGAGCGTCGCGGCCTCGGCCAGGTTGAGGTCGCGCGCCGACTTGCCGAAGTAGCGTTGGGCGGCGGTTTCCACGCCGTGGGCGCCGTTGCCGAGGTAGATCTGGTTGAGG
>DASVWS010000079.1:0-14240 GCA_036393095.1 Gemmatimonadaceae bacterium | reverse complement strand
TCCTGCCCCGGTACGTGTACTCGAGCGGCCACCGGCCGTCTGCGCCGCGGCGGCCGCGCACGATCTCGATCGCCTCGCCGAGCCGCTCGTCGCGCGGCGCGCCCACCGATTGGAAGTGGTCGAGCGCGCGCAGGAGGTCGTAGTGCCAGCGCGGCGGGAAGGCGAACCGCGTGAACTCCGGCTTGATGATGCGTCCGGTCCGGTGCGAGCGGAACAGCCGGTGCACCAGCAGGAACTCCCGCCCGCGCCGTTGTGCGCTTCGCAGCGCCCGCGCGCCCGACGGGCGCTGCAGCTCGAGCGCCCGCAATCCTTCGAGCACGCTGATCGTGGTGTGCATCGAGGAGTGCGTGGCGCCGAAGCGGCGCCGGCAGTTCCACCCGCCGTCGGGGAGCTGGGCCTTCATTAGATAGGCGACCACCGTATCGAGCCGCGCGTCGTCGGTGCCGAAGCAGGCGAGAATCGAGAGCACCATTCCCGTGATGCACGTCTCGCTCACTCCCCACCACCCGAAGTTGATCCCGCCGTCGCGCTGCAGTCCCCGGTCGAGCAGGATGCGGCACGCCGTGCGCGCCCGGCGGTTCGTGGGCGGGAGTCCGAGGTCCCGCAGCAGCAGCAGCGTGTACGTCGTCGACGTCCACTTCGGCGAGTAGAGTCCGCCGTCGCTCGACTTGCCGCCGGCCCAGGTGCCCTCGGCGTCCTGCTTGGCGAGCAATCGCGCGCCCCAACCTTGGCGGGCGACGCGGGTCCGCTCGCGCGACACCGCTCGCTCGCCGGCGCCGGCGAGATCGCGTAGCGTCTGCCAGCGGATGGCGGGATCGCCGGCCAGCAGCCAGTCGATGGTGTCGTCCGGCGACGATCCCGATCGCGGGGGCTTCACCGTGCGAACCGTATCGTCGTCCTCTCGGCGCCTACACCTGCCCCGCGCCGAACGTCACGAGCAGCCAGGTCAGGATGAGCAGCATGACATACGGGAACACCAACATCCATACCGGTTCGCCCTGCGATCCCGCGCGGCTCTGGAACTCGTACATCAGCGCGCCCGCGCACAGCCCCCAGATCCCGATCAGCCACGGAAGCCACTTGCTGCGGATCCATGCCGCCACCGCGACGCCGGCGGCGACGACGCCCACCACGCCCACGAGGTCGATCACCGTGCGCGGCGGGATGTTGAGCTGGACGAGCTGCGAGGGATCCACGATCATCCGCCGGGCATACTCGAAGGCGGCGATGCTCACCCCGAGGAAGGCGAGCGCGAGCAGGGAGAGCTGGAACGGCCGATGAGTTGCCATGCCTGGCACCGGGATGACGGGCGATCCCGACGCGGGCCGCCGATCCCTCAAGTATGGATGTGCCGGGCCCGCCCGCAATGCCCGCCCCGTCGCGCGGCTCCGCACGTTTGCCTTGCGCGCGATCAGGGGTTTTCGATATTGGAGCGCGACACGAACGCGTCGCAGCACGGGTCCACGGCGGGCGGTCGCGCTGCCGAACCACCAGGGAGGCAGTCCCATGGGCACGAATCACCGGCTGGTCCTCATCGCGGGTCTCGTTGGCGGTTTCAGCGTCCTGGGCTCGCGGCCGGCCGCCGGCCAGCTTCCCTCCGATCCTTGCGCACTGCTCACACCGGCCCAGGTGAGCGGCGTGCTCGGCGCGACCGCGAGCAAGGGCGACTCCATCGGCAGCACCGGGTGCGCGTGGGCGACCCCCGCGCAGGGCGACACGCCCCCCATGCGGGCCACGCTTTCCCTCTGGGACGGCTCGGCGTTCGCCGGCATGAAGGCGCCGCTTCCCGGCATCAAGAATCAGCCGGCCCCCGGTATCGGCGACGACGCGGTCTATGCCACCATCGGCAGCCTCACCACGCTGTCGGTGAAGAAGGGGAACGTCGCCTTCGTCGTGCGCATCTACGGCGTGTCCGGCCAGGCGAAGCAGATGGCGATGGAGAAGGCGCTGGCGCTGGACGTGATCGCGAAGTTGTGAGGCGGTGATCACAGCGGGCCGAGCACGGCGCCCACCTGGCGCAGCCGCTCGAGCCCCTGAATCTCCTGCGGGAAGAGCGGAATCTCCGTGACCGGCAATGCGGGATACTGCTCGCGCAGCCGGCGCAGATGCTCCTGCTGCTGCGCCGCCTTCTGCGCCAGGAACGGTGAGTCGGGGTTCGTCACCACGTTGTTGACGACCAGACGGTCCACCGCGAGGTCATAGCGCGCCAGCTCCGCGAACACGTCGTCCAACTGCCGGATTGCCAGCGCTTCCGGAATCGTCACCATCACGAACCGCACCGACTCGCGCAGGAACGCCATGCAGACGCCGGCCAGCGACTCCCAGCGCCGCAGCACCTCCATGATCGACTCGCGCCCCTCGCCCGACGTGCGCAGGTGCGAATACACCCGCGGCGCCATCCGCAGGTGCCGCGCCAGCATCGTCGGCATGCCGAGCAGCGCCAGCGTCTGGCCCAGCGGCGCCGTGTCCCACACGATGCGCCGGTAGCGCGCGTCCGCCGCCAGCCGGCGGATGTAGTCGACCATGAACTCCTCGTTCAGCCCCGGCAGCACCGAGGTCATGAACTCGACGAAGGTCTCGTAGTCCACGTCCACGAACGACGAGAACACGGCGTACACGTCGCGCCCGAACCGCTCGTTCCACATCGTGCGGACGTCCTCGAGGCCGAACTCGGTGAGCGCGAGGTGCGGCACGATCTCGCGCTCCGGCGCGCCGCGCGGCCGGTCGAAGATGTGCGACAGCGACGGGGTCGGGTCGGTGGACAGCACCAGCGTCTCCTCGCCCGACTCGGCGAGGCGCAGCGCGGTGGCGGCGGCGCAGGTGGTCTTGCCCACGCCGCCCTTGCCGAGGAAGACGTGGATATGGGCGCCCGGATCCGGAGGGTTCCTACCGAGCGTCGTGCCCTCACGGGGCGTCATTCGGAACGAACATAGCAGCTTCCGACCTCGCCCTGCGCCGTGCTGTCCTGCGTCCTCCACTGTGCGTTCATGGTGCCCACATTCGCATACTGATTGCTATATACCATTCCCGTCGGCGTCACTTCCATTGATTCGCCGGGCGGATAATACGCTTGAACTTCCCGCATTATCCATCCCGTGGTCACCGGGGGGCTTTCCACCGTATGACCAGTGGAGTCGATCCATCGGGTCACTGAGAGCTGGAGGCTGTCCTGCAGACTCATGACGAGTTGATCGGACGGCGAGGCCGTCGAGCACTCGAACGCTGCCGGGAGTTGTCGGACGATCACGAACATCGAATCGCGCGCAAGGTCTTTGGATACGACGACCCAGGTCGTCCCGGCGCCAACGGAATACATATTCCTTTGGGAAGGCGACGGCACTTCCACGTACTTCGCGACCTGCGTATCGCGCGCGGCAAATCTCAGACCGGTCAAGTCGCCGATCTCAGTGCCGCTGCTATCGAAGGCGGATACACCGAACGGACGAGGCTGATCGTCCGCATTGAAACGCAGTGTATCGACGGAGAACCGGAGGGTCACCGCGATCTGTGTTAGCGTGATGTAATGGACGGCCTTGTGGGGGCCCAGTTGGACAGATACCGCACCCTGACCTCCCGCTTGGACGACTCGAAACTTGCCGCCGCCAAGCGACGTGAGTCCCGACGCTGTCCATACTGGTGGCGTGCCGACCCAGGGTGGCGTGGTGTTCACCGCGAACTGCAACGTGTCGCCGACGCTGAAGGCGCTATCGGGGCCGCTGATCGTGACTGTGATGGAATAGCGCGGATCATACGGATTCACGACGGCGAACTCTCCGCACGCCGATCCCAGGACGAGAACTGCCAACACCGCCACGACAATACGAAGGTTGATCATCTCGCACCTCCCGACCCATCAGAGGTCGGTTCGAAGTGCTGCTGCGGCTGGGTCCAGTGGGCGTGCCAAGCCTCCGTCAGAGCGCCAATGGCGCCACTGAATAACCAGACCCCGACCGCTGCAACCGCTGTGCTGCGCGCCGCATGCTGCGAGGCGTTCGCCCGATCGAGCATACCAGCAACGTCGGCCGGCGGAACCGCGCGCCGATAATCGTTGAACTGGCTCTGCGCCTGCGCATGCTGCTCCAGCGCCAGGGCGATCATTCCGACGGTCAGCACGGACACCACGCCCCCGCCGACCCGATCCCCGTGCACCCACTGCCCGCCGCCCGGGACGACCAGCCCCCAAAGCAGCTGTCGGTGCAACGGCACCGACGAGCACCGTACCCCGGAGGGCCGGAGCTGGTCGAGCACCCGGTTGAATTCCTCGTGTGCCGACAACTGCAGACACGGGGCATGGTCGAGCGCATTGGCGTACTCCACCCTGCCGGCGGCCGAGTCGCCATGAGCCAGGAAGACCGATCCGATGAGCAGGTCGGCGAACCATCCGTCCGGCGTCGTGTCGGTTGGCGCACGGTATTCGTCCCGGCGCCTTGCCACCGCCAGCGCGGCGTCCAGTTGACGGCCGCCGGCGTACAGGGCCGCCGCACGCTGGTATCCGGTATCGACCGGCGTCGCGAATCGCGGCAGATCCGCCATGGGTGGCGTACCGCTGAGGCTCTTCAGGCGCCACGTCGTGAATTCCCTCCACGCGTCGGCAAGCACCGAATCCGGCAGGACCACCGAATCGTGTCGCCTCGCATCGGCCGTTGTGACACTGACTACGGCCGAGGCGAAGCGGCCTCGCGCATCCGGGCGGAATGCGTCGGGCGCGAAGTACAGACGAACGGACCCCGGCGTCGGCGCCTGGATTGCGCCGTTCGGCCCGATCAGCACCGTGGCCGTTTGCGCCGCGACGACAGGGTGGAGCAGCTGGCCGCGCAACGACACGGTCGCACTGCGCACGTCGTCCGTCGGATGCAGCTCCGCGGCACCCGCCAGGAATTGCACTCCCGCGGCGCGGATCGCCGGGTCACGCGAGGCGTCGCACGGCGACTGTGGACGAAGGGGCGAGCCGATTTGGAGGAGGAGGAAGGCGAACCCCGCGGCTGCCGAGTCGTACGGAGCCCACGGTTCCGGGACCACGGCCGGCGCCAGGCCACCAGTCTGCCCGCTCCGCTGAGCCATGAAGCAATCATTCATGTAACGCGCCAGCGGACGCCGGCGCGAATAGTTGGCGAGGCTTCGCGGGGTGAGGAGCATGATGGAGACGCTCCCGTCCGCTGCCAACGGGACCGGCGGCACGAAGTGCGCTTGTGTTTCCTCGGACGGCGAGACCGTGCCCGGGAAAGCCGGCAGTTGCTGAAATGCTGCGGGCGAAGGCGGGACACGACGTGTCGTGTCCGCTTGCTGTGCGCTCAGTGCGTGGGGAACGGCGAGCCCAAACAGCAGCGCGGTCAATCGAAGCGACGGCATAGGGGGAGGGGGAAGGAACTGCGCCAGAGCTGGCGGAGGCCCGGGTTCGACAGCTCCTCCACGCCTGGACGCCGGCGATAATACGCGAAATCTCGTACCTGCGCCACCCCCGGGGGGAGGCACTTCAATCCACCGTTTCAAGAGTTGATATGGAACGGCTCCCCGGCTCCTTCCCCGACATGGCCCTTGACGCGTATGATTCGTTTTGGGGTTACGGTGTCCCGTGCCCCCCAACGTACGGAGCATCCATGCGCCTCCCCACCCTGGTGCTCGCCACCCTGAGTCTCGTTGCGCCCGCCGCCGTCGCGGCACAGGCCCCAATCGTGCTCACCCCCGACACGCGCATCCGGTACGCGGTGGCGCCGGATACGCCGGCGGTCGTCGCGAACGTGGTGGCGCAGCGCGGCGACACCCTCTGGGTGCGACCGGTACGCGGCGCCGACACGCTCGCGCTCGGGCTTTCCCGCCTCGCACGGCTGGACGTGAGCCACGGCAAGGAGACGCACGCCCTGCACCACGCCGGCGTGGGATTCCTCATCGGCGCCGTCGGCGGCGGAGTGCTCGGATATGCCGGCGGATCGGACTGTTCGTCGAGTGACTGGATCTGCTTCTCGCGCGGCGAAACCGCCGTATTCAGCGCGGCCCTGTTTGGCGCGGTGGGCGCCGGGGTCGGGGCAATTGTCGGGTGGGTGAACCCCTCCGAGCGCTGGGAGCCCGTCGCGCTCCCCCACGACGCGCGGCTCACGTTCCGCCCCGGCGGGGCGGGTGGCCGCGGGTACCGCGTCGGAATCACCGTGACGGTGCGCTGACCGACCGGCGAGCGTAGGGAGCGGACGCGACGGCCGGCGTTGTGAAACGCTCCGTTTCGTCTCGCCGCTTGCGCGCCGCGCGCGGTGGACGTTCACTTTCCCCCACTCCGCACCGCGAGGCAAGATGCCGGTCTCCCTCACTCCGTGGGAATCGTTCTACGTCATCACCGGATCGGCGGGCGCCGCGCTCACGGGACTGATGTTCGTCGTCATCGCGCTCGCCGCCGACCGCGTGGACGGATCGTCCATGGACGGCATCGGCGCCTTCTCGACGCCCACGGTGATCCACTTTTCCAGTGTGCTCATCGTCGCCGCCGTGATGGCGATTCCGCGCCACACGCTGCCCAGCCTCTCGATCTGCATCGGGCTCGGCGGACTCGCCGGCGCCGTCGCGTCCATCGTCGCCGGGCGCCGGATGCGGCGCTTGCAGGGGTACGCGGCGGCGCACGAGGACTGGCTCTGGCACATCATCCTCCCCTTCGTGTGCTACGTGATTCTCGTTGGCTCCGCCATCGCGCTCCCGTCCGCTACCGAGGGCGCGCTCACGCTCATCGGCAGCGCCGTTCTCGCGCTGCTCGTGATCGGTGTCCACAACGCGTGGGACGTGGCGGTCTATCTGGCGGTGTTCCACCGGCGGCAGGTCGCAGCGGTCCCCGCTCCCACACCCCCTCCCCCGCCGGCCGTCGAGCCGCCGGAGACGCCTTGACCGCAGCCGACGCGATCGTCGTCGGCGCGGGTGTCGCCGGGCTCACCGCGGCGCGGCGGCTCGCGGCCGCGGGACGCTCGGTCATCGTGCTCGAGGCGCGCGACCGCATCGGCGGCCGCATCTGGACGCACCACGAGCCGTCGCTGGGCGTTCCGGTCGAGCTGGGCGCCGAGTTCGTGCACGGGGCAGCGCCGGAGATCCGTGGCTTGGCGCGCGACGCGGCCATCCCCATCGTCACCGTTGCTGGCAGCGGGTGGACCTCGAGCGCCGATGGGCTGGACGATCGCGGCGAGTTCTGGGAGCGGATCGGCCGCGTGCTCGGCCGGCTCGACGCATCGCGCACGGCCGACCGGTCGTTCGCCGATGCCCTGTCGGCGATGAAGGGACTCGGCGCCGCAGCGCGCGCCGCCGCGCTGGCCTACGTCTCGGGCTACGAGGCCGCCGACTCGGCGGACATCAGCGAACGCTCATTGGCGGCGGGCGCCAGCGGCCACGACGCGGACGGCGGGGGCACCGGGCGCGTGCTGGGCGGCTACGACCGCCTCGTGCGGGCCCTCGCGGCGCCGCCGGCGCCGCCCGTCGTAGTCGGCGCCGCGGTCACGCGCGTGCGCTGGCGCCGGGGCGAGGTGGTGGTGTCGGCCGGGTCCGCTGACGGACGGGCGGACCGCGAGTTCACGGCGCACGCGGCCGTCATCACGCTGCCGCTGGGCGTGCTGACCGTGCCGCCCGGCGAGCCGGGCCATGTCGCGTTCGACCCCCCGCTGCCCGGCGCCGCCGCGCGCGCGGTGGCCGGCATGGCGATGGGCGGCGCCGTGCGCGTGGCCCTGCAGCTCGACGAGCCGATCTGGATGTCGGCGCGCGTTGCCGGCCGGGCGCGAGGCCGCACGCTCCACGACCTGTCGTTCCTGTCGTCGGGCCTGGACGTTCCCTTCCCGGTATGGTGGACCCAGTACCCCATCGACGCGCCGCTGCTCGTGGGATGGCGCGGCGGACCGCGGGCGTGGGCGCTGTGCCGTCAATCGCGCGACGAGGTCGTGCAGGATGCGGTGCGCTCGCTCGCGAAGATCCTGGGCACCGCCCCACGGGCCGTGCGCCGACATCTGCGCGATGCCTTCACCCACGACTGGTGCAACGATCCCTTCGCGCGCGGCGCGTACAGCTACCGGCGCGTCGGCGGCGCGGCCGCCGGCGCGGCGCTGGCGCGTCCGATCGACGGCACGCTGTACTTCGCGGGCGAGCACACCGCGGACCTGGGGTTGGTGGGCACGGTGGACGGCGCGATGCGGGCGGGGGAGCGGGCGGCCGCACGATTGCTTCACGACGCGTGACGCCGGGCCCGGAAAACCGGACTGACCTCGGCTCGCGGTGAAGCCCCACCATCGGCTTCGCGAGTGCCAGGGCTTCCACCCTCTGGCGGATGGCGATGCAGCGAATTGCTCGTCGTACTACCTCGACTTGGAGAGTCGGCACCGCCAGTCGCCAGGAGCCCACCCAATGTCTCCGGCTCGACGTGGTGGTGCTGGCCGTTGACGCACGGACGTTCGGAAGCCTCGGGACGGATGGAGTTTGCGTTCCGGGCGTGGAGCGCCTGCACGCCGACGGTGTGCATCGTTCCGCGAATCGGTCTCGCGCCGCCGCGCTGATGCGATTCTCCTCCTCGGGAGTTCGGATCCGCTCCCCGTCGAGTCGGCGCGCCGCCGCGCCGATGTAATTCTCCTCCCCGGGGATTCGAATCCGCTCCCCGTCGAGTCGGCGCGCCGCCGCGGAGTGGATCGGCTGCTCCACCAAGCGGGTCGACCGTTCCGCGGAGTGGGTCGACCGTTTTGCAAACATGTGGCTCGCCTACGCGAGCGCTGCGGAGCGGACCGCGCGCTCGCAGGTCCGATCCGCAGGCTTTCATCCGCATACCGCTCACCGGTCGCGCCGTGCCGCGGACCCGGCCGTCCGCGGCGCGGGCTGCGGCGTCGGATGCGCGGACCGGTCGACTCGTGCACTTCGGGTCTCGGCGTCTTGATCGGAGTTGCGCGTTCGTTCCACGGAGTCGTCGCAACGTCGCGCGGGCGGTCCCGCCCTAGCCGCTCCCTTCTCGACCCCTTGCGTCCAGTTGCCGGCGGAATCCGACCGCTGCCTTCGCTGAGACGCGCAGATGTCGCCTCGTTCCGCGAGCTTGTGTGGCAGCCGCCGCCATCAATCCGCTGAATCTCCGAGAATCCCCGGTTCGGGTGGGCGCGAGGGATCAGGATCGTTGCGTTCGACACGAGAGTCCTCGGCCGGGGTCGGATCCGGCGCGTCGGTGGCAAGCTCCGCGATGGCATCCACCATTCGGCCCACGTCCCGCGCCCGGTCGATGTCGGCGGTGAGTTCCTGCACCGTCGCGCGCCCCGCCTGCAGGCGCAGGAGATCGAGGCGCAGGTTCTCGAGCGCGGCCACGGCCGCTTCGAGGCGCGACGCCTTGCCCGGGTCAGCGTCATCGAGGCGGCGAAGCGCCTCCGCATCGGACTGGAGCTTTGCGAGCAGCGCCGGGACCTCGGCCAGCTGCTCGCGCTGATATCCGGGGAGGGCGTGAAAGAGATCTTCCGTCGCGCGCGCGAGCAGCACCGCGGTGGGCTCAACGGAAAGCGGCACGTCGCCATCGCGCACCGTGTGCCCAACGAGCGAGAACAGGCGCCGCCCGAACCGGCCGGCAAGCAACTTGTTCCAGAGCGTGCCCGGTTTGCCCGCACGGAAATCGCGCCAGACACTGCGAACCGCGATGACCGGTGCGGTGATGCCGACCATCCAGCCGGCGACCTGCAACAGGAATCCCTGTCCGACCTGGAGGGTGACGAACCCCGCTGTGCTGACGGCGGCGCCGGCGGCGGCGGTGATCCAGGTGCGCGCGCCCACGCCGTGCGGCGGTACGGCGGCCTTCTCGAGTTCGCGCTCGCGATCGACGATCGCCGCGGCGGCGCGGATGGCGTCGTGCCGGTAGCCGCCGCGAATCAACCGGCGCGTCTCGTCCAGCATCTGCCACCCGCGCGCACCGGCGAGGGCGAGCGTGGTGGCGACGGTGATGAGCTCCATGGCCGACGTGATGCCGAGGAAGTCGCCGGCGATCAGCTTCAGTATTTCCATCGCGATCACCACGGCGCCGCCTGCGGTGGCCAGCGTCGCAAGCTCCCCCGCCACCTGCTCGGACGATGCGAGATACTGGCGCACCGGCGCTGCCACGACGCCCATGGCCCCACGGGCGTCGCCCACCGTGGCCGAGAGGGCGTCGGCGGAGTCGAAGCGATCGTCCGCCCGCTTGGCGAGCAGCCGGTCGATCGCGGTGCCGAACGCGCGCGGCAGCCGCGGCGCGGCGTCGCGCACCGGCGGCGCCAGCTCCTCGGCGTGCTTGAGCAGGAGGGCCTGCGCGTTCGACGCGACGAAGGGGAGCCGTCCCGTCGCGGCGAAATACGCCGTCACCCCAAGGGAATAGAGATCGCTCCGCGCGTCCACCGTCTCGCCCCGGGCCTGTTCGGGGCTCATGTACTGCGGCGTCCCCGCCGGCATCGCGTTCTCCGGGTCGCGCGACTGCACCACCTGGGCAATACCGAAATCCGTAACCATGGCGCGGCCCGTGCCGCGCTCGAGCAGGATGTTGTCGGGCTTCACGTCGCGGTGGATGACGCCGCGGGCGTGCGCGTGGCCCAGCGCCCACGCCACTTCCTGGGTGATCCGCATGACCTCGCCCGCCGCGAGCGGGCCGGCGCGCCGCACCCGGGCGCCGAGGGTCTCGCCGTCGATGAACGCCATCACGAAGAAGACGAGGTCGTCGTGCTCCTCGACGGCGTGGATGGGAACGATGTGCGGGTGCGCCAGCCGCGCCGCCGTGCGCGCTTCGCGGAGGAACGCGGCGCGAAGCTCGTCGCGCGCGGCGAGGTCGGGCGGGAGCAGCTTGACGGCCACCGGCCGGTCGAGCGCCACGTCGCGCGCGAGGAAGACGACGCCCATGCCGCCGCGGCCGAGCTCGCGCTCCAGCGAGTAGCGGCCCTTCACGACCTGCTGGAGGGCGAGGAACTCGGGGGTGGGTGCCGTCGGCGGGGTGGCCATGGTCCGATATCATGATGTACGGGCCGGGTGGAAGGGAAGATTCGCGCGGGGCGCAACCCGCTGGTCGTTTGAGGGGTGCCCGGACGCGCAGCACCGATCACAACGGCGGTCCGGCAGCGCGCGTACGCCGGCTGCGGCGCTCGGACAATTCTGCCGTCCGTCGTTTCATGCTTCCTGAACCGGTGACGACGTCGACGCCGGAGCGCTTGACGGCGGCGTTGGTGCCGGCATATATTACCACATGGTTCTGGAACCGTCAGGTTATCGATGACACCGTCCGAACGCCTCGATGCCACGTTCGCCGCCCTGGCCGATCCCACCCGCCGCGCGATCCTTGCCCGGCTGGCGACGGGGGAGGCGTCCGTGACCGAGCTCGCCGAGCCATTCGACATGAGCCAGCCCGCCGTCTCCAAGCATCTCAAGGTGCTCGAGCGCGCGGGTCTCATTTCGATGGACGTGGATGCGCAGCGGCGGCCGCGGCGCCTGGAACCGAAGCGATTGCAGGAAGCCGTGGCCTGGATCGAACGCTACCGGGCGATCTGGGAGCACAACTACCAACGCCTCGACGCCTTGCTCGAGGAACTCCAACGCCAGCCCGCACGGTCGAAGCGAAAGCCATGACGGGCGCTGGTCGTCCCGCGGTGCGCTCGTTCGTCGTCCGAGCGCGCGGCCGCATCAGCACACCCAAGGAGAAGCACGATGCCGAAGCCAGCAGAAGTCACAACGCCCAGCGACCGCGAGGTCTGCGTCACGCGTACGTTCAATGCGCCCCGCCAATTGGTGTGGGATGCGCATACGAAGCCCGAGCTCGTGCGGAAGTGGCAGGGCTATGACGGCTGGGACATGCCGGTGTGCGACATGGACGTCCGCGTGGGCGGCACGTACCGCTGGCAGTGGAAGAACCGCGAAGACGGCCAGCAGTTCGGCTTCTTCGGCACGTTCACCGAGGTCACTCCGCCATCGAGGCTCACGCATGAGCAGTACTTCGATCCGGGCAACTTCGGCAGCGCCATGCCCGTCGGCGATCCCTGCATCGTCTCGCTCGAGCTCAGCGAGCAGATGGGGGTCACGACGCTGGTCTGCCGTTTGACGTTCGCGTCGAAGGAAGCGCGCGACGACGCGGTCTCCACCGGCATGACCGAGGGTATGGAGTACAGCTACGCCCGCCTCGACGGCCTGTTCGCCACGAAAGCCGCGTGAGGCACGTCAAGATTACCGAAAGCGACGCCAGACAAATCCCCCACGCCGCTTCGTCGGATTCAGAAGCGGTGTCACAACCCCGATACTGCCGTCGCGGAGGATCGCGGTGGCGAGATACTCTCCGCCCGGTATTGGCTTGCCCGCCCAGAACGCTTCGAGGGGAATTGGCGCCGACAATTTCACATCCGGGGCGCTTCCATCGCCTCGGACGACGATGTTCGCGGCGCGCCAGTGCAGCGTATCTGGTGTCATCAACATCCAGGTTGCGGCGAGCTCCCCGTTGCCACGCGCGGCGAGATAGGGATAGAACGCGATCGGCTCGCTCGCCGTGCGGCGCACGAGCCGCCACGTCGTCCACCTGCTCGGATCCCTGCCGGCACGTCCGAGCACCACGCCCGAGGAATCCGTCCACAGCGCGTACAGGGTTCCGGTACGATCGAACGCCAGGGGATCCACCCAACGGGGAATCTCCCCGTCATCGGCACAGCCGGGCGTCCGGCCGGTGCCCGGGGCCTTCACCTTTCGCCATGTCGCGCCATCGTCAGTGCTCAGCGCGACGAGATCCGTCGTGGTGTCGCACACGAAGCCCGATCGTGCGCCGGGAGCGATGCGAACGGCGATCTGGCCGCTGGGGCCGATCACCATGTGACTCGAGCCGCCACGGTCGTGAATGTGAACAGGGGGCGTCCACGTCATGCCGTGGTCACGACTCGTCGAGTGCAGCACGCCGGTGCCGTCGTTCCAGATGAGGTGTGCCGTGCCGTTTGGCGCGACGGCGATCCACGGCCGGTCGTCGTATCGCGCACGGGACACGGTTTCCCAGTGCCACGAGGCGCCGAGATCGCGGCTTACGCCAACGGCGATCTGCACGCCTTCGTGCGCCGCGGAATTGTACGTCATCACCGCGAAGTAGATCGTGCCATCCGGAGCCGCCGCCAGACTGACATCGGAGTTGCCGACGGCGCCATTCGTGGAAGTGCCGACGTCGACGCTCCGCCAGGTCGCGCCGAGGTCGGTGCTCTTCCACAACACCGGAAACTGGCGGTTGTAGCCCGACACGAAGATCGCACCGCTCGGCGACTCGACGAGCATCGGCTCGGCGAGCCCCCCCGGACGGTGGACCTCGACTTCCTGGATCAGCTCGAGCGCGCCTGTCCTCGCGTGCGGCTCGGGCGATCGGCCCGCAGGCTGCGTGCACGCGGCCAGTGCGAGTGCAGGAAGCGTGAGAAGGTGTCTCATGTCAGCCGGGTCCCATTCGAAGCCACACAGGGGTTACGGACTACCGGGGCCAGCCCGTTTCAGGCTCACCAGGCCGCGCACCGAAAGAGCGGCGGAGAAGAGCCCGGTTACGCCGAGCGCGAGGAGTATCCAAACGAAGAAGAACGCGTCGGGCCTTGCGAGGGCGCCGGCGACGCCTCTCGCCCGCATTAGATGGAGAACCGGCATCGCCAGCGCGAAGAGCGAGCCGAGGAGCATGATGACATGCCCCGTGCGCCGGTCGGCGAGCACCAGCGTTCCCCAGAGCAGGACGGTCAGGACGAGCGCCGAGATGAGGACCCCCTGCAGGCTCAACTCGCCGGCGTCGTGGAGGAAGTCGCTCGTCAGGTGAACGGTCAGGAGAAGTATCGAGAGAAGCGACGTGACGGTCAGCAAGGTACTCTGTTTCACTCGACACTCTCCTGGTCAGATCAGGGGCCGCGGGGCGTGAAACCGCTAAGCTGGGGCCTGCCGGCGTCTGCGCAGGTCGAAAAGCAAACTGCCGAGTGGCGGCGTAACGTCGCGGCGCTCCGCTGCTGCGCCCTATCATAATCGCGGCCAACGAGCGTAGCGAGCCGGCCCCTTCCACAGCCGCCGCGGGCAGCAGTGCCTCGTTAGCCGGTGGGACGTCAAGATGCCCACCCGGCGGCAATCATCGCCGCCGCCAGGATTCCTCCAACCAGTATGACGCCGGCCACAAATGTCCAGTTGGTCTTGCCGGTCACCGCTCGACTATCTGCGGGGGCGCTCAATGCAACTCCGCCCAAGAGCCCGATGATTCCTGCGAAGACCAGGTCTGTTTTCACAGCTGCCGGCTGCGGCAGGGACAGCGGCGCATTCGAAAG
>DASVWS010000078.1:0-2552 GCA_036393095.1 Gemmatimonadaceae bacterium | reverse complement strand
TGGATGCCGTCGGCAATGAAGAAGCGCACCCGTTCCTCCATGCCCACGCGCCCGGTGGCCACGCCGCGATCGCGGAGAACGCCGGCGACGAGGGCGAACGGACTCTCGTCCTCCTGCCAGGTGCGGATGTCGGTGCCGAACCGGATGAGCTCGCGGGCACGCGCTTCCTCGAAGGCCGGCGTCACCCACGCGATCTCGCCATTGCGCGGAATGACGACGCCGAAGGTGCGCTCGCTCAATCCCCAACGGACGCCGGTGAAATAGAACAGACTCGTTCCGCCTTCCATGAAGATCGCGTCGAGTTGATTCTCGGCCATGAGCCGCCGCGCCTTCTCGATGCGGGCCTCGCGCTCGGCGGTCGTGATCGGCACCGGGGCGGGCGCGAGCGGCTTCAGATCCCGGATTGACGGCGGCAGGGGCGCCATGGCCTCGCCTCCGCTGTCTTGCGAGGCGGTCGCGCCGGCCGGGGCGCACCCGAGCGCGAGCGCGCCCGCGGCCGTGGCGGAAGCGGCACTGAACCGGCGGCGTTTCATGGGAATTCCTCTGGGGGAAGGCGGGTCCCGGTCTCGGGCGGGGAGAAATGACAACGGGAGGCACACAAGAATGTGCCTCCCGTTCGTCCTCCGCCAGCGGCCGATCGTCAGACGGGGAACAGCATCTCGCGGTACTTCGGCAACGGCCAGTTCTGGTCGCTGACGGCCAACTCCAGCGCGTCGGAGGCCTCGCGCACCGCCTGCATCGCGCCGGCGCAGCTGCTCGTGAGGTACCTGGCCTGCTCTTCCATCGTATCGTGCATCGACTCGGCCTTTTCGATCGCCCTGCCCAGCGCCGCGCGCGTCTTGCGGACGGCGGCGACGAGCTTCGACGCCTCGTTTGCGGCTTCGACCTGGACGGCGCCGGCGATGCCGGCTGACTTGGCGTTGGCCGCCGCCTTCGCGAGCGCGCCGGCGTACGCATAGCCGGCCGGCAGCACGATGGTATCCACCATCTCGCGCAGCGTGTGCGCTTCGATGAGCATGTCCTTCACGTACCGCTCGAGGCGCACGTGGAAGCGGGACTCCAGCTCTTCCTTGGTGAACACGCCGAGGCCGGTGAGCAGCGTGCGCGACTTGGGAGTGGTGAGCTGCGCCAGCGCCTCGGGGGTGCGACGCAGGTTGGGCAACCCGCGCTTCTCGGCTTCCTTCACCCACGCTTCGGAATAGTTGTTCCCCTCGAAGCGAACGTTCTTCGTGGCGCGGAACACCGGGCGGACGACCTTGAGGACGGCGTCGTCGACCTTCTTCGTCTTCTTGAGCTCGGCGCGCAGGGCGACGGTGAGCTCGCCGAGCGCCTCGGCGACGGCCACGTTCAGCAGACACACCGGGAACGCGATCGAGGCCGACGAGCCGACGGCGCGGAATTCGAACTTGTTGCCGGTGAACGCGAACGGCGACGTGCGGTTGCGGTCGGTGTTGTCCTTCTCGATGTCGGGGAGCTTCGCCACGCCCAGCTTGATCATGGCCTGCTCGGCGCTCTCGGCGGTCCGTCCGCCGGCGATGCTCTCGATCACCTGCGTGAGGGTGCGTCCCATGAACACGCTGATGATCGCGGGCGGCGCTTCATTCGCGCCCAGCCGATGCTCGTTGCCCGACGATGCGATGCCGGCGCGGAGCAGCCCCGCGTGGCGATGCACGCCCTGCAGCACGGCCGCCAGGAAGAGCAGGAAGCGCACGTTCTGGTGCGGCGTATCGCCGGGCTTGAGCAGGTTGAAGCCGTCGAGCTCGGGACGGTCCGACGTGATGGACATCGACCAGTTGCAGTGCTTGCCGGATCCGTTGATGCCGGCGAACGGCTTCTCGTGCAGCAGCGCCTGCAGGCCGTGGCGAAGGGCCACCTTCCGGAGCGTCGCCATGACGAGCTGGTTGTGGTCGACGGCGATGTCCGTTTCCTCGAACATCGGCGCCATTTCGAATTGCGACGGCGCCACTTCGTTGTGACGGGTCACGATCGGTACGCCGAGCTTGTAGAGCTCGTGCTCGACCTCGGCGATGCACGCCTGGATGCGCTCGGGAATGCCGGCGAAGTAGTGGTCCTCGAGCTGCTGGCCGCGCGGCGGCGGCGCCCCCAGCAGCGTGCGGCCCGACATCACCAGATCGGGGCGGAGGGCGAAGTACCCGCGGTCGATGAGGAAGTATTCCTGTTCCGGTCCGAGCGTCGTGTACACGCGCTGGACCCCACGGTCGCCGAGGAGCGTCAGCAGCTCGATCGCCTTTTCGGAAAGCACGTCCGAGCTGCGAAGCAGCGGCGTCATCTCGTCCAGCGCTTCACCGTGATAGCCGATGAACACCGACGGAATGCAGAGCGTGCGCACGCCACCCGACTCGACGATGAACACCGGGCTTGCCGGATTCCACGCCGTGTATCCGCGCGCTTCCCACGTGGCGCGAAGGCCACCGGAGGGGAAGCTGGAGGCGTCGGGCTCGCTCTGGATGAGCTGCGCGCCGCTGAACTTCTCCATCGGCTGGCGGTTCTCATCGAAGGTCAGGAAGGCATCGTGCTTCTCGGCGGTGAGC
>DASVWS010000077.1:0-3514 GCA_036393095.1 Gemmatimonadaceae bacterium | reverse complement strand
GACAGCGTGCAGTCCAACTGGTTCCCGCCCAAGACGCTCAGCCGTATCACGATTGCCGTGGCCACCGACTCCGCGTTCGTCGACGGTGGACTGGCCGCGTCCCGCGCCGTGCACCTCTACTAGCGTTCACGAATGGGGGCGCGGGCACGGCCGGAGTCTTCGGCCGCCCGGTGCTCCCCGCGGCACCAGATCCGGTCGCAGTGCGCGTCCGCGCACGGCGCCGGATCCCGCGGCCAGCGGCCGGCACGCGCCGCCAGCGGATACAACAGGCGCTTCGCGAACGGTTCCTCGTATTGCCGCGTGAGCGACCGCCGGGGATCGGGCGCGCGATCGAGCCGCCGGATGAGCGCGCGATAGGCGCGGCGGCCCCACTGGTTGAACACGTACCGGTTCACGAGTCCGGCGCGGAAGAGTGTGCCGAAGCGCCGGCGAACGAGCGCTTCGTAACGCTCGGGCTCGTCCGCCATCAGCGCGGCGGCCGCCAGCTGCCCCGACACCATCGCATACCGCAATCCGAACCCCCACAGCGGATCCTGGAATCCGGCCGCCTCGCCCACGAACAGCATCCGCCCGCGCTGCATCGGGCGAAAGGGACGGAAGTTGCCCGTGCCGCCGAAGCGCCGCTCGTTCTGCATCGGCACGCCGACGTGGCGCTGGAAGAAGTCCACCGTCCGGTCCAGGAACTCGCGCTCCCGCTGGAACTCCGAGAACATGCACGACGCCACGGTGCCGTGGCCGTTCGCCACGAGCAGGTACGCGTATCCCAGCGGCGCCAGCGCGGGGGAGAACACGACGTATGCGCCATTGGACGCGTCGGTCTCGAACACGTAGCCCACGGCGATCACGTCGGCGCCGCGCGGCCCGAACGCGACGATGCCCCCGTCGGGCAGGCGGTCCACCGGGTCGCGGAAGCGCAGCTCCACCCCCCGGTCCAGCGCCTGCCGCTTGAGCGCGTCGTCGAGCGTGCCCGCGCGGGCGCCGCGGCGGATGCCATAATAGAAGGGGCGCTCCGAGCGGTAGACATGCTCGCGCCCGTCGGCTTCGAAGAGCACCGTCTCGCGGAACGGCGTGTACTCGAACGTGGGGGCGACGCCGATCGTCGCGAGCTCCTCGATGACGTCGACGTCGCTCGTCCAGTTCTCGAGTCCCTGGATGTCGCCGTGGAAGCGGTGGGCCACGTCGCGGGCGCGCTCGTGCACGACGGCGCGCCGCCCCGCCGCCGCGAGCGCGATCGCCGCGGCGAGCCCCGCCGGTCCGCCGCCGGCGATGTCGACCGCCGGCGCGGAATTGGAATCGTCCGTCATGGGCCCTCTCGCCCGGTCACTCGCCTGTTGCCCGGACCGCCTGCGCCGTCACCCGCCGGCACTCCGGGCTCTGCCTGAAGTTCGCCGCGGGCAGCCCGGGCGCAAGCGGCGGCGACGCACACCCTCCGCTCCCCGCGGGTTGCCCCGTGCCGCGTGGTCCGCGCGTTCGACGCTGGCATTGGGACGACGACGCGATACGTTAGAAGAAGCTGCTCTCGCGTCCCCCTCCGGATCCGGTTCCCGATGGCAGAGAAACCGCCCGTCAACAAATGGGTCGTCGCCGGCACCGTGCTCATCGGCACGATCATGGCCGTGCTCGACTCGAGCATCGTGAACGTCGCGCTCCCCGACATGCGCGGCACGCTCGGCGCCACGGTGGACGAGATCACGTGGGTGGTGACCGGCTACATCCTGTCCAACGTGATCATCATGCCGATCGTGAGCATGCTCAGCTCGCGGTTCGGGCGCAAGAACTTCTACATCTTCAGCATCGCCAGCTTCACCGTCGCCTCCATGGCGTGCGGCCTCTCGACGACGCTCGGCACCATCGTCTTCTGGCGCATCATCCAGGGCATCGGCGGCGGCGTGCTCATCACCGTCTCGCAGGCCATCCTGCGCGAGGTGTTCCCGCCGCAGGAGCAGGGCGTCGCGATGGGGATCTACGGGCTGGGCGTCGTGCTCGCCCCCGCCTTCGGCCCCACCCTCGGCGGGTGGATCACCGACCAGTACTCGTGGCCGTGGGTGTTCTTCATCAACGTGCCCATCGGCATCATCAATGTGTTCATGGTGATGCGCTTCATCGAGGATCCGCCGTATCTCGTGCGCACCAGGGGGCACATCGACTGGACGGGTCTCGCGCTCCTCACCGTGGGGCTCGGCGCCCTCCAGCTCATGCTCGAGAATGGCGAGAAGGACAACTGGTGGGATTCGGCGTTCATCACGCGCCTCGCCATCGTCGCGGTCATCGGGCTCGTGCTCTTCGTCTGGCGCGAGCTGAGGAGCGACACGCCAGCCGTGGACCTGCGCCTGTTCAAGAACGGCGCCTTCACCTCGGCCACCGCCATCGGCGCCATCCTCGGACTCGGGCTCTACGCCGCGCTCTTCCTGCTCCCGCTCTTCCTGCAGAACCTGCTGGGGTACAGCGCGTACGAATCGGGGCTCGTGCTCATGCCGCGCGGACTGGCGATGGCCGTGCTCATGCCGATCGCGGGACGCGCGTACAACCGGGTCGGCCCGCGCGTGCTCGTGGGGCTCGGTCTCGTGGTGAGCGCATACTCGTTCTACGCCCTCTCCCACCTCACGAGCCAGGTAGGCTTCTGGGATCTCTTCTGGCCGCAGATGTGGCAGGGGGTGGGGTTCGGACTCATCTTCGTCGCCCTCAGCACCGCCGCGCTCGCCACGGTGGAGAAACCGCGCATGACGTCGGCATCAGGACTCTATAATGTCGTGCGGCAGGTCTTCGGCAGCGTCGGCGTGGCGCTGTCGGCCACCCAGCTCACGAGCGGCGTGGCGCGCTACCACGACATGATCAGCTGGCACGTCGGCGCCACCGACGGCACCACCTGGCGCTGGCTGCAGATGGTCGAGGGCGGCATGCGCGCCGCCGGCGCCGACGCGTACACCGCCACCCAGCGCGCCCTCGCCCTGCTCGACGGCCTCGTGCACCAGCAAGCCGCGGTGATCTCGTACAACCACGTGTTCCTGCTGATCACGGGGCTGTTCGTGGTCTGCCTGCCGCTGGTGGTGTTCCTCAAGGGCGTGGAGCATGCGATGGGGATGGAGATGATGGGCGAGTAGGGGAGTCGGACAGTCGGACAGGAGGACCGCCAAGAACTGCGGGTTTCGGCGGGGAATTGATTGCGCCGCCGAGTGGGGGTAGCATTACACTCGGCGGCACACCTCCACCGGAGGTCGATCATGCCCGTGGCCGCCAAGCTGTCGCGCAAGCTCTACGAGACTCTCGGAGACGAGGCCGCCGAAGCCATGGTGAGCTGGATGGATTCCGTCGAGCGCAACCGCGCCGAATTGCGGGAGGTCGCCGATCTCGGCTTCGCGCGGATCGATGCCAGGTTCGGTGAGACGGACGCGCGCATCGACGCGCGATTCGCCGAGGCAGACGCCCGGTGGACCCGCGCCCTCGAGGCGTTCCGGCACGAAAGCCGTTCGGAGTTGGCCGAGTTGCGCGAGGACATGCACGCCGGCTTCGCGCG
>DASVWS010000076.1:0-4896 GCA_036393095.1 Gemmatimonadaceae bacterium | reverse complement strand
GCATGGGGAGCCACGGCCAGCTCCAGGGGCTGGGCGCGCAGTGGGAGATCTGGAACATCGCCTCGGGCGGCATGCCCCGCATGGACGTGCTGCGCGTGGCCACGATCTTCGGCGCCGAGGCGATCGGGCTGGACAAGGAGCTGGGCTCGCTCGAGCCGGGCAAGCTCGCCGATCTTCAGGTGCTGGACAGGAATCCGCTGGACGACATCCGGAACACCAACACGATCAGGTACGTGATGAAGAACGGCCGCCTGTACGACGGGAATACGCTGGACGAGCTCTGGCCGCGGAAGAAGGCGGCGCCTCGGCTGTGGTGGGAAGTGGAGAGGGAGTGAGCGAGTCGGACAGTCGGACTGACCGACCGTCCGACTGTCTCATTCTCTTTCCTCGTCCAACCGATACCGCTTGAGCTTGTCGTACAGCGTCCTGAGGCCGATGCCCAATCGCTCCGCGGCCTCGCGGCGGTTGCCGCGCGTGGCGGCGAGCGCGGCGGCGATGGCGTCGCGCTCCATCGTCGCCAGCGCGCGCGGACTGGCGCCGGCGCCTGCAGCGTGCACCGGCCGGATGACGCGCGGTTCGTTCGGCGACTGCAGGTCGGCGGCGCGGATCACCGGACTGCCGGAGAGAATCGCCGCGCGTTCCAGCGCGTTCGCCAGCTCGCGCACGTTGCCGGGCCATTCGGCGTACTGGATGAGCTGCTGCGCGTCGTCGCCGAGGGTGAGTTGGGCCCGTCCCACCTGCGGCCCGATGCGGCGCAGCAGGTTCTCGGCCAGCGGCAGGATGTCGCGCGGCCGCTCGCGGAGCGGGGGCAGATGGATCGGGAACACCGCGAGCCGGTGGTACAGGTCCTCGCGCAGCGCGCCCGTCGCCCGCAGCTCGCCCGGATCGCGATTGGTCGCGGCCACCCAGCGCACGTCGGATTCGATGGTCCGCGTGCCGCCCACGCGCTCGAACCGCCGGTCCTGGATCACGCGGAGCAGCTTGGCCTGCACCTCGGGCTTCATCTCGCCGATCTCGTCGAGGAAGAACGTGCCCCCGTCGGCCAGCTCGATCCGCCCGCGCCGCGAGACCGTGGCGCCGGTGAACGCACCCTTCTCGTGGCCGAAGAGCTCGCTCTCCAGCAGCGTCTCGGGGAGCGCCGCGCAGTTCACCGCGACGAACGGACCGCTCGCCCGCGCGCTCCACGCGTGGAGCGTGCGCGCCGCGACTTCCTTGCCGGTGCCGCTCTCGCCGATGAGCAGCACGCTGGCATTCGTAGGCGCCACCTTGCGCAGCGCCTCCACCACCGGCTCCATCGCCGGATCGCCGTACGACAGCGGCGGCAGCGGCTCAGCCTCGCGCGCCGCGCGGTCGCGCGCGGCGAGGAGGGTGCGCCGCTCCAGCGCGCGCGCCGCCAGCAGCCGCAGCTCGCGCGGGCTGCTGACCGGCTTCTCCAGATAGTCGAACGCGCCGAGCTTCATCGCCTCCACCGCGCTCTCCACGGACCCGTGCGCCGTGAGGAGGATGACCTCCATCTCCGGCTGCTCGGCGCGCGCGTGGCGCAGCACGGCCAGCCCGTCGAGCTTCGGCATGCGCAGGTCGGTGATCAGCAGGTCGAAGCTCTCCTGCGAGATCCGCCGCGCAGCTTCCTGCCCGTCGGCCACCGCCACCACCGTGTGGCCGTCGTCCTCCAGCGCCTCGGCCACGAACTCGCGCAGCCCCTGCTCGTCGTCGGCCACGAGAATCCTGGCCATCGCGCTCAGCCCCGCGGCAGCGTCATGCGGAACACCGCGCCCCCGCCCTCGTGATTGGCGGCGGTGATCGTCCCCCCGTGCATCTGCGTGACGCGCTGCGCCACGGCCAGGCCGAGCCCGGTGCCCGTGGTGCGCGTCGTGTAGAAGGGCGCGAAGATCCGTTCCTCGTCGCCGGCGGGGATGCCGTCGCCGAAGTCGCGCACCGCGATCTCCAGCCGTCCGTCGTGCCCGCGCACCGACACCTCGGGGCGCGTGCCGGGCGCCGTGGCCTGCAGCGCGTTGCGGAGTACGTTGGTGAGCGCCTGCCGCATGCGCGCCGGATCGAACGGCCAGCTCGCCGGCGCGGCGGCGACATCGAGCGTGAACGCGTCGGCGCCTACCTCGTCCACGCACGCCGAGACGAGGGCGCGGGGATCGGACGGCGTCACGTCGATGGGGCCCGACCGCACGAAGTCGAGCAGATCGTTGGTCAGCGCTTCGAGACGCTCCGCCTCGTGCACCACGCGGTCCGCCTTGCGCCGCTCGGCGTCGTTCCCGCCGCGCAGCCGCTCGGCGAGGAGCTGCGCGTGTCCCTTGAGCGAGGCGAGCGGGTTGCGAATCTCGTGCGCCATCACGCCGGCCATTTCGCCCAGGGCGCTCAGCCGGCGCTGATCCTCGAGCCGGCGCTCGGCGAGCTCCTGCTGCACCGAGAGCCGCCAGAACACGAAGGCCGCGGCGAGCAGCGCGGCGGCGACCAGCGCCGACAGCAGCAGCGTGCTGGTGGAATCGGCGGCCATCTGCTCGGCCACCACCGGCTCGAACTCGACGGCGAGAATGCGGCGGCGGCCGCGGCGCTCCTCACCGTCGGGGCCGCGCGGCGGCGGCGCCGGCGCCGTGATGCGGATGCGCGAGCCGACATTGGTGACCTGCGGCGGCCCCGGTTCGAAGCGCCCCTGGTCCAGCTGCACCGTGCCCAGCGGTTCGCCGGCCTGGGCGATGGGCGTGCCGTCGGACGCGAACACGCCCACGTAGCGCAGCCCCGCGTCCTCGCGCAGGCGGAGCAGCGAGTCGAGTTGCGTGCCGGTGATGGGCGACGGGAGCTCGCGCACCACCTGGCGCGCCGATTCGAACAGCACGCCGGCCTGGCCGCGGTTCAGCGTGGAGGCCGCGCGCACCACCCGCAGGCGGCTGGTCCATGCCGTCGCCAGCAGGGCCGCGCCCATGGCGAACGTCGTGGCCAGCCATCCCCAGCGGGCCCAGCGGCCCAGGCGAGACGTGCGCATGAACTCCCCGTCGGCGCTGCCCCGGACGGCAGTGTCCAGAGTCGACGGGCGAATATACGAGGCCGGGGGAACGGCGGCGACCATCGTGTCCGCCCAACCGGCGCGTTCCGTGCCCCCGTGCCCCATGCCTACTCGTATCGCAGTGCCTGAATGGGATCCAGCGCCGCCGCCTTGCGCGCCGGATAGTACCCGAAGAAGATGCCCACCGCCGCCGAGAAGCCGATGGCGATGCCGACCATCGCCGGCTGGATCGACGTCAGCCACCCGGTGCTGTGCTGCACGATCGCCGCGCCGACGTAGCCCACTCCCACGCCGATCAGACCGCCGATGATGCTCATGACGATCGCCTCGACCAGGAACTGGGTGAGCACGTCGCTTCCCCGCGCCCCGATCGCCATGCGGATGCCGATCTCGCGCGTGCGTTCGGTGACCGACACGAGCATGATGTTCATGATGCCGATGCCGCCCACGAGCAGCGAGATGCTGGCGATCGCCGCGAGCAGCAGCGTCATCACGTCGGCGGTGCCCGATGCCGCCTGCGCCAACTGCGTCTGGTTCTTGACGTCGAAGTCGTTCGGATCGTACGAGGCGAGCTTGTGCGCGCCGCGCAGGATGTCGGTGATCTCCGCCGTCGCGGCCGGAATCCCTTCCTTGGTGGCCGTGCTGGCGAGGATCTGCGGAATGAAGTTGTGCCGCGTGAGCCGCGTGCGCACGGTGGTGTAGGGCGCCAGGATCACGTCATCCTGGTCGTTGCCTTCCGCCGTCTGCCCCTTGGCCGCCAGCACGCCGATGACCTTCACGGGCACCCGGCCGACGCGCACCTCCTGCCCCACCGGATCCTGATTCGGCCACAGAGCGTCGGCGATCGTCTTCCCGATCACGATCACGCGCGCGTTCGAGTTCAGGTCCGTCTGGTCGAAGAAGCGGCCGGAGGTCACGTGCCAATCGCGGATGTCCTGGTAGTCCGGCGAGACACCGTGGATGCCGGTGCGCCAGTTGCCGACGCCTCCCACGAGGTGCGCGAAGGACACGACGTCCGGCGACACGTGCTGCAGCAGCAGCCCCTGCGTCTTGAGGACGTTGTAGTCCTCGATCGTGAGGCGGTTCGACGACCCGGCGCCCTGGCTCACCCCGCCCATGTTCAGGTTGGCGTTGGTGATGATCAGCATGTTGGTGCCGAGATTGTTGACCTGCCGCTGGATCTCGGCCTTGGGGCCCTGCCCCACGGCCACCATGACGATCACGGCCCCCACGCCGATGATGATGCCGAGCATGGTGAGGAGCGTCCGCATCTTGTTCTTGAGGATGCTCTTGCCCGCGATGTTGATCAGTCGGGATGCTTTCATGATCAGATGACCCCCGCCACCGTGCCGACCTTGCCCAGGTCTTCGGCCGCGATGCGCCGACTCACGATCGGCTCGTCACGGATGATGTGTCCGTCGCGCAGCTCCACCACGCGACGCGTGTATTCGGCAATGTCGTGCTCGTGCGTGACGAGCACGACCGTGATGCCCTGGTCGTTGAGCTCCTGGAACAGTGACAGCACCTCCACCGACGTCTGCGAGTCGAGGTTGCCCGTGGGCTCGTCTGCCAGCACCAGCGCCGGCTGCGTGACGAGGGCGCGGGCAATGGCCACGCGCTGCTGCTGTCCGCCCGAGGGCTCGCTGGGCTCGTGATCCAGCCGCTCGCCCAGCCCCACGCGCTCCAGCGCCTCGCGCGCCGCCTTCTTCGTGTCCCGGTGGTGCCGGCCGGTGCGGTCGTACAGCAGCGGCATCTCCACATTGTCCAGCGCCGTGGTGCGCGCCAGCAGGTTGAACCCCTGGAATACGAACCCGATCTTCGCGTTGCGAATGTCGGCGAGCTGTTTCCGGTCCAGGCCGTCCACCCGGACGCCGTCCAGC
>DASVWS010000075.1:0-15648 GCA_036393095.1 Gemmatimonadaceae bacterium | reverse complement strand
CGGACGCCGGCTCACGGTGCGCGCCGTGCAGAAGATCATGAGCAAGTTCCTATCGCAGGTGGACGAGGACGCGGGGCTCACCACGCACTCGCTGCGCCATACCTTCGCCACCCACCTGCTCGACGCCGGCGCCGACCTCCGTGCCGTGCAGGAGCTGCTCGGCCACGCCTCCATCAGCACCACGCAGATCTACACGCACACCAGCGTGGAGCGGTTGAAGCAGGTCTACCAGAAGAGCCACCCGCGGGCGTAGCGCCGGCGACCATCGCAATCGGGACCGTCATGTCTTTCACTCCGTGGTCCGTCATCCGGGATCTCTGGCTGCTGATCCTCGTCGTCTGGCTGGTGGGCGCGCTCCGCGCCAAACCGGCCGTCCGCCGGCAGCCCCTCCGGCAGCAGCTGCTGCAACGCGCGCTCACGATCACCGCATGGGTGCTGCTGCTCGTTCCCGCCATGGCAGTGGGGCCTCTCGGCCGGCGGTTCGTGGCGCCAGGCGCCGGCGTCGCCTGGACGGGCGTCGCGGTGACGGCGATCGGCATCGCCATTGCGTTCTGGGCGCGCGCGACGCTGGGAGGCAACTGGAGCGCGAATGTGACCGTCAAGGCCTCGCACCAACTCGTGGTCCACGGGCCGTACGCATACGTCCGCCACCCGATCTACTCCGGCCTCTCACTCGCGATAGCGGGAACGGCGCTGGCTGTCGGCGAGGTTCGCGGGGTCCTGGCGTTGGCTGTGGTTCTGCTGGCGTGGCGAGTCAAGTGGCCCGCCGAGGAGCGGTTCATGGTCGAGCAGTTCGGCGACGGCTATCGGGATTACCGCCGGCGGGTGAAGGCGCTGATCCCGGGCGTCTGGTAGGCGCCGGCCAGAGTCGAACCCGCGCAACGACTTGCGGGTCCGGCGTCATCCGTCTTCCACGGGCGCTATCTTACACCCATGCCACTCCCGACCATACGCGCCACCACCATCCTCGCCGTCCGCCGCGACGGGAAGGTCGCCCTCGGCGGCGACGGACAGGTGACCGTGGGCGAAACCGTGATGAAGGCGAAGGCGCAGAAGGTGCGCGCCATGCAGGGCGGCAAGCTGCTGACCGGATTCGCCGGGTCGGTGGCCGATGCCCTGACCCTGTTCGAGAAGTTCGAGGAGAAGCTTACGCGGTTCCCGGGCAACCTGCCGCGCGCCGTGGTCGAACTGGCCAAGGAGTGGCGCAGCGATCGCGTGCTGCGGCGCCTCGAAGCGATGCTCATCGTCGCCGACGCCAACAACGGCTACCTCATCTCGGGCACGGGCGAGGTGATCGAGCCCGATGACGGCATTCTCGCCATCGGATCCGGCGGACCGTATGCGCTCTCCGCGGCGCGCGCCCTGGCCGCCAGCACCGCGCTCACGCCGCGGGAGATCGTCGAGAAGGCGCTCACGATCGCCGGCGAGATCTGCATTTATACGAACACGAATATCACCGTTCTCGACGCCTGAACCGCGAGGGCGGGGGCGTGGCGAACATCGGGTTCGCCGCGCGCGCCGGCCCGTGCGGGCGGATCATTCATGCCGACCAATCACACCGAACAAGTCCTGGCACGCCTGGCCGACCTGACGCCGCGCCAGATCGTCGCCGAGCTGGACCGGTACATCGTGGGCCAGGCCGACGCGAAGAAGGCCGTCGCGATCGCGCTGCGCAACCGGTGGCGCCGGCAGCGCGCGCCGGAGGGTATCCGCGAGGAGATCGCGCCCAACAACATCATCCTCATCGGACCGACCGGCGTCGGGAAGACGGAGATCGCCCGCCGTCTCGCCAAGCTCGCCGGCGCGCCGTTCATCAAGGTCGAGGCGTCCAAGTTCACCGAGGTCGGCTACGTGGGGCGCGACGTGGAGTCGATGGTGCGCGACCTGGTGGAGAGCGCCATCGACATGGTGCGCACCGAACGCGAGGGGGAGATCGAGGACCTCGCGCACGAGCGCGTGGAGCAGCGGCTGCTCGACCTGCTGCTTCCGCCACCCGAGCCTCCCAAAACGAAGACTCCGGAGGAGAAGCCAGAGGAAGCCAACGTGTTCGTGGTGTCGGCCAGGGGCGACGTCACGCGGGAGCAGGAGCTGGCGCAGGAGCGCCACCAACGGACCCGCGAGAAGCTGCACCAGCTGCTCAAGGACGGACAGCTCGAGTCGCGCGAGGTGGAGGTCGAGGTCACGCCGCGGGCGCCGATGCTCGACGTCCTGTCCACGCAAGGCGCGCCCGAAGGGATGGACAACTTCGCCGACATGTTGAAGGACATGCTGCCCAAGCGCCAGAAGAAGCGCACGGTTAAGGTCAGCGAGGCGCGGCGCATCCTGCTCGAGCAGGAATTCGAGAAGCTCATCGATCTCGAAGAGGTCACCGCCGACGCGCTCGATCGCGTGGAGAAGCTCGGCATCATCTTCCTCGACGAGATCGACAAGATCGCGGGCGAGCGCTCCCAGATGGGCGGGCCCGACGTGTCGCGCGAGGGGGTGCAGCGCGACCTGCTGCCGATCGTCGAGGGCTCCAACGTGCAGACCAAGTACGGGATGGTGAAGACCGACCACATCCTGTTCATCGCCGCCGGCGCCTTCCACGTGTCCAAGCCCAGCGATCTCATTCCCGAGCTGCAGGGCCGCTTCCCGATCCGCGTCGAGCTCAAGCCGCTCACCGAGGCCGACTTCGTCCGCATCATGACCGAGCCCGAGAACGCGCTCACGAAGCAGTACGCGGCGCTCGTGGAGGCCGAGGGCGCGAAGTTGACCTTCACCGACGACGGGATCGCCGAGATCGCGCGCATCGCCGCGCTGGTCAATGAGCGCATGGAGAACATCGGGGCCCGCCGGCTGCACACGGTGATGACGACGCAGCTCGAGGAGACGCTGTTCGAGCTGCCGGATCGCGGCCGCGGCGACATCGTCGTCGATGCCGCCGCGGTGCGCGACAAGCTCAAGGCGATCGTGGAAGACGAGGACCTCCGGCGCTACATTCTGTAGTCCCTCACCACCGGCATTCCGCCATGGCCAAGCCCGTCCGAGCCGATACTCCGCCCGCGCCGCCGGCGCTGGAAGCACAGCCGCCGCATCGCGACTTCCTGCAGATCACCGATTTCACCAGGCCGCAGCTCGAGCAGCTCTTCGCGCTTGCCGAGCGGATGCGCGCCCGGCGGTACGACAAGCGGCCGCTCGCCGGGAAGTCGCTGGCGATGATCTTCATGAAGTCCTCCACGCGCACGCGCGTCTCGTTCGAAGTGGGCACCTACCAGCTCGGCGGGCATGCGCTCTTCCTGTCGCCGCGCGACGTGCAGATCGGCCGGGGCGAGCCGATCGCCGACACCGCCCGCGTGCTGTCGCGCTACGTGGACGGCATCATGATCCGGACTTTCGCGCACCAGGACGCCGAGGTGCTGGCCCGGTTCGCGAGCGTGCCCGTGATCAACGGGCTGACCGACATGGTGCACCCGTGCCAGGTGCTGGCCGACCTGCTCACCGTCCGGCAGCATCTCGGCTCGTACGAGAAGAAGACCGTGGCCTGGATCGGCGACGGGAACAACATGGCGAATTCGTGGATCAACGCCGCGGGGCGGCTCGGCTTCGAGCTGCGCATCGCCTGTCCCGAAGGCTACGAGCCGGCGGATCATCTGCTCGCCGAAGCCAGGAAGCACGCGTCGATCACCGTCACGCGCGATCCGATGGCGGCCGCCGAGGGCGCGCACGTCGTCACCACCGACGTGTGGGCCTCGATGGGGCAGGAGCAGGAGCAGGCCAAGCGCGCCAAGGCGTTCGCCAAATTCGTCGTGAACGGCAAGCTCATGAAGAAGGCCGACCCGCAGGCGATCTTCCTGCACTGCCTGCCGGCCCACCGCGGCGAGGAAGTGACTGCCGACGTGATCGACGGCCCGCAGAGTCGTGTGTGGGACGAGGCGGAGAATCGCCTCCACGTGCAGAAGGCGATCATGGCAGTGCTCATGGGTGGGGAGTCGATCGGCTGACCAATCGTCGGCGGTGTACAGTCACTGCTGACTGCCGACTGCCGACTGCTGACTGCTGTCTGCCGACTGCCGGTTCTGCGTCAATCGTCGCCGGACCCCCCAATCCCGGGCATCTTCCAGTCCGCATCGTGCGGCGGCGCCCCGATGATGAACCCTACTATCGCCCCGCGCGCGAGGTCGAGGGCCCGGCGGCGGGCGTGACGGCGTGGACGTCGGCGGACTCGCGCTGCTCGCCGGCCCCGCCGTCGGCATCCTCCGCGTGATGCGCGAGCAGGTGCCGGCCATGCGTCCGCAGGAAGACCGTGCAGCGGTGCTCGCCGACCTGGATCGGGTGATCGCGGCGATCATGGCGGACCAGCCGATCCCCGACGAGCTGAAGTCTCGCGAAGGGATCGGTGGGTTGGCGATGATGCCTCCCGAGGGACTCCGCTACATGCGGGAGAGCGAAGCGACGGACCCCGCCGCAGCGATCGCCGCCTACACGGGGCCGGTGCTCATCGTCCACGGATCCCGGGACGAGAACCTCGGCGTGCACCATGCCCAGCGGCTGCGCGATGCGCACGCGGCCGGCGCGACGCAATTGCGCGTGCTCGAGGGGCTCTCCCACATGTTCAAGCGACTGCCCGAGGGGCTCGCCGGGCCGGAGGCGTTCGGGTATCCCGGCGAGACCGACCCCCGCGTCGCGGACGCGATTGCGGCGTGGCTTGCGTCGCTGTCCAGTCGCTAACGACGCGCGTTCGACGCCGTGAACACGTCGGCGCCGAACGGGACGAGCCCCGCCTGGCCTGCGTAGCCGAGGTGCGCGAGGCCAAACAGGTCTTCGATGCTTCGCAGCAGGGAATAGTGGTTGTACGGTGTGTCGGAAACGGTGCCGGGCCTGATGAACGGGGACAGGAGCACCGCGCCGGTGCGGCCGCCGCCGGGCCCGCCCGCTCCGGGAGACGTCGTGTTGGGGCCGGTCGGCTCGTGGCAACAGGCCTCCTTGTTCGCGCTCGGCGCTTCGTCCCAGGTGATGACAATCAGCCCGTCCCTTCTGAACGCCGGCGATGCCATGATGCGTGGCACCCACTCGCTGAGGAAGCGGTCCGTCGACTCGAGGCCGCCCGGCTCTCCGTCGCGACAGGGGCGATCGTGGCCGTCGTGGCACAGGTTGGGCGTGATGTAGGCGAAGTCCGGCGTCGTGGCCACCGAACGCAGGTCGTGCGCGAGCGGGGTCAGTGGGACCACGTGTGCGTCACACGATGGCGAGTCGACGATCGAATGGAAATACACGAACGGATCGTGCTTGTCCGCGTATTGGTCCCCCGCCGTTGCATGGCGCGTGAGATCCACGGCGCCGAGCGGCGCGTGCCCGCACGGCGCGCGCTCGCGCGACTCGTCCCTTCCCATGTCCTCCATGTACGCCTTCCACGTGCGATGTGCCGCCTCCAGTTGATCGGCGATCGTCTTCACGTGCGCGGGATAGACGCACCCGTCGCCGATCGGCTGGCCGTGCGGCGCGACGCCGGTCTCGGCGAAGTCGACATACCGGCCGCAGTCGCCCTGCGTAGCGCGATCCGGTGCGATGCCGCTGACCATGGCGATGTAGTTGTCGAGACTCGAGTGCCCGATGCCGTAGTACTGGCGGAGCAGGGCGCCCTTCGCGACCAGGGTGCCACGCAGGTAGCGTGCGGGCGACTGGGGGCCGAAGGACGAGTCGTATTCCTTGTTCTCGAGGACGATCACGAAGACATGTCCGATGCGCGGAAGGCGCGGTGGAGACTGCCGGTGTGGAGCCGGCGCCGCCGCCGGAAGGAGGGCCGCCACGGCGGCGGCACGTCGGATGGAGTGAAAGATCGGCATCGGCAGTCGTTGACCTCGTGGTTAGCGCTGCAGGGTGAGCAGCGTGAAGGTGTTGGGGATCATCGGCGGACGGCCGCGTCGGCCCTTGGGCAGTTCGCCCATCTTCGCCGATGCGGTATAGAGCGTGTGCGTCGCGGGATCGAGTTCCATCGTGCGCGCCCCGTTCATCGTGCGCACGACCTGTGCGACCGTGTATCGGTCCGGCGTGTCCTCGTGAATCACCGTGATCGTGCCGTCGCCGCACGACGCGAAGGCGAGCTGGGTGCCCGGGTCGAACCGCGTCGCGTCGACGCCCTGGCCGATCGGCACCGTGGTCACGAGCTTGCCCGCGGTGGCGTCGGAAATGGCCATCACGCCGCTGCGGCAGCCGCTGAACAGGCGGTGGTGCTCGACGTCGATGGCGAGTCCGGTGGGACCCGTGCACGGCGCCATCGACCAGTGGCGCACCACCTTCTTCGCGGCGATGTCGACCTCGTCGATCTCGCCCTTGTCCTCGATGTTGACATACAGGTGACCTTGCCCGTCGGCGACGCCGAACTCCGGCTTGCCGGTGAGCGGAATGTCGGCCACGTCACGGTCGGTGGCCGGATCGATCATCGACGCCATGCCGGCGTCGCCGTCCATCGAGAAGACGTGCTTCGTGCCTGCATCGTAGATGATGCCGTCGTCGTCCACCTGGGCGTGGATCTTCTTCGTGACCGTGAGCGTCTTGAGATCGATCACGCGGATGGCGCTGTCCTCGCCCGACGTGGCGTACGCTTTGCCCAGCGCGTCCACGAACGCGACGCCGTGCGCGCGGCTGAACCCCGGGATTTCGGCCAGGACCCTGCCGGCGGCCGGATCGATCACCTGGACGCGGTCGCCGCGGGTGATGAACAGGTGGTGGCTCGCCGGGTCGAGCGTGAGGTAGTCCCAGCCCCCATCGCCGCCGATGACGTGTGTGGCCGTCACGCGGTAGGCGGGGGCCTGCGGGGATACGAGGGCCAGCAGTGCTGCCGCGCCGGCGCCGAGAACGATGCGACTGGCAATCATGGTCGAGTCTCCGGGAGAAGGTGAATGGGTGCCTGACGCCCAGTATATCACCCGGTGCGGGAAGCCGGCGTTACGTCGCCGGCTCCCCGCAGATCGGGAACTGACATCGAGCTGACATCGCCGACCCGCGGCAATGCGTCAGAACCCGACCTTGGCCCCGGCGATGATCGTCCGCCCGTAGAACTCGCGCTGCACGGCGAAGGCGTGCGATGGCGTTCCGTTGAAGAACCCGAAGACGGCGTCGTTGAGGTCCAGTCCCTGCAGCTGGAGCTGGATGTCGTGGGTCACATTGTACATGACGGAGGCGTCGATCTGGGAATGCGCATAGAAGTAGTTATCGCCGTTGGCGGTCGCGGTGCCGTCGCCGTAGTCGGAGATATTCGCGCCCTGGTATTGCCACGCGGCGCGGGCGGCTACCTTCCCCCAATCGTACGTGAGCGCGAGGTTGCCCACGTTGGGCGATGTGCGCTGGAGCGGTGCCGTGCGGGCGACGATCGGCTTGCCGAGGCCGCCGGCGGTGCTTGCGGTATCGGCGACGATGTTGCCCTGGGATTCGACGTGGGTCCAATTGGCATCGAAGCCGATTCCTGACCAGGCGCCCGGCAGGAACCGCAGGCGGTCGCTGTAGTCCATCTCGAGTCCGGCAATGTGGGCGTCACCGCCGTTCTCCGGCTGCGTCCCGTAGTAGCCGTCGAATTGGGTGACCGGTCCCTGGTACACGAACTCGCGCGTATAGATGAAGTCGGTGATCTGCTTGTAGAAGAGGCCCGCCGAGAACACGCTGGTGGGGGTGAAGTAGTTGGAGTAGAGCAGGTCGTAGTTCCATGCGTGCTGGGCGTGAAGATTCGGGTTGCCCGCGGAGAGGTTCGTGAAGTCATGCTGGCACGCCGTGCACACCTGGCCGTTGAGGAACGGCACGAGGTCGCTGTAGTTCGGCCGGGCGATGCCGCGCGTCACGGCGAACCGGAGGTCCGACGCCTGGTCGATCGTGTAGCGAATCTGCAGGCTGGGGAAGAGGTCGACATAGTCCTTCGTCCCCGAGGTCCGGCTGAGGGTGGTGATCCCGGTCGAGTCCGTGGCGAGCACGTGGCCGGTGTAGTCGTCGTGAGTCTGCTCGACGCGAAGGCCGACATTGACCATCCACGGCCCGACCTGCTTCGTGTTCATCACGTACGCCGCGAGGATTCGCTCGGCTCCGGAGAAGCTGTTGCTCGAATCTCCGAGCGTATTCGTCTTGTCCTGGAACATCGAGGGATTCGCGTTCTCGAAGTCCGTCGACGCCTTCCAGTTGGGCTGCGGCCCCATGAAGAAGCCGGGGGCGTGTCCGGCGTAGAAGCTGGGATCCCTGAACGCGTCGAGCACCTGGGTGAGCAGCACCGTGCCGGTCGGCGCGAACTTCTGGCTGAGGTCGTTGTACCAGCGATTCTCGTTGCGCAGCTTGACGCCGAACTGGAACGCATTGGTATCGACGCCTTCGCCGGTGGCCAGCCGCCAGTTGACGGCGCCGCCGAGGTCGTGCGCCTCGGTCGTTTCGTCGCCGATGCTGTATTTCGACATTGGATAGTTGGCCGCGGTCGCGGCCTGCGCGGCGTCGGTGGCACTGGTGTACGCGTACGTCGGGGCGGCCAGGTTGGCGTCGTTGTATTGGACGTTGAGGCCGTTCCCTGCCGGGCCGTCCCACTCGAAATCGTGCGTACGATGGTTGTACGTCGCCTGCTGTGTGCCCGAATAATTGAGGGCGTAGTCCATGGTCAGGGCGCCCATCGGCGTCGTGCCGCCGCCGGTGAGCCCGAACATCTGCTCGTGCGGCTGGCGGTTCTGCACTTCGCGCACGAACGTCGCACCGGTTCCGATGCCGGCCGTCGGCGTTGCCGCGAGGGAGGAGTCACCGCTCGCCGACACGTCGAACCGGTAGCGAATCCCGAGATTGTCGAACTGGCTCCACATGCCCTTCAGGAACGCCGTGCCGCCGTTGTTGAACCGGTAGTCCAGGTCACCGCCCAACCCGTACCGGATGCGCCCGTACAGGTAGTCGCGCTGATCCCACTCCACCGGGTACGAACGGTTGTTGGCGTCCACGTTCCAGCCCCACTCCACGTCGTCGATCGAGCGGTTGTTGCGGTCGTACGACCCGCTGATCAGGTATCCGAGGGCGCCGTCGTCGCCGACGCGGCCGCCGTAGCCCATGCCGACCTGTCCGTTGGTTCGCGCGAGCAGGGAGGCCTGTCCGCCCTGAGCGGCGATGTAGCCGCGCGGCGGACCCTCGGGAATCTTCGTCACCAGGTTCACGGAACCACCGATCGCATCGGCATCCATGTCGGCGCGCAGGGTCTTCGACACCTGGATGGCGCCGAGGAGATCGGCCGGCACGTCGTCGAGCTTGGGGATGCGGTCGCCGCCCTCGGTTCCCGGGACGTGGACGCCGTCGATCGTCACGTTGGAAAGGCGCGGCTCAGTGCCGCGGATCTGCACGAACTTCCCCTCGCCCTCGTCGCGCTCCGTCGAGACCCCGGGGATGCGGGCGGCCGCTTCGGCGGCATTGTAGTTCGGCAATGACCGGATTTCGTCGCCGGACATGACCGACAGGATGTTCGCGGCCGTCTTCTGCTGCTGGAGCGCCACCTGTTGGGTTTCCGCAAGGCGCGGCGAGGCGCGGCTCACCATGGCGCGGAGGCGGGTGACCACGGGCCGCAACGTCACGTCGTGTGCGACGGGACTGCTCGCCGAGATCGTGACGACGCTCGTATCCGGCGCATACCCGACCGCCGTGACGATGATCGTCTGTGCGCCCGCGGGAACGTCTCGAACGATGTAGCGGCCGTCCCCGGCGGTCAGCGCCCCGAAGATCGTCCCGCCGATGTGCACCACAGCGCCGGTGATCGGCTGCCGTGCACTGTCCGCTATGGTTCCTGCTACCTGGCCCGTGCCCTGCGCGTGTGCCGCCGCCGGCCACGTCACGAGCGCGAGCATCGCGATCGCCAATTTCGCCCGCATCGATGGGTTCCTTCGCCGCCTGCGCGGCGTGTTGAGGTGTGGTCGCCTCCAAGAACCCGGCTGCACATTTCGACCCGGCGAACAATCCGTATTCGGCCCGTAACGCCTTGGCGACCACGGAACCTGAACGCCAGGTGACACGGGCCCGCATGTCGCGGCACGGCCGCGCGGTCCAACACCGCCCCCTCCATTGCGGTCCGTTACATGACGCGCGCGTTACATTTCCCGGGCGCCCGCTGTTGCCCGCGCCGCGAACTTCCAACTCGATCCCGGATCTGCCATGCCCACGATCGGAAAGCCCGCTCCCGCCTTCACGCTCGACACTGACGCCGGCGTGCCGCTCTCGCTCAAGGACCTCAAGGGAACGCCGATTGTCCTCTACTTCTACCCCAAAGACGACACCAGCGGCTGCACGACCGAGGCGTGCGAGTTCCGCGACGCCTTCCCGCGCTTCACGTCGTCCCGGGCGGTGATCCTCGGCGTGTCCCCGGACTCGGTGAAGAGCCACCAGCAGTTCAAGGCGAAGTACGACCTCCCGTTCACGCTCCTCGCCGACACCGAACACACCGTCGCCGAGAAGTACGGCGTGTGGAAGGAAAAGTCGATGTACGGACGCAAGTACATGGGCGTCGAGCGCACGACCTTCGTGATCGACGCGGCCGGCAAGCTCGCCCGCGTATTCGAGAAGGTGAAACCGGCGGGACACGCCGCCGAGGTCGAGGCCGCCCTGCGCGAACTGTGACGGCGGGGGTTCGTCTGTCCGACTGATCGTCTGCCCGACCGTCCGACTGTCCCCCCCTCCCCACTGGCTTCCCTTCTGCCACCTTGGCACATTACCTATCCCGGCCGATCCAGGCCGGTCAAACCGAGACTTGGCAGATGTCCACTACAGATAGCAGCACCACGCTGAAGCGTACGCCCTTCCACGACATCCACGTGGCGCTGGGCGCCAAGATGGTCCCCTTTGCCGGCTTCGAGATGCCGGTGCAGTACCCCACCGGCATCACCGCCGAGCACAACGCCGTCCGCCAGAAGTGCGGGCTGTTCGATGTGAGTCACATGGGCGAGTTCCGCGTCACCGGACCCCAGGCCGTCGATTTCGTCAATCACGTGACCACGAACAACGTCGCCGCGCTCGAAGTCGGTCAGGTCCACTATTCCGGAATCCTCAACGAGCGCGGCACGTTCGAGGACGACTGCCTGGTGTACCGCTTCGCCGACCACCTGATGATGGTCGTGAATGCCTCGAACAAGGACAAGGATTTCGCCCACATCAGCAAGCAGCTGGCGAAATTCGACGTGAAGCTCGAAGACATCAGCGACGACGTTGCCCTGCTCGCGCTCCAGGGCCCCGAAGCGCAGAAGATTCTCCAGGCGCTCACCGACGTCGATCTCGAAACGATCGGCTACTACCACTTCAAGGTGGGCACCGTCGCCGGCGTGAAGAACGTGATCGTCTCGCGCACCGGCTACACCGGAGAAGATGGATTCGAGTTGTACTTCGATCCCACGCACGCCGTCGCCGTCTGGAACGCCGTCATGAAGTCGGGGAAGGTGACGCCCACGGGCCTCGGCTGCCGCGACTCGCTGCGCCTCGAGATGGGCATGGCGCTCTACGGCAACGACATCGATGATACCGTGACGCCGCTCGAAGCGAACCTCGGCTGGATCGTCAAGATGAAGAAGGGCGATTTCACGGGCCGGGCGGCGCTCGAGGCGCAGAAGGCGGCGGGGATCCCCCGGAAGCTCGTCGGCTTCACCATCGCCGACCGTGCCTTCCCTCGCCACGGCTATCCGGTGTTCGTGAACGGCCGGCCGAGCGGCGAGGTGCGGAGCGGCACGATGAGCCCGAGCTGCAACATCGCCATCGGAACGGCCTACGTGCCCACGGCGCACGCGCAGTCCGGGAACACGCTCGAAATCGAGATCCGCGGCAAGCGATACACGGGCACCATCGTCAAGCTGCCCTTCTACGAGCACGGCACGCACCGCTAGCCATGCGGATTGCCGTGCTCACGATCTCCGACGCCGGAGCTCGCGGCGAGCGGTCCGATACTTCGGGCGATGCGATCGCGGAGTGGGCGGCGCGCCGCGGCTGCGAAGTGGCGGCGCGGACGCTCGTGCCCGATGAGACCGACGCGATCGTGCGGCAGCTGCTCGCGTGGTGCGACGGGGACACGGCCGATCTCGTGCTCACGACGGGTGGCACCGGGCTCGCACCCCGGGACGTGACCCCGGAAGCCACGCGCGCCGTGCTCGAGCGCGAAGCGCCGGGAATCGCGGAGATGGTGCGTGCGTCGAGCCTCGTCCGGTTTCCGCGTGCGGCGTTGTCGCGCGGCGTGGCCGGGACGCGCGCCCGCACGCTGGTGGTGAACCTGCCGGGCTCGCCGGGCGGCGTGCGGGACGGCCTGGCGGCGCTGGAACCGATCGTCGAGCACGCGGTGGCCATCGTGCGCGGCGATGCGCGCGATCACGGCGAGGAAGCGGCGCGATGACGGTGCTGATCACGTTGAACGACGTGGAGCCGGCGGTGCGGCTGAACGCCGAGCTCGAGAGCGACGGGATCCGCACGGTGGTGGTGTCGCCCCTGGACGACATGCGCGCCGCGCTCGCGCGCGAGAAGCCCGAGGTCCTGGTGTTCAGCGGCGACCTGGGTGATCCGCAGACCCTGGCCCTCGTGAAGGATCAACTCTGGGCCGGCGTGCCGAGCATCGGACTGACCAACATCACCGACCAGGCGCAGCGCGAGCGGCTCCGCTCGGCGGGTTTCGTCGAGATCTACCACAAGCCGGTGGACGTCGCGGACGTGGCCGGCGGTGTGAAGCGGGTGCTCGAGCGGCGGCGGCTGCAGCGGGAAACCGGACTCGTGGGCGAGAGCGAGCCGCTGCGTGAAGTACTTGTGAAGGTCGAGCAGATGGCGCCGGTGTCGAGCACGGTACTGGTCGAGGGCGAGAGCGGGACCGGGAAGGAGTTGGTGGCGCGTGCGCTCCACCGGTTGAGCCCGCGGAAGAACAAGCCCTTCATCGCGGTGAACGTGGGCGCCCTCCCGGAGACGCTGCTGGAAAGTGAGCTGTTCGGGCACGAAAAGGGGGCATTCACCGGAGCGGCTGAGCGGCGGCTGGGCCGGTTCGAGCTGGCGGACGAGGGGACGCTCTTCCTCGACGAGATCGGCGACATCCCGCCGGCCACGCAGGTGAAGCTGCTGCGTGTGCTCGAGGACCGCGAGGTGATGCGATTGGGTGCGACGCAGCCGATCCGCGTGAACGTGCGCGTGATCGCGGCCACCAATCGGCCGCTGCGCGAGCAGGTGGAGGAGGGCAGCTTCCGCGGCGACCTGTTCTACCGGCTGAGCGTGCTGAACATCTACCTGCCGCCGCTGCGGGCGCGGAAGTCGGACATTCCATACCTCGTGCGGCAATTCATTCGTGAGTTCTCGGCGGAGCACCGGCGTGAATTCCTGGGCATCTCGGCGGACTCCATGCAGCTCCTGGTGGACTATCCGTGGCCTGGGAACGTGCGCGAGCTGAAGAATCTGGTGGACAGTATGGTGGTGCTGGCGCCGGGACGGGAAATCGAGCCGGACGACCTGCCGCGGCAGATTCGCGAAGGCGGCTCGGCGCGGCTGCTGCCGGTGCGGATGCCCCGAATGGCGCACGGGGCGGGGGAGGGAGGGACCGGAGGGCAGGAGCTGGAGTTCATCGTTCGGAGCCTGCTGGAACTGAAGTTGCAGGTGGAGGAGCTCCGTCATCGCCTTGACCTGGAGCGGGATCGTGGGGGGGCGCGTGCCGGCGGGTGGCTGGGAGAGATTGCCGGGGGTGAGGGCGCTGGATTTGCAGGCGAATTTGGGCGTGGGCCGTCGGTGGCTGCGATCGAGCCGCGAGCAAGTGAGCCTCCTCCGAACGAGGTGGTGATTGCGCCGGGGATGACGATGGCGGAAGTCGAGCGGCGTGTGATCGAGGCGGCGCTTCGCGAGACGCGGGGAAATCGTCGGAAGGCGGCGGAGATGCTCGGAATCGGAGAACGCACGCTGTACCGGAAGATCAAGGAGTATAAGCTGCCGGATATCCATGACTTGCCGTAGGGGAGGATCGTCTCAATATTGGCGTGACCTCCCTCACTACCAGCGGACTCACGTTGTACGTACGCTGTCCGATCGCACGATTCCTGGTGCGATCATTGCTTCCACCACATGGCCATCACCCAGTTAGCCGGAGCAGCACTGTCCGTGCCTGTGAATACTTCGACATCGACATCCAGTCCTTCGCCGATCGCGGGGAGCGTACTGCCCATCTCCCGCGCGGAGGAGCTGCTGGCAACGCTGCCGGGCGTGATCTCGGCGCGGATCGTCGCTGGCGCCAACGGTTCGGTGGAGGAGATCCACCTGCTGACGACGGACGAGGTGGCGCCCAAGGCGACGGTGCGCAACGTCGAGAGCGCGTTGATGGCGCATCTGGGCATGCGGGTGAGCCACAAGAAGATTTCGGTGGCGGCCACGCGGGATACCGGGCGACGGCCAACCGAAGAAACCCCGGCCCCTCAGGTGGCGATTCCGGCGGTGCCGGTGCAGGACGTGCGCCGTCGGCTTCTTTACTTCGACGACATCGAGGTCCGGCGGTCGCGGAGCAGTGGTGTGACGTGCCGGGTTACGCTACGGAAGGGTGATTCGTCCTACGTGGGCGAAGCCGATGGTTTGGAGAGTCCCAGGTTGCGCGTGGAGTTGGCAGCCAAGGCGGCGTTGCAGGCGATCACTCGGTGTGAGGCGGAGTCGGTGGGGTTGCTGGGCCTGCATGGGTGCATGGCGATCAGTGCGTTCGATCACGAGTTCGTGTTCGTCGGGATCACAGCGCGATTCGAGCGCGAGACGGTATTGCTCAACGGGACGGCGGAAGTGAAGGAGAGCATGGAGACGGCCGCGGTGCTGGCCGTACTCGACGCGACGAACCGGTGGGTGGAGTACAGTGCGAAATGACGTAGCGTGAGCGTGGGGCGCACGATGACGTGCGGCTGCGCGGTGAGACGCGGAACAGGACGACAGCCCGAACCTACCTAACATGTGACCCCCTCCCTCGTGAAGCGAAGGCGAGCGGAGGAATTTTTTTCCCCAAGCAGTTGAGCGGAGCCAACCTTAGCGGAGCACTGCGGAGGATCGCAGTGACTCGGTGAAAAGGGAGGTGACGCTGAATGACCTACCTCGCGAGTTTGATCTCGTGGCTATTCTTGGGAGGCTGGATCTCCATCGGTAGCTAGGCGCGACGGGCGGGGGGTCCAATCCAAATATGGCGAAGATCCGATTTTCGGTAATTGCAGCATCGACCGCGGCAACCGCGGTAGGCGCAACCGCACTCCTCTATTTCAGATCGCCGGCTCTGCCGCGCGACGGAGTGTCTGCGCTGGTCTTGCTAGCTATCCTTGCCCTACTGGCGGAGCTCCTTTCATTCTTGCTTCCGCACAACGCACGTGGGTCGATCGCGTTCGTTCCCTACTTGGCTTCGGTCTTGATCGTGCCCCATTGGTACTCCGTCATTGCAATTGTTGTGGTCACTGGCCTTACTCAAATCGCAACCAAGAATCGCTTCGATCGTGGGCTCTTCAACGTTGCGCAACATGCTTTGACGCTCGCGATCGCCATCTTGGTATATCTCAAGTTGGGCGGCGACAGCTTTATTACGATGCAAGGTGAAGGCATCGCCAAGGTCACGAATACTTTCGGGCTGGCGGCCGTAATTGCCTACGCAGTTTCGTTCTTCTTGAACACGCTGATCGTGAGTGCGGCGATCGCCGTCCTCGATGGGTCGACCCC